>NZ_JBNPXV010000005.1:0-330492 GCF_050433125.1 Roseimarinus sediminis | reverse complement strand
CGATAAAGCCAAAACCAAAAAGTGGCACAGTTTGAACCGAAATCACTGGCACTGTTGCTCCGAAATCACTGGCACAAATCGAACCGAATTATCCAACAAGCAATCTTGAATTTCATATTTAACAAAACTGCACATTAATCCAATATTTCGTATTGATATTCCAATCTCCATCGGCTTAAAAAAATAAAATACTAAATTCAAAAATGTTTACATATTTGTTAACTTTGTGGTGTGACCAGAGAAATACAATTTTATAGGAATTATTTTATTGACTTTTATATTTCACTTGATTCTTCGGTGCAAGAGAAAATAGAATATGTTTTCAAGGTCATTAAAACAGTTGATGTTATACCTCAAAAGTTTCTCAAACATATTGAAGGAACGGAAGGACTTTATGAAATAAGAGTAAAGGTGGGCAGTGATATTTTTAGATTTTTTTGCTGTTTTGACTCTGGTCGATTGGTTATTTTATTCAACGGATTTCAAAAGAAAAGTCAAAAAACGCCCAAGAAAGAGATAACTAAAGCATTGAAAATAAAAGACGAATATTTTCATTCAAAAAAGGAGGAGGATAAATTATGAAAACAATTAAAGACGCAACATCATTCGACGAACTTCTTGATATTAAATATGGTAAATTAGGATCAAAGAATAGAGATGAGTTCGAATCAAAAGCGAAAGCCTTTGTCATTGGAGAAATGATTAAGGAAGCAAGAAAAAGTGCGCACTTAACCCAAGACGACTTAGCAAAAAAAACAGGTACTAAAAAAAGCTATATTTCAAGAATTGAGAATGGTAAAATCGACATCCAGTTGTCTACCCTGTTCAAGATTTTTGAGGAAGGCCTTGGTAAAAAAGTAGGATTAACAATACACTAAGATCAAAGTCGAGTAGGCAAAGGGGAATTTCACCCCTAAACAGCGGCTGGTGCGGTTTCACCCAATAAACGCAAAATCTTATTAAAAACGATAAAACAACTGGATTTTTGATTTTTTTACTGTTGATAATCTAAGACTTACGAGCAGTTGTATAGAATTTACCTAGGGGTGATTTTCGCTTCGCTACAATTGCAATCCGCGCCTAACAGGCTCGGGATCTGTGATCTCTAAATCAATTTCAGGCTATGGTAAAGAATAAGATAATACATACACCGACCCCTGCAACGATTTTTAGTTTGTTCCATGATGGAAAATTGTAAGCATCCGGTGAACTCCGTATTGTTTTGCAAGGAATAGGAGTTAATATCAGAGTTTCTCTAAAACATTCAGAGAACTATTAAAGTCGGGTTGGAGTTTCTTTGAGTTGATTCAGGTTTTTACCTTGGATATTGAATTAAAAGAAGCCATTAAGGAGTTAAAATGAAGTATTTTAGGCCAATTGATTAACAAAACAAATATTAACCACTATTTTGTAAGGGCTGCTTAAAACGGCTAAAAAACAGCCAACTTTTAGATCTGATGCTTGGTTTTTAGACTGACTGACGTTAGCGGCATGCGAAAAAACACGTGCTTTTTACAAAATATTGCACGGGTACCAATTCTTTCATAACTTTACACGTGTAAAAATATTAAAATAGAGAAGTGTCATGAATACAAAACTTACTTTAACAATAGAAGAAAGAATAATTCAAAGAGCAAAGAAATATGCGAAACAAAATGGACGAAGCTTATCTGGAATTATAGAGAATTATCTTAAAATAATTACTCAGGAAGTGGATCAAGATATAAATGAAATTTCACCTCTTGTAAAATCATTAAAAGGTTCGTTCAAAGCACCTAAAAGCTATGATTACAAAAAAGACTTATCAGATCGTCTATCTGAAAAATATCTATAATCATGAAAAATATTCTTATAGACACAGATGTAATCCTGGACTTCTTCTTTGATAGAAAACCATTCTCAGACAATTCTGAAATTATCCTTTCTTTTTGTGAATCAAATAAGCTAAAAGGTTTTATCACTCCTGTTATTTGCAGTAACCTGTACTATCTTCTTAGACAGTCTTCAAAGCACGAAAAAGTTATAGAGAAACTAAGTCAACTATTGACTTTTATTGATGTACTCCAAATGGATAAAGAAATAGTTCTGAATGCCATTAATTCAAAATTCAAAGACTTCGAAGACGCATTACAAAATTTTGCCGCTGTAAAATCAAGTAATATTGATGTAATCATTACCAGAAATATAAAAGATTTCAAAACAAGTGAAATTGGAGTTATGACCCCTGATAATTTTATTAAATCAATAAACGCCAGCCGTTAATAAATAGACCCCTGAACGGCGCACAGCACCTGGTAAGGAGTTTCCGTCAGCTGGCGAAATGAACTACATACATCCTGCGCCGCTGGTGGCGATTTAGCTCCACTGATTTTCAATCACCTAAGGGTGATCTTCGATTGCAATCGCCGCCTAACAAACTCGCCCGCGATATATATCGGGGTGTGATCCAATACATGGAAGAAGATTCTATTTGGGAAGCCGTTGAAAAACCTTTCGACCTTTGATCCAGTTTTCAAAAGCATCGGGAAGCAGGCTGCTAAGCAAGCCCGATTCAATGGTATTCTCGAATACCCGAAGATCGTCCATGCGTCCTTTTCTGAGGCGGGCCTGAAAACCTTCATTGAGCATACGACCGGCTCGTAAGGGCATATCAAATAATTGCGGGTAGATTTTATCGTCATTGGGGCTGCTCAGGTCGTCGATACAACTTTGCACATTGCGCGAAAGATAAATACGGCAGGCCATTGGCCGGGCCTGATACGCCATGCAAAAATTTCCTTTGGAATGAAGCAAGGGACAAGCCTGTTTGTACCTGAGCAGCTTCGACATTTTTAGTTTACTGCTTACTTCGGCTTTGGTTGCTGCCCTGTCAACGATGGTTTTAAGTGCATTTCCAGGGAATTTTTTCTTTAAAAATTCAGCCAGATAAAGCAATTCATGTCCTGAGGCCAGCACCGTTTGATGACAGCAATAGGCACAACCTTTACGACATTCAGTGGGCTGTTGCTCTGCTGCCGTGCGTTTTAAGAAAGAGTCAATCAGTTCATCCACCACTTTATACAGCTGCTTTTGCGCCGACATGATGCTGTCCTTGTTGAAACCCATCGAAAGGTGGCGGTCGCACAAATTGTAACCATCCTTAAAAAATGCTTCATCAAATTGTTGCCAATACGCTTCCTGCCCACTCATATACAGCCTTTTATCACTTCTTTTTAATTGGAGTAACTTACCTGAAACTGATAACTGGCCAAAGGAAGTACTCCATCCTCCTTTCGAAACAAACGACATCCCAGTTTCCAGTTTCCTTCCAATCTGTCGAAACTTTCATCAATTGAAAAACTGTTGCTGGCTTCAAAAACTTCTTGATAAGCCATACGATAAATCAGTATGGTATCGATGGTGATCAGGGTATCGGCCATAGAAGTACTGCCGGCTTCCAAATAAGTGGTATCGCTTTGAAACAGGGTGTCGGCCACCGGCGATTGCAGAAAAACCTCACACGCTCCGTCAATCAAATCAATGCTCCCTTTAAAATGAACGGAACTTCCGGGCCGATCGACCAGTATCAGCATCGAATCGCTGCTTACACGATTTACATCCTCCGCTGCCAGCTCATAATATGAAATACTGCTTTCATCACAGCCCATCAGGAAAAAGCTGAAAAACAGTATAAACAGTAAGCTGAATACAAACAATAAATGGATGGATTGTTTCATTTTAACAGTCTAAGGTTTAAGCTCATGCATCGCATTTACCAGTTCATCAAAGCGTGCATTCATTTGAATATCAACAGTAGTATTTGCCTTTTCACCGGTATACCATCCTGCTATTTCGTTAACACCTTCCGAAAAGGGAATGCAACAGTTAAATTCAGGGACAAGTGCTTTAATTTTTGAATTATCGAAAATCATGCTGTGCATCTTATCACCCAATAGGCCCCCCCCGAGTTGTGGCAGATAACGAACAATCAGCTCAGAAGGGCAATGCAACAGTTTAGGTTCAACGCCAAAAGCCCTCCCCACTAAGGTGTAAATCTGGTTCCAGGTCAGCCATTCATCCGAGGTAATGTGAAACACTTCGTTCATTGCCCCTTGATGGTTCAGCAATCCGACCAGTCCTACTGCAAAATCACGATGATGCGTAAGCGTCCAGATGGATGTTCCGTCGCCCGGCACCACAACGGGTTTTCCTTTTAACATGCGGTCGATTACCGTGTAGCCTTCGTCGAAAGGCAGCAAGGTTTTATCGTAGGTATGCGAAGGTCGGACAATGGTGAAACTCATTCCATGTTCTCCCGCCTTTTCCCGTAAAATTGTTTCGCAGGCAATTTTATCACGCGAATATTGCCAGAAGGGATTCTCAAGCGGTGTATCTTCTTGTACCGGCAGCTTTTGAGGAGGCGTTTGATAGGCCGAAGCCGAACTGATGAAAACATATTGTTTCGCCTTGTTTCGAAACAGGTTCAGATTATGCACAAGCTGCTCGGGAACAAAGGAAATCCAATCGACCACGGTATCAAATTGCATATCGCCCAGGGCTTTGCTCACTTCGCCGGCATTGCGGATATCGGCACGGATTGGCTTCACTTTTGCTGAAACCGGTCTGATTGCCTGTGACTTTCCCCTGTTCAGATGATAAAGCTCAATGCCTTTATCAACTGCCAGTTGCGAGCATGCAGAACTGATTATTCCGCTTCCGCCTATAAACAATACCCTGGTCATTGGCTTGCGCTTTAGTCGTGGTTCGAAAAATATTTCATAAACTGGGCTCGCTCATAAACTGCCGGCGAACCAATGTTTTTGTAGCTCATGCGTGCTCTGAATTCATCAACAGAAGTAAAGCGCCATTGCTTCATAAAGGCATCGATAAAGTGATGGATCTCACCAACGATGGCAGGACCATGAAGATAAAACGCCGAACAAAGCTGAACCACCTGTGCTCCGGCCAGCAACTGCTTGACTGCACCTGCTCCGTCGTGGATTCCTGTAGAAGCGGCCAGCTGCACAACCGGCAATTTACCTTTTACAATGCCGGTCCAGCGCAAACCTGCATACAGGTCGTGCGGCGTACTTAATACTTCAGAAGAGGTGAACTCAAGTTGATCGAGATCGAAATCGGGCGTGTAAAATTTATTGAAAAGTACAACAGCGGCTGCACCATTGGCGTGCAACTGATCGACCACCCGAATAAGGTTGGAGAAATTAGGTCCAATCTTTACACTAACCGGAATTTTCACCTTCCGTTTTACCATTCGCAAAATATCGATGTATTTTTTATCGTACGAATCGGCCGATATGCTGCGGTCGACCGGCAGTTCATAAATATTCAGCTCAAGACCATCGGCACCTGCTGCTTCAATATCGGCAGCAAAATCGGTCCAGTCGGAAGCCGACATACAATTAATGCTGGCAATAATTGGTATTGAAACTGCTGCTTTGACTTCCTTCACAAATTCAAGATACTTGCCCAGGGTGTTGCTTCGCGTATAGGCACGAATGTAATCGCCAGCTTCGGGATAAGTATTGTTTTGCTCGCTTGATGAAAGCATGTTCTTGATTTCGAGTTGAATTTGTTCTTCAAACAACGATTTTAACACTACGGCTCCCACGCCGGCTTCTTCAAGCTGCTTAATTTGCTTTACTGAATTGGTAATGCCCGAACTTCCTGCAATAACAGGGCTTTTTAAGTTCAGACCCATGTAGGTGGTTTTCAAATCTATCATAGTTCAGTTGTTATTTCAAATGTTAATGTTGTGCTCTTTCCCCAAATATAGTACTTCCAATGCGAACCATGGTACTTCCCTCTTCCACTGCGATTTTAAAATCGTTGCTCATGCCCATCGAGCGTTCACAAAACGACTCATTATCGTGGAAATAATCCTGTTTCAATTGTTGAAAGACAGCATGCAGGGCTTTAAATTCCTGTCTGATTTGTTCCATATCGTCGGTGTAGGTCGCCATGCCCATCACGCCAACAATCCGAACATTTTTCAGTTGGTCAAACTCATCCGATTCAAGCAGGTCTTTCACTTTACCGGGAGTAAAACCGAACTTGCTTTCTTCGTCGGCAATATGAAACTGCAATAAGCAATCGATGGTTCTTTTGTTTTTTTCAGCCTCCTTATTAATTGTTTTCAAAAGCTTCAGGCTATCCACCGCATGAATTAAATGAACAAAGGGAGCAAGATATTTTACCTTGTTGCTTTGCAAATGCCCAATGAAATGCCATTGAATATCATCAGGCAGTTCTTCGTATTTCCGGCACAATTCCTGTACCTTATTTTCCCCAAAAATTCGCTGTCCCTGTTCATAAGCCTGCAGAATTGCTTCGTTCGGTTTGGTTTTTGAAACGGCAACCAGCTTTACATTTTCAGGAATTTCTGCTTTTATTTTTAAAAGATTTTCTGCTATCGACATAGTGATTGGCTTGAGCTACAAATCTAAAAAAATCGATACAAATACACAGAGCACTTTTACTGAAAAAGCACGCCTGCTATAATTTAGAATGATTTGTTAAAACAGATTATCAAACGCACTTCTATTCAAATAGAAAACAAAGAGGGTATTCACCAGTCCGGCAAATACCCTCTTTATTAGAAATTTTAACTCAAACCGATCTTGTTTGATCTCAGTCGAGCTGATGAATAACAAGTCCCGATCGGAGTTTAGGTTCAAACCATGTTGTTTTAGGAGGCATGATGTTGCCGGTGTCGGCAATATCGATGAGTTGTTTCATCGAAACGGGATAAAGCGCAAAGGCAACGGCCATTTCCCCCTTGTCAACCCGTCGGCTCAGTTCGCCCAGTCCACGTATTCCGCCAACAAAATCGATACGCTTGTCGGTGCGTAAATCTTTAATTCCCAGAATTTTATCGAGAACCAGATTTGACAAAATGGTTACATCGAGCACCCCAATCGGATCGTTGTCGTTGTAACGACCGGCTTTGGCTGTGAGCTGATACCAGTTTCCTCCGAGATACATACTGAATTCATGGAGTTTCTCCGGCTTATAAATGGTTGGTCCCACCTTGCTGAGCTCAAAATCATCCTTCAGTTTTACCAGTAATTCATCGGGGCTTAATCCGTTCAGATCTTTCACTACGCGGTTGTAATCGATGATCTGCAACTGATTGTCGGGAAAATGCACGGCCAAAAAGTAATTAAACTCCTCATCGCCGGTATAATCGGGATGCTGCTTGCGTTTTTCGGCTCCAACCAGTGCTGCGGCTGCAGTACGATGATGTCCGTCGGCTACATAGGTAGCCGGAATATCATTCCTGAAGATGTTTGTGATGCGTTCGATCACCTCTTCCTGGTCGATCACCCAGAAGTGATGTCCAAAGCCATCGTCGGAAATGAAATCATATTCAGGTGCTTTCTCATCCACAATTTTAGCCACCAGCCGATCGATTTCCTCGTGAGCCGGATAGGCGAAAAAAACCGGTTCGACGTTGGCATTGGTATTGCGTACGTGTTTCATTCGGTCTTCTTCCTTGTCGGGCCGGGTTAATTCATGCTTTTTTATTACACCGTTCAGGTAATCATCGACCGATGCTGCGGCCACCAGCCCGTACTGAGTGCGTCCGTTCATGGTTTGTGCATAAATGTAGTAACAATCCTTTTGATCGTTTTGCAACCAGCCTTCATCCTGAAAACGCTTGAAATTTGTGACGGCCATCTGATACACCTCGTTGGAATGTTCATCTGTTCCTGGCTCAAATTCAATTTCAGGCTTTATGATCCGGAGGAGGGACATGGGATTTCCATCAGCCTCGGCACGTGCTTCGTCTGAGTTTAATACATCGTAAGGCCTCGATGCCACACGGGCAGCTATTTCCTTAGGGGGCCTTAACCCTTTGAATGGTTTTATTACAGCCATTATTTGTTTACTTGATAAGTGGTATCACCTTTGGTGAAAAAATTTACAATTTGTTCTGCAGCAGCGAGTCCTGCATGAAGATTGGCCTCTCCAGTTTGCGCCCCCATTTTTTTAGGAGTGAAGAAGAAACGTCCTTTCAGGGTATTTTCGAACTCTTCGACGCGGTCGGGAGCAATGTCGGCAAGGTATTTAACATCGGGGCGAAAACGAAGAAAATTAATCAAATCCTCTTCATTGATCACCTCTTTTCGTGCGGTGTTAATCAGCAAGGCACCGGGGCGTAAATGTTGCAACACCTCGTAGCTTACCGAGCGGAGATGTTCTCCACGGGCAGGTACATGAATTGAAACCACGTCGGACATGGCATACAATTCTTCCAGTGAATCGGTTACCTGAAGTCCGTCGGAAACTGCCTGTCCTTTGCTAAAGCGGGTAAATACCACACAATTCATACCCAGTCCGCGGGCAATACGATGCACATTGCGTGCAACATAGCCGTAGCCATGCAAACCTAGGGTACGCCCTCTGAGTTCGCCGCCCGAAGTACCCGAAAACATATTCCTTATACCATACAAGGCAAGTCCAATGGCCAGTTCTGCCACTGCATTTGAATTCTGACCCGGTGTATTCATCACAACAATTCCTTTTTCAGAAGCGGCTTTCAGGTCGACATTATCGTAGCCTGCACCAGCCCTTACCACTATTTTCAATTCAGGAGCTGCATTCATCACTTCCTGATCGATGATGTCGCTCCGAACAATTAAAGCAGTGGCTGTTTTTACGGCCTCAAGCAATTCGGTTTTGGATTGATAGCGCTCAAGCGTATCACATTCAAATCCGGCCCGGTCAATCACATTGGTGATTTGGTTGATGGCTTTTTCGGCAAAAGGTTTTTCAGTTGCAATTAATACTTTGGTCATCATACAAGATTTTAAAAGAAAATGCAGAATTTTCGAATCCTGCATTTCCTGTTCGTTAATGTTTCGATTCGAATTCCTTCATCGCATCGACGAGCACCTGTACGCTTTCCTTTGGCAGGGCATTGTAGGTTGAAGCCCTGAAACCTCCTACTGAGCGGTGACCTTTGATTCCCAGAATTCCCTTGCTGCCGGCAAAGGCCAGAAATTCATCCTGCAATGCTTCGTTTCCTTCGCTCATCACAAAGCAGATATTCATCACCGAGCGATCGGCAGGATCGGGTACTACCGGTTTGAAAAGCGGATTGCGATCCAGTTCGTCGTACAATATTTTTGCTTTTTCAATATTATCTTTTTGCATGGCAACAATACCACCCCGTTGTTTGTACCACTTCAGTGTTTGAAGTGCGGCATATATTACCAGGCATGGTGGCGTGTTAAACATCGACCCACCTTCGATATGGGTGTTATAGTCGAGCATAGTCGGTATCGGACGTTCCACTTTACCCAGCACACTTTTGCGCACAATAACCAGTGCAACACCAGCGGGCGCCAGATTTTTCTGTGCTCCTGCATAAATCAGGTTGTATTTCGAGAAATCGATGGGGCGACTGAAGATATCGGACGACATATCAGCTATCAGCGGAACATTGACCTCCGGGTCGGCTTCAAACTGGGTTCCAAAAATGGTATTGTTCGAAGTATAGTGAAGGTATTCGGCATCGGCCGGAACTTCATATTGCTTCGGAATGTAGTTAAAATTGGTATCGGCCGAAGAAGCAACTTCGACCACTTCGCCAAAGAATTTGGCTTCCTTAATGGCTTTTTTTGCCCAAACACCAGTATTCAGGTAAGCTGCTTTTTTATTAAGCAGGTTAAAAGGTACCATGCAAAACTGCATGCTGGCTCCTCCCTGGAGGAAAAGTACCTCAAAATCATCGGGAACTTCAAGTAATTCTTTTACCAAAGCAACGGCTTCATCCAATACGGCCTGAAACTCTTTGCTACGATGCGAAACTTCCATCACCGACAAGCCTGTATCTGCAAAGTTCATTACAGCCTTGGCTGTTTCTTCTTTGGTAAACTCAGACAAAATCGATGGTCCGGCGTAAAAATTGTGCTTTTTCATTCGTCAATAATTTATTATTTCAAAAGCATGCATCATGTTCCGTTTAATGGAAAACTCAGTTGCCAGTCCGGTTTTTATTCGCGGTTAGTACAACTTTGCTTTATCAACCTGCTTTTGATGGTTAGAAATTCATTTTTTACCTGAAATTTCCTTTGACAAGTTAATGGTGGACAGTTGACAGACAACTGAGAAAAATCAACCTTATCAAAGAATTTTTCAATTTAATTTATTTTTATTAATCAACTGATTTTCAGTAGTTAATTCTTGTTTTTCGTGTTACATCAGGAATTCTTTGGGAACAGCTGGTCACGATTCATGACCAACATCAACATTTAAAACTAATTAGCCCGCATAACAGGGGCATGAGCGATAGCATGAGGTAAACCATCCCATTTGAACAGGATGCCATAATAACGGGAGGCTTGAAGATGTATCCATGTTTCTGTCATTTTAAGGCCGTAAAGATAAAATTAAATGATGACATTTATCATCCGATCAAAAACAAAGTTAGATATTTAACGTAGTTCTAAAGTCGATCACTCTTGATGCCAAATCTTCAATAAATAAGCTGATTGCGACCATGATTGTCAAAAACTGCATCTTCTGTCGCTTGATTTCACCATGGATGTTTGGTTCATGCGATCAAAAAAAAGGTCCCGCCAAAAGCGGGACCAGGTAATTGAATTAGTAAAGTTGAATTGAAAAATATTATAGGAAGGGTAATTTTACCACTTCGGCTTTTAAAAGCTTGTTACGCACTTTGATATAGATATCAGTTCCAAGGGCGGCATGGGCCGTTTCGATGTAGCCCATACCAATGCCAATGCCCAGACTGGGAGACATGGTGCCTGAGCTCACCTGTCCAATTTTATTGTCGTTAGCATCGAAAATTTCGTACCCGTGACGCGGAATGCCACGATCGATCATTTTAAAACCACGGAGCCTTTTTTTGAGCCCGTCGGCTTTCAATTGCAAAATAAGTTCTTTGCCAATAAATTCTTTTTCGTCATTCAGTTTGGTAATCCAGCCCAAACCGGCTTCAATGGGCGAAGTAGTGTCATCAATGTCGTTGCCATACAAACAAAAACCTTTTTCAAGCCTCAGGGTATCCCTGGCTCCAAGTCCAATCGGTTTTATGCCTTTGTCCTTACCAGCTTCAAAAATTGCCTTCCATATTTTTTCACCGTATTCGTTGGCAAAGTAGAGCTCAAATCCACCGGCACCGGTATATCCGGTTGCCGAGATAATTACTTCATCAACGCCCGCAAAAACTCCTGTTGTAAAAGAATAATAAGCGATTTCGGAAAGATTGACATCGGTAAGCTTCTGCAGGATGGCAGTAGCCTCGGGCCCCTGTATGGCCAATTGTGCCAGCTGGTCAGACACATTTTCCAACACGGCCCCTTCGGAGTTGTGTGCTTCGAGCCAAGAAAAATCCTTTTCAATATTCGATGCATTGACCACCAGCAGGTATTTTTCACGATCGAAACAATATACCAGCAAATCGTCGACAATACCCCCGGTTTCGTTAGGAAAGCAGGAATACTGCGCCTTTCCGGGCACCAAACGGGCCACATCGTTCGAAGTTACTTTTTGAAGAAAATACAAAGCCTGAGGCCCTTTAACCCATATTTCACCCATGTGAGAAACATCAAATACCCCGGCTGCGTTCCGAACTGTGAGATGTTCATCTTTAATCCCCGAATATTCTACAGGCATGTTGAATCCTGCAAATGGTAGCATTTTTGCCCCGAGGGCAATGTGCAGGCTGGTAAATGGCGTTTCCTTCATCGTTCTTAATTTAAGCTTCTGAACATTTTTGCATCAGGGCGATAAGCTGTTTCAATTCTTCTGCTTATCCCTGCTAATAATCAAAACAGATACACCCTGGAATAAAAATTTATTATGCTGATACAAATCAATGACAAATTTATCTTTTAAGCAACGACAGGATTATGAAAAATATCATGGGCGCGAAATATCTAAATGGCAGCAATAAAGTTTAGGAGTTAAAACCGATTTTTGCTATTATTGTGCAGTTATGTTCAAACTTACACAACCATGGCGTATACAGATCTTACTTACTTAAAAGAAATTACTGGTGGCGAAAGCAGCATTGTCAGAGAAATGGTGGAAATGTTTGTTGCTCAGGTCGATGAATTTAAAGAGAATTTGCATAAGCATTTGAATGATGGCAATTGGGCTGAACTGGGAAAAGAAGCACATAAAGCCAAATCATCGGTGTTGATTGTTGGAATGGAAGAATTGGGGAAAAATCTCAAGAAACTTCAGTTGCTTACCGAAGAAGAAAAAGAAGTTGAAACCTATCCGGAATACATCAAAATGTTCGATGAACAATGCGATGCTGCCTTGATTGAACTTCAGGAAGAGCTTGACCAACTATAAGGTGAGAGGAAGTAAGACTCCTCTCCTATTCAACTCTTAATATTTTCAATGCCAATTAATTAACTTCAATAAACATGAAATGTTAAAAAACGTTTCATGGTATTTTATCCCCCCTTTTCAGCCAATTTATTCACCTGATTATTGTTCATCTGCCATAAATTTGTAGCGGTTTAGTTTAGAAAAAGGAAATACCGATCAGATTTAGAAGATGAAGAAAAAAGAGAATTTTTATACCACTTACATTGTGTTGCGTGGTTTTGAAGCCGGAACTTTCAGTATCATTTTTGGTTTGATTCTGCTCTCACTTTTGATTGCAGGCATTCAATAAATATTATAACAGGATGGTGTTGCTTCCTGAAGGCGATTGAACAGGTCGTAAATTTCATTCAACATTTCGTGCTTTAACTTGTTTTTTTAGTTAATCTAACTGAAAATACTATTTGCTGCTATTTGTGCACAGCCCATTTCAATGCTTCCAAATAGCTAATCAAAGTGGTATTTAAGCTAAAAAAACATAAGCATGAAAAATGAAAATGAAAGTGATCAGACTTTTCAAAACAGGTCGAAACAACTTGAGCGTTCGATGGCTCGTTTTAAACACACTCCACTTTCAAACTCAACAGAATCATCGGAAGAAATTAGTAAGCTGATTGATTTAAATGACTTTGAAGAGCTTTCAGCAGTTTTCAATCAAGCCACGGGGCTGGGCGTAAGTTGCTTTGATGCCAGTTTTAATTTGATTGCCAACAGTGGCTGGCAGAAAATATGCAGCCGTTTTCATAAACAGCATCCCGAAGCCCATCAGGCATGTAGTGAAACACTGACACATTTTAAGAAACATTTGAGTGCCGAAGGGCCAATCAGCTATAAATGTAAAAACGGGCTGTGGGATCTTGCCTATCCCCTGCTATTTGAAGGCAAAATACTGGGATGTTTAATATTCGGGCAGTTTTTTTATCAGCATGACCCTGTTGACAAGCACTTTTTTGTAGAGCAGGCAAAAAAATATCAGTTCGAAAAAGATGCCTACATTGGTGTTTTAAAGGAAGTTCCGATTATTTCGCAGGAAAAACTCGAAGCCTACATCGAGCTGTTTGTAACCAGCCTGGAAAAAACCATCCAACTAAGATTACACTAACTTACAGTTGAGTGCTGCGACGCTCCTGAAGAAGGTCTTCGAGACTTGTTGCATGGAAATAGTCAGCCACAACTTTGTTCAAACCTTTCCAAAAAGGTTGGGAATTGCACTTTCCGTGACGTTCACAGATGAAGTCGTTGTTCACGCAATCGATTACACTGATGCCATTTTCAAAAGCATTGTGTATATCGAACATAGTAATTTCGGAAGGTTTTCGGGTAAGCACATAGCCGCTTTTCTTTCCCCTTTGGGTGGTAATTAATCCGGCTGCTTTCAGTGCATGAATAATGTGATCGAGGTATTTAACTGATATTTCCTGGTTTGCAGCGATGTCTTTCTGAAAAACACCTTTATCCGACTGATCGGCAGCAATTTCAAGCATGGTACGTATACCGTATCTGGTTTTCGTGCTGAATTTCAAAACAGTTGATTTTTGCCTGGTTCATGATTGTTTAAAGTTGATCCTAAAATTAATAAAAACTGTATCATCCAACCTGATCAAATTAAAAAATTTTTTTAATGGTTTGATTTCAAAATCGGATAACGACATGCTGGCACTGCCGGTAATGAAATTATCCTGCTCGTCGAGACAACCTTTGTAAAATGGTATCCGGTAACTTTTTGAAGTTCCTGCAATATTCACTATTACATTTAATACGCCTGTTCCATTATTATCAACAATCGATTCAAACTGTTTACGGTTTACGGTTAAAGATATAAAAGGAAAATGTTGGGCATTCACCATGTGCCTGAAATCGGCAATCATCATTTGATTTCCTGCTTCAATTTCACTCACAGGAATTTTAAAATGAAGCAAATCACCTGAAGGAGCAGCCTGATAGGTTCGGGCTGAAGGGGTGTTATTATTAAACGTGAGTTTAAAACTATTGATGTTGCTGCTACCCGAAATTACAAGTTGGTCAAGCGCTATTTGCCGGTCTTGTCCTGAAACATACAGCGTAGTAATGAGGAAAACCAATATGGATAACAGTACACGGATCATCGGAATGTTTTTATTAAAAGGTACCACCCGGAACCGGGCGGTACCTTTTTACTCAAAAATGATCTATTGTTAGAAAGAAATTGCAGCTTCCAATACCAGTCCGCTGAACTTGCCACCATCGATGGCTCCATGAGCAGGACCTTCGTATTTTTGGTTCACATAATCAAGTTTAACCAATACATTGTCAACCATTCTCCAGCCACCGCCAAAGTTGGTGCGGCTTACAGTTGAACCATCGTTGTTATCAACATTGTTCAAACGGGTTCCAACATAAAAGTCGCCGATATTGTAAATGGCCTGTACTGCAGTCTGGGTAAATTTCTGATCATTACCACGCAATACTCCGGTCATGGTTTCATAAATACCAAATACTTCCAATCCATAAAACTGAACAAAAAGGTTGGCCATAAAACTGCTCATTTGTGAATGACCACTACCCGGGCTCCAGCGACCTGAACGGAAGTTATCACCTTCAGCGTCGGCTGTTTGCATCACACTGTAGTAGCGGGCACCGGCACGGTCACCGTCCCACAGGTACGATCCGCTGTGTCCTTCGCCAACATGGTATCCCGAAACCGTGGCACGTACACGCAACTGTTCGTTGAGTTGCGTATCGTAACCGGCTTTCCAGTTAAAAACCAAATCCTCGGCAAGGTTTCCACCACGACCGTAGTTCATTTTACCATTGTTGGTACCTACCATGGCCAGAATACCATTATGACGGAACATTACTTCCATGCCAGGATTGGTGGTATAGGCATCCATGATCCAGTTACCGACAAAAGGATTGTTTACTACATTGGCATTGGTACTGCGGAAAAAATGAGCATCACCATAGTTGGGCATCATTACCCCAGCTTTTACAGTCAGGTATTCCATAATTCCATCGGCAGCCGGCAAAAACGGCAAATTATCGATGGTCAGGTAACCACCTTCAACCCATGCTTCGTTGTGGTGACGCGACGAAAGATAGGTATTCATGTACAACTGCATTCCCGGTGCCAAATCGGTGGTAATGCTGAAGTTGGCTGTTGGCAGATTGAAATTGTTTTTCAGATCGATCAGTTCCACATCGGCTTCATGATCGATGGCCTGAAGCTGAAGCGCAAAATCGGCTCCAACCCTGGCATTGACTTTTTCAAAATCAGCCTTATCTAATTTTGGACTTTCAAATTGAGCAAAAGTGTTTAACCCAATAAATCCCACAAGCACTAACAATACTAACTTCTTCATTTCGAAAACGTTTTATTAATTATTTGTTTAAGCTGTTATTAATTACTATTTCTTTTGGAAGTAAAAGGTGTAATCCACCACAACTTCATCTCCTGTTTTAATGGTCCCCATCAAAGCGGTTGGTGCCTTCATATTAAAATCGGACATCTTCAGTACCAGCGTTCCTTTTACTTTCACATTTCCTTCCGTATCAACTTCTCCTTTAAAAGGGATACTGATGTTCTGTGCTTGTCCGGCAATGCTAAGTGCTCCGCCTACTTTACTATTGAGGGTTCCCCCGTTTACAATCACAGCCAAAGGTTGCTTACTTGTAAAACTGATCTTCTCATGTTTTTTGACCTTCAATGCATCGTGGGCTTTATCATCCATTATAGAATTATCACTTTTAATGGACGCGGCCTTGCATTCAATTGATACATTGTTGATCTCCAGATCTGCATTGGTATTTAATCCGCCCTCGAAGCTGCCACTAAACAGCCCCGCAGCCATGTGCCAGTCGTGCAGACTTGAAGTTCCCTTTACGGTCAATTCGCTTTTTGACGGAACCAATACAAAAGTTTCCTGTGCATTGAGCACATTTACAAACAAGAATAGTACGAATACCATCCATCCTTTTTTCCCTAAACTCATCCAATTTGTTTTCATACAGCTAATCCTATCGTATTGATAGGACAGAAATACAAATAGATTGTTTCCCTTCAACATAAAAGCATTTTGAAATAGTTATTTAAAGTGCCCTATTTAAAGACTTTTTTATCCTTATTTAGAGGAAGTTACTGAAACATGGCAAAATAGAAGTACATATAATTATGTAAATGACAAGTTTGAGAAACAATTCTAAAGATAATTCTAAATAAAAGATTGCGTTTTGATTTTGTCAGTAATGCTTGAAACATGGGGAAAAGTCATAAGTTGAAATCATAATCCACTGTTAAATGAACAAAATTCTACCAATTGTAGTCGCTAATAGTAGGAAAAACCATTTCTTTGGGCAAAGAATTAATAAAAATGGACTATCAAAAAGTTATTATTGAAATAAAGCCTGACAATCAGGATTTCAGAGATCTGATGATTGCTCAAATGGGAGAAGCAGGATTTGAAAGCTTTGTTGAGAACGAAACAACAATTGAAGCTTACATTCCCCACAAGCAGTTTAAGGAGGAGCTGTTGCTGGGAATCGATATGCTTCCTCTGTTTTCGTTTTCCTATACAGAGGAAGTAATTAAAGATCGTAATTGGAATGAAGTATGGGAAACCAATTATTTCAAACCCTTACTGGTTGCCAACCGTTGCCTTGTTCGGGCGCCATTTCATAACGATTATCCTGAAGCAGAATTTGAAATCATCATTGAACCCAAAATGGCTTTTGGAACAGGTAACCATGAAACCACTGCACTGATGATGGAATTCATTCTGGACAACGAAATGAAAGGACATAACATTCTCGACATGGGATGTGGTACAGGCATCCTGGCCATGCTGGCCTCAATGCGCGGAGCGCAAAAGATTACAGCCATCGACATTGATGAATGGGCATGGCAGAGTACAGTCGAGAATGCAGTCTTGAATCAATGTAACAACATTGATGCATTTCAGGGAGATGCTGCTTTACTCGGACAGGAACAGTTCGATATGATTTTTGCCAATATTCACAAAAACATTTTGATAAGCGATGTTGAGCAATACAGTGCTGTGCTTAAAACCAATGGATTACTATTCATGAGTGGTTTTTATGAAAGCGATCTGGAAGACATAAAAAAAGCAGCCGCTTCGTCACAACTCACTTACATTGAACACAAAAGCGGAAATAAATGGGTGGCTGCAGCATTTAAAAAGAAATAGCACAAATGCAGAAACATGTTCTTCAACATAAAAATTAACATCCAATTAACAGACCTATGGCTCTTTTGCTTTATTTTTGCACTGTTCTTATAAGTTTAGATTTGGTTAGTTTTTATTGGTTAGTTTAGTTAGGTTCGAAAAGGATGGATGTCAGATCTATCCTTTTTTTTTACATAATTTCTTCTCCTGACAAAGGTTTACAATCAAATCATTATACCTTACTTCTTGAAATTTTTTATTCAGACATTACCTACAGCAACTACTTTTCGCTGTTTTTTCTGAAATATTATTGTAACTTTTGTAAAATTTCAATTCTTAATATTATGGAAACAGAAAAATTTGAAAACGTTATCAATTTGCTTAAAGAATACCTTAGCCTGTATGGAATGAAGGTTTTGGGAGCAATTGTGGTATTAATTGTTGGTTTATGGGTGATTAAATTCATCGTGAGAGGAGTTAATTCAGCTGTAGAGAAAAAAATTTCCGATCCATCACTTACCAGCTTTATCAAGTCGTTCGTATCGATGTTGCTCAAGGTTTTGCTTGTGATCAGTATCATGACCATGATTGGCATTCAAATGACTTCGTTTATTGCTATTCTGGGTGCTGCAGGTTTGGCTGTGGGCATGGCACTTTCGGGGACTTTACAAAATTTTGCCGGAGGTGTAATGGTGCTTACTTTTCATCCTTTTAAAGTAGGCGATTACATTCAGGCACTGGGGCATGCAGGAACCGTAAAGGAGATTCAACTTTTCAATACAATTTTAAATACTCCCGATAATGTTACCATCATTATTCCAAACGGAAAAATCTATTCCGAATCGATTGTCAACTATTCAAAAGAAGCACAACGAAGAGTCGACTTTGTTTTCGGTATTGGCTATGAGCAGGATTACGATACGGCCAAAGCAACATTAATGGAGCTGATCGAAGCCAACGAACTTATTTTGAAAACTCCTGCACCTTTTGTGGCTTTAAAGGAAATGGCCGACAGTTCGGTAAACATTGTAGTACGTGTGTGGGTCGATGCACCCAATTACTGGAGCGTTTTCTTCGACATGAATGAAAAAGTTTTCAAAACGTTCAACCTTAAAGGCATCAATATTCCTTTTCCGCAAATGGATGTGCATTTAAAGAAAGACGCATAAATATTTGATTCAGATAATTTAGAACGATAATGACCAGTATTTTCTGCTATAGAAGTAAATACTGGTCATTTATGCAGAAGAAAAAAATCATTCATAAAAAATAACTTTAGCATGAAAACAGTGAAGCACTTAGGCTTACTACTCATTTTGTTGCTCGCATTTAATTCTGGCTTCGGACAGACAGTGAGCGACACCACCTACTGGAAAAACGGAGGTGATTTCACCTTGAATTTCACCCAGGTTTCGTTTACCAACTGGTCGGCCGGAGGACAAAATTCGGTGGCCGGAGTGAGTAAATTCAAATATTTTGCCCGCTATGAAAAATCGGGGGTAAAATGGGAAAATCTGATGGATGTGGGATACGGTCTCTCAAAGGTGGAAGGATTAGAAATACAAAAGAGTGAAGACCTGATCGATTTTGCATCGAATGTCGGATTGAAGGCTTCCGGTTTTTGGAGCTACAATCTGGGATTTTCTTTTAAATCGCAGTTTGCACCAGGTTACAGCGATGCCACCAACACGGTAAAAACTTCTAACTTTCTATCCCCGGCCTACCTCTCGCTTACAGCAGGTATGGAATATCAGCCAGTTGAATTTTTCAAGCTGATGCTTTCTCCTTTATCGGGCAAAATGACGATTGTTACCGACGATGAGATCGACGCGACCAATTATGGCCTCGAAACAGCCGATGCAACTACACGCATGGAGCTGGGTGCCACTATGCTGGCTACCCTGAAAACCCCGATTGTTAAAAATGTTGACCTTGCCACCGAACTGGGGCTTTTTTCCAATTACCTCGATGAGCCTCAAAACATCGATGTTGACTGGAAATTAGGGATCAATATGAAAATTAATGATTACCTGAGTGCACAAATCAATACCCGCTTGATTTATGATGAAGACATCAAAGATCCGGTAGACGATACAGCAAAAATTCAGTTTAAAGAACTTTTGGGGATCGGGCTCAATTTCAAATTTTAAACCCGGTTAGCTATAAAATTCAGAAACGAAGGGGTAAATCGAGCTGATCGATTACTTCTTCGTTTTTGTCTTTATCAACCATTACTATTTCGGCAAAAACCAACTTTCCTAAATAATTTTCCGGGAATTCGGGAAAGCTAATCTCGATGCTTGCGTCGATTCCCGATCGAGAAAATGCACAATTGTTATTTTCGGCAATTAATTCCCAGCTCCCGGCATCGTAGATCCGGGCATATACCTTCCCGTCGACATCGGTTGCTGCATAATTTTTAACCACAAGCTCCAGCATTTTGCCTCCCAAAAAAGAATCATCGCTCAGCACTGCATGGCATAGTACCACGTCGGTATGGAAATCGACCGACCATCGCGTAAGCCAACGCTTCAGCATTGAAGCATCAAGCTCCTTTTTTACCTGCAATTGCAAGAGGATGGTACCAGCGTCAGCAAAACGGCTAATATCTGCATGAAAGTTATCTCCATTTAATTCACTTTCAATCAATTCATCATTAACATACACCGCAAAGAAACCAGGTTCGAAATACAAATTCAGCACTGCAGCTGCAAAATTCTCATCCGAAACATCGATTCTGACCTGAAGCACCCTGCCTTTTACGATCGCCTCTGAGAACAACAAGGGTTCGGCTGAGTTATTTTTCTCTTCGCCGTGTGATAGCAACTGACCAGCCAGGGTCCAATCAAAAACCTTTAAATTGTTGCTTCGCTGTCCGCCCAAAAGTGCCAATGAAAGGAAATTGAAAACAAACAAAGCCGAAAAAAATAAACGAGTTGTCATAAAGCTTACCTGAATATAATATTCTCAATTATTTTTGATCCAACACTTTCGTTAAGTGCTTCCTGTATGCGGGTTCGCATCATAAACAATTCATGGCGAACAACGGGAGAGCTGATGTGTACAAACAGGGTTTTGTTCAGAATGTAAATTCTGGAGGTCGATTGTGCAATTCCTTTTCCCAGCACTTTTTCCCAGTTTGCAATTAATTTGGTTTCACGTAGTTTCTTTTCATAACTCGATTCCTTCACTACCTGTTTTAGGATGTCGCTGATATTCTGGGTTTCTTTTCTTCTCATCGGTTGACAACTTTTCCCTGTTCTATTTTAAAAATACTGTTTGAAGTATCCATTTTATTGAGTATTCCTTCGAGATGCTCACGGTTGGTATCGGTAATAAATATCTGTCCAAACTGTTCTTCAGATACCAGCCTGATAATTTGCCCTACCCTTCCGGCATCCAGCTTATCAAAAATATCGTCAAGCAAGAGAATGGGTTTGATCCCGCTCGCATTTTTGAGGTATTCAAACTGGGCAAATTTCAAGGCCAGCAGATAGGTTTTCGTTTGCCCCTGCGACCCCAGTTTTCTTATCGGATGGGCTCCCAAATCGAGCTGAAGATCATCGCGATGAATGCCTACACTGGTATGCTGTAACATGCGGTCGCGCTGATGCTGACTTCTAATCTGCTCCAGAAAATTGCCTTCACGCAAAGATGATTGATAGGTAAGTGCCACTTTTTCCTTTCCACCTGAAACATATTCATAAAAATGTTGAAAAACCGGAATGATTTCGTTGATGAAAGTGCTTCGCTTTTCATAGATATAACTTCCGTATTCAACCAGCTGCTCGTCGTAAATCGACAAGGTATCTGCATCGAAACGCTTACGCTCGGCAAACTGTTTCAGTAGGTTGTTACGTTGTAATAAAGTGCGGTTGTATCGCATCAGTGCATCGAGAAAAGCACGGTCGAACTGCGAAATAACACCATCCATAAACTTTCTTCGTTCTTCACTGCTCCCGCTTATCAGATTACTATCCGAAGGGGAAATCATTACCAGTGGAAACAAGCCGATATGATCGCTCAGACGCTTGTAAACCTTATGATTACGCTTAAACTGTTTTTTATATCCCAGCTTAAATCCGGCTGAAATCAGCTCCTCGTCCTCGTCGCGCGAATAGCGCCCCTGCACCATAAACATTTCACATTCGTGCCTGATGTTTTGTACATCCATCGCATTAAAAAAGCTTTTGCAAAAAGAGAGATAATAAATGGCATCGAGCAGGTTGGTTTTACCTGCACCATTGTCACCCAAAAAGCAATTGAGCCTGGGGTTGAAATTGATCTCTGCCTGTTCAATGTTTTTATAATCGAGAAGTGAAAGTGATTTCAGATACATAAAATTCAATTTCCGACAAAATTGCTAAAATTATCACAATTCGCTAAGCTTTAATTTCAAAAGTAGTGAACAGCTACAGCAATTGGAATGTTTCTTTAGCATGTTGAAAAAGCACTTATTACTGGTTCTGTTTCTTTTTACCGTGTTTGCGGTCAGCGCACAGGTACAGGCACATCAAACCTTCAGTTCAATCGATGTACATTTCTCCGAACTGAACAAAAAAGGCATGCTGGTATTAGGAAGCTGGGGAGCAGCCAATTTGCTGGCAGGTACTGTACTTTCATTGAATATGCAGGGCAAGTCAAAATATTTCTGGCAGATGACAGCAGCCTGGAATACGATCAATTTAGGCATTGCGGCAGCAGGATATTTTGGCGGAAGCGATGCTGCAAATGCAGGTGAGCTGCTCAGCACCCTTCATGGCTATCAAAAAGCCTATTTGTTCAATGCAGGGCTCGACGCAGCCTATATCATGACCGGTTTTCTTTTAAGGGAAATAGCCCGAAACAAAGCACTTCATGCCGATCGCCTGACGGGTTACGGCAATGCAATCATCCTTCAGGGAGCTTTTCTTATGGCCTTCGATTGGGTAATGTATGCTATTCATCACCAACAATATCAGCTAATAGTTAGTCCATGGATCGACTCCTTTACAAGCAGTGCCGGGCTTTCATTCTCGATGCAATTTTAAGACGAATGTTCACTTCACTTTCTTAAATTACTGTATTCATTGCCATTACAGCTATTTGATAAATTTATCAGGCAAAATGAGTGGTTTAAACCAAAAAAAATTATTTTTGTGGGCAATTGAAAAAACAGATTTTAACCATGGTAAAAAATAAGCATCATCAGGAAGATGGATTGAAAGACGTTGAAGAAGCGTTGACCAAAACTGAACAATTTCTCGAAAATCACCTGAACCTTGTACTTTATGTGATTGGCGGTTTAATCGTAGTAATTTTAGGAGTAATCGGATATCAAAAGTATTATGTTGCTCCGCGTAACCTCGAAGCGCAGGAGCAAATGTATGCTGCTCAAAATTATTTTAGTACCGATTCGTTTGCCGTGGCCATCAATGGCGATGGTGTAACACTTGGATTCCTCGACATCATCGATAATTACGGAGGCACCGATGCTGCGAATCTGTCGCGTTACTATACAGGAATTGCTTACCTGCATCTTGGCGAGTATGAAACTGCCATCGATTATCTGAATCAGTTCGATACCGACGATATGCTACTTGCACCAATGACCGAATCGGCCAAAGGGGATGCCTATGTTGAAATGGAACAATATTCAAAAGCCATATCAGCTTATCAATCGGCACTGAAGAAAAATGAGAATGATTTCACTTCTCCGGCCATTATGAATAAATTAGCGCTTGCCTACGAGGCCAGTGGTGATACCCAGAAAGCTTTGGCAACCTATGAAAAAATCATGAAGGAATACCCAAGCGGAACCGAAACTGTTAATGTTGAAAAGAGCATTGCTCGTTTAAAACAATAAAAGCACATTGATAAAAATACAAACGGGCGCCTTTAAGGTCAGCCCGTTTTTGTTTATCTTGCATTTCAAAACAGGAAATTATGGCAACTAAAGATTTATCGGCATACGATTTGAATTCGGTTCCTTCGGCCGAAGAAATGAAATTTGGCATTGTAGTAGCCGAGTGGAATTACGACATCACAGGAGCATTGGCCAAAGGGGCAGTTGACACACTTATCAGGCACGGAGCCAAAGAAGAAAACATCATTGTTAAACATGTTCCCGGAACATTTGAACTTACGCTGGGTGGGCAGTTCATGGCCGAATACACCGACGTGAATGCCATTATCCTGCTTGGATGTGTAATTCAGGGAGAAACCCGTCACTTCGATTTCATTTGCCAGGGAGTGACCCAGGGCACTACCAGCCTGAACATAAATTACAGTCTGCCTGTAATTTTCGGCGTACTTACCACCGACAACGAACAACAGGCCCTCGACCGCGCTGGTGGCAAACTGGGCAATAAGGGCGACGAGGCAGCCGTTACAGCCATTAAAATGGTTCAGCTGCAGTTCGATATGGAAGAAGGGAATTAGAGAGGCTGAGTGACTAAGTGACGGAGTTGATAAGTCAATACACAATCCAACAGCATTCTATTTTGTATACCAATGAGTCAATGACTTTTTACTTATTGACTCATTGACTCTTTACTTTTATAGTGGGAAATTTTATTTCCTCTTTTTCCTTTTCTGGCGTGGGTTTTTACGTGCAAACTTATCAGTATAATCCTTCGCTTCACGGGTGAATTTGCGCTTTTTCTCATGAAAAGCTCCCTGGTATTCGGGATCATCAATTTTACGCTGACGGTCAATCTCGCGTAATTGAGCCTGCCGATCGTTTTTTTCGGTTTCAACCACGGTAACTTCTTGTGGTATTTCCAATACCGGAATGTTCATCCTGATCAGCTTTTCAATTTTGGCAAAGTGCCATTCTTCCGACGGATCGAGCAGCGTAATGGCTACACCATCGTTGCCAGCGCGGGCAGTACGTCCAATCCGGTGAATATAATCATCGTAATTGGTGGGAACATCATAGTTGATTACATGGCTTACTTTGCTGGCATCGATCCCGCGCGCCGACACATCGGTCGAAATAAGTATACGCACTTCATCGTTTTTAAAAGCAGTAATGGCATTAATTCGTGCACTCTGTCCCTTGTTCGAATGTAAAATACGCTTCTCTCCTTCCGATTTTCTTTTAATTACCTTGAAAACCGCTTCGGCCGATACTTTGGTCTTACAAAAGATGATCACCTTTCGAAATTCCTCATCATCAGCCAACAAATGCCCCACTAAGTTCAGTTTTGTGCGGAAATTGGGTACGTGATAACAATACTGTTTTACCAGCTCGACAGGAGTTGCCGATGGCGCAACCTCTACACGGTGAGGAAAGGCCAGAAATTCTTCGGTCAGTTTTTCAATATTACCCGAGAATGTTGCTGAGAACATCAGATTTTGACGTTTGGAAGGTAAACGGTCGAACACATTTCGCAACTGAGGCATGAAACCCATATCGAGCATACGGTCGGCTTCGTCAATTACCAACGTTTTGACTTTTTTCAGGCTAAGCACATTGTGCTGATACAAATCGAGCAAACGCCCCGGAGTTGCCACCAGTACATCGATTCCTTCATCGAGCAAGGCTGCGTGTTTGGTCCAGCCTACGCCCCCATAAACTGCGGCATGCCTTATGTTGGTATACTGTGCCAGTTCGGCCAGATCTTCACCAACCTGTATTGAAAGTTCCCTGGTAGGAACCAGAATCACAGCCCTCGGATCTTCACCTTCGGCTTTCACCAGTTTAGTAAGTATGGGTAAAATGTAGGCCGCTGTTTTACCCGTACCGGTTTGTGCGATACCTAAAACATCCTGTCCTGCCTTGATGGCCGGAATTGCCTGTTCCTGTATGGGAGTTGGATGGATAAAACCTATCTCATTAACTCCTTTCATCACCGATTTGGTTAATTTAAAATCTTCGAAACTTGCCATTAATTAAAAATTTGTCGCAAAAGTAACTAAAAGTAGGCACTACCACCAATTAAGCAGCGATTTCGATGGAATAACATGATGGTATGCACAATGTTTTAATACAAACGTCATCAAAATAAAGCACAAGTTATTGGAATTTGATGCTGCTTTTTGTCTAAAAGAGACAGACAAATTGCCAGCCATGTTGCGAAGCAGTAAAATGATCGGTAAATTTAAGGCTGAAACCTGATAAGCATAGCAACCTAAAACAATAATAAAATGAGCTTCAGCACCAACCGACGCCGGTTTTTAGCTACCACCGGCACAGTCGCAGCAGGTATGTTACTTAGTAACAGCAGCGCTGCAATGATGATCAACAACGCGCAGGGAAAAAAGTTGAAACTGGCCATCGTTGGCACAGGAATCAGGGCGATCAAATACTGGGGAAAATTTGTAGTCGATAACTACAGTGATGTAGCCGAATTTTCAGCTTTGTGCGATATCAATCCCGGGCGGCTTGAATACGCACGTTCGTTTATTGGCGTTGATTGCCCGATATTTACCAGCTTCGACGAAATGCTCAGCAAGGCCGACATCGATTTATTGTTTGTAACAACAGTCGATTCAACCCACGATGAGTTCATAGTGAAAGCACTGAACAACAATATCAATGTGGCCACCGAAAAACCGATGACTACCGATGAGATTAAATGCCAGGCCATCATCGATGCTGAACGTCAATCAAAAGCAAAGCTCATTATGGGGTTCAATTATCGTTATGGAAAGATCTTTACTACCCTGAAAGAACAACTCGAAAACAAAACCGTAGGAGACCTTACTTCCATCGACTTTCACTGGTACCTCAATACCTACCATGGTGCCTCGTACTTCAGACGCTGGCATGGTTTACGCGATAAAAGCGGCACCCTGCTTTTACACAAATCAGCCCATCACTTCGATCTGCTCAACTGGTGGATTGGATCCGATCCGGTCGAGGTACATGCATTTGGCGATCTGGAGCATTATGGCAAGAACAATGAATTCAGAGGAGAACGCTGCATGACCTGTCCTCATCAAAAGAAATGCAAATTTTATTGGGACATTACCCGCGACGAAACATCGATGAAACTTTATGTTGAACATGAAAAGCACGACGGCTACATTCGTGACAATTGCCTTTGGCGTGAAGAAATCGATATTTTCGATAAAATGGCTGTTCAGATTAAATATGCCAACAATGTGCAGGTGAGTTATTCACTTACCACCTACTCTCCTTTTGAAGGCTTCCGTCTGGCATTCAATGGCATGAAGGGACGAATGGAAACCTGGGAAGGCATTCCTTCGCTCGAAGCATCGCAGGAAGATCAATCCACAATTTACGAACGAGAAATGGACCAGTCGTCGCATACCCGGGCTCAATTAAAACATCATGAAATTATTACCCAGCTGAATTTTGAAGAGCACCAACGGATGGAGTTACCTTTTGTCAGAAGTGGTCACTGGGGAGGCGACAGCATTATGATGGATCAGATTCTCAGGGGAAAGGAACCACAACCCAATCTGAATCATGCCTCCAATGGACGAGATGGATCAATGGCCGTACTGATCGGCATTGCTGCCCGTAAAAGTATTGATGAAAAACGGGCCGTTAAAATTGCCGAGCTAAGCGATCTTCAACCAAAAATCAATAAATGGGGTTAATACTCAACAAACTTTTGGAGAAATAACAAATAAAGACTTAAATGTCTTATTTGTTTTTCTTATCTTTGCGGCCTGAAATTTTGAACAGAAAATTATGTCGAAAGGAAAGGTCCTATTATGTATGAGTGGAGGCATTGACAGCTCGGTTGCTGCCATGTTGTTGAAGGAGCAGGGTTATGAGTTACACGGACTGACCTATCGCCCTTACGATGCCATTTCGCCTGCCTGTATGGAAAAACAAACAGGATGTTGTAGTGTTGATGCCATTTTTGAAGCCAAGGCACTTGCCAACGATTTGAAATTCGATCATTCGGTTCTCGATATCCGCAAGGAATTCGACAAGACGGTTATCAGCGATTTTGTGAGGGAATACCTTGCAGGTCGCACGCCCAATCCCTGTGTTGTATGTAACCGTACCATCAAATGGGGCGAGGTAATCCGAAAAGCAGACGAACTTGAATGCGACTTTATCGCGACCGGGCATTATGCACAAATAGGAAATCAAAATGGTCGTTATTACCTTATTCAGGGGGATGACGACAACAAGGATCAGACCTATTTTTTGTGGCAACTCAGCCAGACCGATCTTAAAAGAACGCTTTTCCCCCTGGGACAATTCAATAAGCCGGAGGTACGAAAAATTGCATTCGATCATGGGTACGAGAGCATTTCAAAGAAGAGAGAAAGCCAGGAAATCTGCTTTATTCCTGATAACGATTACCGTCGTTTTATCAAAGAACGCGTACCCGATATTGCCGAAAAAGTAGGCGAAGGAAATTATGTAGACACTTCGGGAAAAATACTTGGCCGGCACAAGGGCTATCCTTTTTATACCATTGGCCAGCGCAAAGGGCTTGAAATAGCTCTTGGACGTCCGGTTTATGTGATCGACATTGATGCTGAAACCAACACAATTACGCTGGGTGATCGTGAAGAACTCAATAAAAAGGAATTGTGGGTCGACAATGTGAACCTCATGAAATATGATAAAATAGAAGGAGAACTCGAGGTAATTACCAAGATTCGCTACAATAACAAAGGTACGCTTAGTCGTATTTCGCAGCACGGTGACCGGCTGAAAGTTGAATTTTACGAAAGCGCCTGGGCCATTACTCCCGGTCAGTCGGCTGTATTCTTTGAAGGACGTGATGTTGTGGGTGGCGGTATTATTTGCCGCTGACCCTTGACTTTCTCACTGCGAAATCATTAACTTTGGCCATTGTACAGTATATGAAGCTACTTATCTTTATTTTCGTATTATGTGCATTGGGGAACACAGTTTTTGGGAGTTCATATCAAAATACTTACTGGATTCAGTTCAGCGATAAGCTGAATAGCCCTTATGTGCTTAGTGAGCCGGAAGCCTATCTGTCGGAACGTGCCATCGAAAGGCGACGGCGTCAGGGAATAGCCATCGACTCAAGCGATTTTCCTGTAAACAAGACCTATGTCGATTCAATAAAACAATTGGGATTTAACGTCATTCATACCAGCAGATGGATGAATGGCGCCATAGCAAGCCTCGATGAAAGCCTGACCATCGATTCCATCATTCAACCCTCGTTTGTAAATTTTATCCAACTCACGAAAAGCAGTGCACTGAAGAGTGCCTCAAATAAGTTGGAAGACGACAGTACCAGCATGGCCTATTATGGAAGTGCTTACCGTCAAATCAACATGCTTAAAGGCGATGCCTTGCATAAGGTTTCGAAAGGAGAAGGAGTACATATTGCGGTTATTGATGCAGGTTTTCTGAAGGCAGATCAAATGGTTGCTTTCGACTCACTGTACGCCCGCAATGGCATATTGGGAACCTACGATTTTGTAAAGCCCGGGAACAATGTATTTGAAGAACATTCGCATGGCACAGCCGTTCTTTCAATCATGGCCGGAAACTTGCCGGGAAAACTTATTGGTGCTGCACCCCATGCTTCCTACTGGCTTTTGCGCAGTGAAGATGCGCCAAGCGAATTTCCTGTTGAAGAAGATTACTGGATTGTTGCAGCCGAATTTGCCGACAGTGTTGGCTGCGATGTCATAAATACCTCGCTTGGCTATAGTGTTTTCGACGTACCCGATATGAATCACAGCTATCAACAATACGATGGCAAAACCTTGCGCATTTCT
Source organism: Roseimarinus sediminis (assembly GCF_050433125.1). NCBI lineage: Bacteria > Pseudomonadati > Bacteroidota > Bacteroidia > Marinilabiliales > Prolixibacteraceae > Roseimarinus > Roseimarinus sediminis. Next base: position 301,288 of record NZ_JBNPXV010000005.1, on the reverse strand, counting down.
AAAGCTGCCAACCTGGCTGTACAAAAAGGGATGGTGGTGGTTTCGAGTGCCGGTAATTCGGGAAATGATGAATGGGGACACATTACAGCACCAGCCGAAGCCGAGCACGTGCTGGCAGTTGGAGCCGTAAACAGTCAGGGTGATACGGTTCATTTTTCATCGCCTGGTTTTGATACTGAAAATGCACTGCCCAAACCCGATATTTCAGCCATGGGAGCGGGTGTAGCCTATGCATCGCCTTATAGTGAAGAAATTGTAAATGGAAACGGAACTTCTTTTTCCTCTCCTATTATAGCAGGCATGGCAGCCTGTATGCTGGCAGCCTTTCCCGAAAAAAATTCATTCGAAATTATGCAAACCATACGCGAACTCGGAAATTTGTATCCTCAGCATGATCTGAAACTGGGCTATGGACTGCCCGATTTTTCAGCACTGTTCGGTACCAATTCCATCGCTTCAACGGTTGAATACAATAAAGTACTTTATCCCAATCCTTTCGATCAGCAACTTTTTATTCACTTTACGAAAGAATGGGAAACGCTTAAGTTTTTCTCATTGAGTGGTACAAAACTACTGCAATTGGAGCTTTCGTTAAACAGTCAGGAAATTTCTTCACAATCGTTGTCAGATTTGCCCAAAGGTGTGTATTTTGCAATTTTAAAAAGCAAAAACACAAGCCAAAGGTTCAAACTGATAAAACGCTAAGTTGGAAACACAAATCACACTCAAAGATCTTAACCTGTTGGTAAAGGAGACGCTCAGCCTTTCTTTTCCTGAACAGTTATGGGTGATAGCCGAAATTGGTGAACTCAAGGTAAACCGCACAGGCCACTGTTATCTCGAACTGGTTGAGAAAGATGAACTGAACGACCAGATTGTAGCACGCAGCAGGGCCACCATCTGGTCGTGGCAGTACCGCTTTATTCAGCCCTATTTTGAAGCCAGCACAGGAAAAGCACTATCGGCCGGAATAAAAGTATTGCTGGCTGTCTCGGTCGAATTTCACGAAGTATATGGAATGAGCCTGAATGTGAAGGACATCGATCCGGCTTACACCCTGGGCGATATGGCCCGCAAAAGGCAGGAGGTAATTAACCGCCTGATGGAGGAAGGGGTTTTTGAAATGAACAAAGACCTGCCCTTGGCCGAAATCCCTTCGCGCATTGCGGTGATTTCATCGCCTACAGCAGCCGGGTATGAAGATTTTATCAACCAGCTCAACAACAACCAGGCAGGATACCGCTTTTACACCCGGCTTTTTGCTGCAAGCATGCAGGGCAACGATGCTGTGCCTTCCATTATCGATGCGCTCGAAAATATATATGTCTATGCCGATTTTTTCGATGCTGTGGTTTTAATTCGTGGTGGTGGCTCTCAAATGGATTTAAGCTGTTTCGACGATTACGACCTGGCATTTCATCTCTCCCAGTTTCCCATTCCGGTTTTAACCGGTATCGGGCACGAGAAGGATGAGTCGATTGCCGACATGGTAGCCCATACCCGACTGAAAACACCCACTGCTGTTGCTGAATTTCTGATAGAAAAATTCGACAGGGCAGCAGGAACCATCGATCAGTTGCAACAGCGCTTCTTTTCCGAAGTAGAACAACTTATGAACTACGAAAGCCAGCGACTGACACATGCACTTCAGCTCTTTCGACCTTTGATCCGCTCACGCCTCGAACGAACCGCAGGCAAACTGCAGCAAATGGCGGGCACTGTTAAACCGCTGGTTAACGATGTGATTGACCAACAACAGTTTAAACTGCTGCAGCTGGCCGATCATACAAAAACCGGAACACGTGCCATGATCAAAGAACATGCTGTTGCACTGCAACAACTTTCATCAGGCATGGCTTATGCCAGTAAATTAAAAACAAGTCGTGAAAACCAGCTGCTCGAAGAAAAACAAATTCAACTGAAACGGCTTTCAATAAATAAAATGGAAAAAGAAACCAAGCGGCTCGAATGGATGGAAAAGAACAAACAATTGATCGATCCCTCAAACATCCTCAAAAGGGGTTTTAGCATCACCTTGAAAGACGGAAAATCAATCAGGGCATCCAATGTACTAAATGAGGGCGATTTGATCGAAACCATTTTATTCGATGGTAAAATTTATTCTGAAGTACAAGGCAAAACAAAGAACAACAAACAATAAAAAATACAGGCTATGGCAACAAAAAAACAAAGCTACCGCGAAGCGATTGATGAAATCGAAAGCATACTGGCCAGCATCGAAAACGACGAGCTCGATGTGGATGAGCTGGCAGTGAAGGTAAAACGCGTTTCTACCCTTTTAAAATTCTGCAAAGATCAATTGTTTGCCACGCAGAATGAAGTGGAAAAAGTGCTGAAGGAAATGGAAGCCTGACAGCAGCGTCGTTCAAGTGCAAAACTTCATGTCCAGGCTTATCCATTGTTCACGTTGAATAAATCATTAACATTTTCTTCGTGACCTGTATTCAGCATTCGATGAATAAAAAAACATCTATTTTCGCTGGCTTAAATTAATTCGGCATTTATGTGGGCATTACTGGGCGTTGTGGCAGCTCTTTTTCTTGGCATTTATGATATTTTCAAAAAAACATCGCTGAATAACAATGCGGTAATTCCGGTTCTTTTTATCTCGGTGCTTACCAGTTCGCTGATATACCTTCCGGTGGTAGTCGGTTCACAAATTCATCCCGGTTTTTTTCAGGGGCTCCAGCTCTATGTACCAAGTTTAACAATGAGCGAACATCTGTTAATTGTTCTAAAATCGTTCATCGTTTTATCAAGCTGGATCCTGGCTTTCTTTGCCATCAAACACTTGCCACTCACCATTGTCACGCCGGTAAGGGCCACTGCACCAATATGGACCTTGCTCGGGGCCCTGCTTATTTTTTCAGAAAAACTAAACGGCATGCAATGGGCCGGGCTGCTCATCACCCTCACCTTCTTTTATCTTTTCTCTACCATGGGAAAACTTGAGGGAATTCATTTCGGAAAGAATAAGTGGATCTGGCTGATTATTGCAGCAACTTTGCTGGGATCGGCCAGCGCGCTCTACGACAAATTCATTATTCGCGAAATCGACCGGTTGGCAGTACAAACCTGGGCCGGCTTGTACAAGCTGATTATTATGTTGCCCATATTTGCCTTTTTATGGTACCCCCGGCGGAAAAAAACAACTCCTTTTCAGTGGCGCTGGGGTATTCCGCTCATTGGCATTTTCCTCATTCTTACCGATTTCTTTTACTTTTATGCCCTGAGTTACCCCGATGCATTGATTGCGATACTTTCGGGTATCAGACGAAGCGGTGTCGTCGTTTCATTCATTTTTGGAGCTTTGGTGTTCAAAGAGAAAAATGTCAAAAAGAAAGGTATATATTTGGCAGGCATCATTGGTGGTGTTTTACTCATGGTGGCTGGAAGTCACTAAATCAAATTTTTTAATTCGAAATGGACAATACGACCAAAGGAATTCTATATGCACTGACGACTACTCTTTTATGGGGTTTTCTGGCCATTGCACTAAAAGTGGCATCAAGAGCCATCGAGCCTTTCACCATTGTATGGTTCCGGTTTGCCATGGCCTTTGTGGTATTGCTCGTTTATTTCAGTATCAGCTCACCCAAAAAACTCAGCATACTCATTCATCCTCCCTGGAAACTGGTAGTTGCATCCATTGCTATTGGCATTAACTACATTGGTTTTATGCTGGGAGTCAAATACACCAGTCCCAGCAATGCACAGGTACTTATTCAGGTTGGTCAGATTTTACTGGCTGTTGCAGGGGTATTATTATTCAAGGAGAAAGTGAGGCGGATCCAGCTTTGGGGCTTTGGCATCGTCATCATTGGCTTTGCCCTCTTCTACAGTCAGCAACTAAAAGGAATGTTTTTCACCCCCGATAATTTTAACAAAGGAGTGCTATTCACCTTAATGGGTGGTGTTGCCTGGGCCATTTATGCGGTGATGCAAAAATACCTTGTAAAGAAATACCATCCCCAGCAATTGAACATGTTTCTGTTTGCCCTCCCGGCACTGCTTTACCTTCCAACAGTGAATTTCAGCAACCTGGCTTCACTGAGTACCGGCTGGTGGCTGCTATTAATCTTTCTGGGTGGAAACACACTGGTAGCTTATGGCGCCATGACCGCCGCTTTAAAATACCTCGATGCCAACAAGGTGAGTACCATCGTCATCAATAACCCCATCATCACCTTCATAACCATGGCTTTGCTAACAGGTTTCAATGTGCCCTGGATTGAACACGAACGTTTCGGAGTACTGGTATGGCTTGGAGCCCTTTTGTTCATTGCCGGTGCAGTGATTGTTGTGCGCTCGGGCAGGAAATAGTTTTCAACAAAGTGCCCATTTTGTGAATAAGTTAAAGCCTTTGTTCCGCGAACTTCGAAGCGGAACAACTATTTTTGAACTCTTGTGGAAAAGCCTTTAACTTATATCGATGTGATTTTGCCCGTGCCACTCGCACAGAGTTTTACCTACCATGTACCCGATCGCTTTCAGAAGGAGGTACAGGTGGGATGCCGCGTTGTGGTACAGTTTGGGAACCGTAAGTTTTATACCGGCATTTGCAAAAGTATCCACCAGTCAGCCCCCGAATACGAAACCAAACCGCTTGAAGTGGTACTCGACAATCAACCGGTAATTAACGAATGGATGTTTCGTTTATGGGAATGGATGGCCGATTATTATTTATGCAGCACCGGCGAGGTGATGAAAGCTGCGCTTCCGGCTGGCTTAAAACTCGAAAGCCAGTCACAAATTATTCTGAATGAAAACTGGCTTGAAAGTGAAAAACTAAGCTCCACCGAAGAAGCTGTTTATCAGTTCCTATACAACAACAAGCACGCAAGCATACAACAGGTAAATTCGCTCACCAGCCGCTCGAATGCCTATCCGCTTATAAAATCGTTATTGAACAAGGGAGCCATCATTGTTGAAGAAAAATTGCGCCTGGGCTATCAACCCAAAACCGTGAGTCATGTTGGAATATCGGAAACCTTGAGTGATGACAAGGCCATGGAAGAAGCTTTTGCTCAATTGAAAAGAGCTCAGAAACAGCTCGATTTACTGATGTTCCTTCTCAGCGAATTGAATTACTATGCTCCAAAGCGTAAGTCATCGGTTTCGAAAAAAGAATTGTTGAAGAAAAGCGGGAGCAACGAAGGAGTACTGAAAGCCCTTGTAAAACGCAATTTTGTTACAATCAGCGAGGTGGAAACCGATCGGCTTTCATCGGCTGTACCATCGCGTGAAGCCTATCAGCTAAATCCTTACCAGCAAAAGGCCATCAACGAAATCTATGCTCAGTTCAGAGAAAAGGATGTAGTACTGTTGCATGGAGTTACTTCCAGCGGAAAAACGGAGATGTACATCCAAATGATTGCCGAGCAGCTCAAAGCCGGAAAACAGGTTTTGTATCTTTTGCCCGAGATTGCGTTAACTGCACAAATTATTGAGCGACTTAGCAAGGTATTCGGACAGGTGGCTGGTATTTACCATTCAAAATTCAGCGATGCCGAGAGGGTTGAAATATGGAACAAGGTGCTCGAATTCGACCGCTCGGGTTCATCGCGTTACCAGCTCATTGTGGGAGCACGCTCTTCGATATTTCTTCCATTTAAGAAACTGGGGCTCGTTATTGTTGACGAAGAACACGAAACATCGTTCAAGCAATTCGATCCGGCCCCACGCTACAATGCCCGCGACACGGCCGTAGTGCTGGCACAAATGCACGGCGCCAAACTACTGATGGGAACAGCCACCCCTTCGTTCGAATCGTATTTCAACAGTAAAACCGGCAAATATGGCTATGTACAGCTGAAACAGCGGCATAACGATGTACAGCTACCCGAAATTGAAGTAGCCGATATGCGCGATGCCTACAAGCGCAAGCTGATGAAATCGCATTTCACGCCACAACTGTTCGATGAAATGACCAGGGCACTCGAAAACAACAAACAAATTATCCTGTTTCAAAACAGACGAGGCTTCTCCCCTTTTATTCAATGTCGTACTTGTGGTTTTATTCCCAAATGCAAACACTGCGATGTTAGTTTAAGCTACCACAAATTCATCAACAGGTTACAGTGTCACTACTGTGGTTATACCAGCGCCTTACCTGCCCAATGTCCCGAATGCCATTCGGCCGATATGCAGACCAAAGGATTTGGAACTGAAAAGATTGAAGATGAACTGAAAATATTTTTTCCTGAAATAAAAGTGAGTCGGCTCGATTTGGATGCTACCCGTAAGAAACAGGGTTTTGAAAAGGCGATCAACGATTTCGCGATGCAAAAGACTCAAATACTGGTGGGCACACAAATGATTACCAAAGGTCTCGATTTTGAACATGTTCATGTGGTGGGCATACTTAATGCCGACAACCTGCTCAATTTTCCCGATTTCAGATCGTATGAAAAAGCATTTCAACTGATGTTACAGGTAAGCGGACGCGCGGGAAGAAAAGCAGAACAGGGAAAAGTGATCATTCAAACATCACAAGCCGAACATAAAGTCATTGAGCTGGTACAAAAGCACGATTTTGAAACTTTTTTCAATCTATACATTCAGGAACGAAAAATGTTTCATTACCCACCCTGGTTCCGATTAATTTACCTGACCATAAAACACAAAAACCGCGATCGGGCCAATAGAGCAGCCCATCAAGTGGCTGAGTTACTAAGAAAGAAATTAGGAAATCAGCTGTTGGGTCCCGAATACCATTTGATTAGCAGAGTACAACAATATTATCAGTTAATGATCAGGATCAAACTCAATAAAAATCAGTCACCTGCAATAGTAAAAAAATACATTGTAGAAGCTGTAGAAAAAGTGAAACATTACGAAAACAACTCACAGGTGCAGGTCAACATCGATGTTGACCCCTATTAAACAGTATAAAACAGGCAAGTGCAAAAGCCTGATGCGTACTGCCTTTCAAATAATACCGACAAAGGCCTTTGCACGATGATGGGGTTCTGACTTAAAATATTATTTTTGGGATACTAAAATTACAATAAATATGGGTAAAGTTATAGCATTAGCTAACCAGAAAGGTGGAGTAGGCAAAACAACTACAGCCATTAATTTATCGGCCAGTCTGGCGGTACTCGAAAAAAAAGTACTGCTGATTGATGCTGACCCACAGGCCAATGCCACCTCAGGATTGGGATTCGATCTAAAAACAATCGATAACAGTATTTATGAATGTATCATTGATCGTGTCGATCCTGAAACAGCCATTTTAAAAACAGAAATTGAAGGGCTCGATTTGATGCCTTCGCACATCGACCTGGTAGGTGCCGAAATTGAAATGCTCAACATGCCCGACCGGGAAAAAATTCTGAAATTGGTAACCGAAGAGCTTAAAAAGAAGTATGATTTCATTCTGATCGATTGCTCGCCATCGCTGGGATTGATTACAGTAAATGCGTTAACAGCTGCCGATTCGGTAATTATACCGGTTCAATGCGAATATTTTGCACTCGAAGGGCTGGGCAAATTGCTCAACACCATAAAAATCATTCAGAACCGCCTGAACCCTGAGCTCCAGATTGAAGGCTTCCTTTTAACCATGTACGATTCGCGTTTAAACCTGTCGAATCAGGTATATGAAGAAGTAAAAAGGCACTTTCAGGAGATGGTTTTCAACACCGTAATTCAGCGTAACATCAGGCTCAGCGAGGCGCCCAGTTATGGAAAACCTGCACTTTTGTACGATGCATCGTCAAAAGGAGCTGTCAACCACCTGAGTCTGGCAAAGGAGCTGATCGATAAAAACATGACCATTTCAAGCAATTAATTAGTTTGGTAAAAGCAGTAAAAACATGGCGAAAAGAAATGCATTAGGACGAGGGTTGGGCGCGTTAATCAACGATGCCGATGAGGTACAAAACCCTGCCGCTGCGATCGATGAAATAAAAATAAGTGAAATAGAAGCCAATCCTTGGCAACCACGTACCACTTTCGATCAGGATGCACTGAACGAACTAGCACGCTCTATCAAAGAAGTTGGTATTATTCAACCACTTACCTTACGTAAAACGGGTGAAAACAAGTACCAGATTATTGCCGGTGAACGGCGGTTCAGGGCGTCCAAACTGGCCGGAAAGGACAAGGTTCCTGCCTACATCCGCGAATCGGACGATAACAACATGCTCGAGCTGGCGCTGGTTGAAAACATTCAGCGCGAAGACCTCGATGCCATTGAGGTAGCCCTGAGTTATCAGCGACTGATCGACGAATGTCAGCTCACGCAGGAAATACTCAGCGACCGGGTGGGAAAAAAACGATCCACGATATCGAATTATCTCAGATTGCTTAAGCTCCCGGCCATTATACAAAAAGCCATTAGGGATCGTGAAATTTCGATGGGACACGCCAGAGCCATTATCAACGTTAAGGATCCCGATACGCAAATCATGCTTTACAAACAAGTAGTAAGCTACGATTTCTCGGTGCGTAAAATTGAAGAAATCGTTCGTAAACTAAACGATGAAGAGCAGGATGAGAAAAAGCCGGAAAAGAAACCGGTTCCCAAATATCCCAGCGAATTCGAAGAACTTAAAAAACACCTGTCGAAACACTTTGACTCCAATGTTGACTTTAAAATCAACAATAAGGGAAAGGGACAAATCGTTATACCTTTTAACTCAGCCAACGATTTGGAACGAATCATTGGTGTACTTGACAAATTAAACAGTTAGAACCCTATTAATTTGAGAATTACCACTACGGGCATAATTTTGGTGCTTTTATTTCTGTTAACCAACACACTTTCGGCACAAACAGCCGATAGCGTTGCGTTGAACGAAATAATCGAAGCAGACACCATTGTTGCACAGGAAACACCTTATGTGAAGGTGCATTTCCCGCGTAAGGCGACCATGTATTCGGCGGTTTTGCCCGGACTGGGGCAAATATACAACCGGCAATGGTGGAAAGTACCGATTATTTATGGTGGCTTTGTTGGACTGGGAATGGCCATTCAATGGAACCATAATTATTACACCAGTTACAAACAGGCCTACATCGACATGAACGATGGCAACCTGGAAACCGATTCCTACAAGGAGCTGCCCATTCTTGCCAATGTGAATGAGTTAGGTTCACATACCAGTGAGAACCAAACTGCTCAGACCCGTTTCGAATATTATAACCGTCAACGCGATTTGCTCATTATCGGCACGGTGGGTTTTTACTTGTTAAATATCCTCGATGCCAATGTCAATGCCCATTTTCTTGATTTCGACATTTCAGAAGATCTGTCATTACATTTTGAACCGGTAGGAAATAACCCCTACACCAATGCTCCCCTATTGGGAGCGAGTCTGTCGTACAACTTTTAAAGGAGAAGAACTTAGCGTATGAGAAAAATGTTGTCACTGTTTGCTGCCTTAATCCTATTATTCAGCATAAATGCCCGGGCCATCAACGATGTGATCGAGAAAGCCCGTCCGATGCAAAGAATTGGAATCAGCTCGGTAGATACTTCCGGAAATTTAACGATTTATAAAGAATATCCCGACGAAGTGCTTGATGATATCTTTACCGAAAAAATGGATAGTCTGATCAATAACTGGTACATCAAAAATGCCTACGACATTAATAGCAGGGTTATTTCTGACACCATTGCCAACCTCTTAATGATTGATGCCGACCAGGAGTACCCCGGCAATTCAATCCCCGATTCGGTATACATCGAACGACTGGCCATGTTAAATTCACACATCGATCTGTCGTTCAATAAAACGGTAAAAAATGTCATCACACTTTATACCGAACGCAGGCGCGATCAGGTAGAAGTAATGCTGGGACTGGCCAATTACTATTTCCCCATGTTCGAGGAAACACTCGACAAGTACAACATGCCACTCGAACTGAAATACATGGCGATTATCGAATCGGCACTCAATGCCCGCGCCTTCTCAAGAGCCGGTGCCAGCGGATTGTGGCAGTTCATGTACGGAACAGGAAAGATGTACGGACTTGAAATTTCAACTTTTGTTGACGAACGACGCGATCCGGTAAAAGCAACCGATGCTGCCGCACGTTATCTGAACGATCTTTATAAAATTTACAAAGACTGGCATTTGGTAATAGCAGCCTACAACTGTGGACCTGGCAATGTGAACCGCGCCATCCGCCGTTCGGGAGGCAAACGCGATTACTGGACCATCTATTACCGCCTTCCCCGCGAAACCCGTGGCTATGTGCCGGCTTTTATTGCTGCCACTTATGTAATGAATTATTATAAAGTACACAATCTGACCCCCCGACAGCCTGCTTTTGATATTGTAACCGACACCATTATGGTCAGCAATTATCTGCATTTTGAACAGGTAGCCAAGGTGATGAATATTGAAACCGAACTTCTTCGGGAAATTAATCCCATGTACCGGCGCGATGTGGTACCGGCTACACCCGATAATCCCTACCCTTTGCGTTTACCCCGGAATTCCATTTCGGCCTTTATCGATCAGGAACAAAGCATTTTTAATTATCAACGGGAAGTATTTTTCCCCAACAACCAGATTAAAAATCCCAGCCAAACAGCCTATCATTATGTCCCATCAGATGTAAAAAGCAAAGCCACTGTTTATTATACGGTCAAATCGGGCGACAATGTTGGATTTATTTCCGAATGGTTTGATGTAAGAGCATCCGATGTTCGCTACTGGAATAATTTAAGGGGCAATCTGATTCGGGTTGGACAAAAACTGGTGCTGTATGTTCCCGAAAGCAAAGCCGACTCCTATGCAAAAATCAATACGATGAGTTTTGCCGAAAAGCAAAAAAAGGCTGGTATAGCACCGGTTGTAAATGCTGAAAAAACTTTGCCTGTACCGCTCGATCCATCTTATGAATATTACACTGTAAAATCTGGTGATAATTTATGGGATATTGCAAAGAAGTATCCAGGCATATCGGCTTCCGATATTCAACAACTCAACAACATATCGAGCAGTCGCTCGCTTTCGATTGGTCAAAAACTAAAGATCCGAAAAAAATAGATTGTCGCCATACATGATAAATGTCACTTTCCATCAAGAAAGTGACATTTTTGTGTGTATTATTTTAAATAGAACAGGCGGAGATAAACATTTTTTAACTATTTTTCGTTTTTGAAAATCGATTGTTCAACTCAAATAACGCTAAATAACTCATGCATGAATACTGCATAATTAGTAAATCTGCCTTGTTGCCATTTATTTTCAAAATATTAACAGACAAAAATGTTCATGAAATTATTTAACTATTTTTAACAACCATGTAAAATAAGTAAAGTAAATTGACTTTTATTAATCCATAAAAATGATTTGTATGAAAAAAATTGCGCTATTACTCACGATCGCAATGTTCGTGTTATCACAGGCAGTGAGCGCCCAATCCCGAACTGTTACAGGTCTTGTAACAGCTGCTGAGAACGGGCTGAGTCTGCCAGGAGTATCTATCGTAGTTAAAGGCACAAGCATTGGAACCGTCACCAATATTGACGGTAACTATTCACTGAATGTTCCGTCTGATGCGACAACATTGGTGTTCTCGTTCGTTGGTCTTGAGACGAAGGAAGTAGCTATCAACAGCGATGTAATTAACGTTGCGTTAAATGCTTCGAGCCTCGACGTTGATGAGGTAATGGTAGTTGCATACGGCACAACAAAAAAGAGTTCATTTACCGGTGCTGCAACAACAGTGAAAGGTGAGAAACTTGAAAAGATGCAGTCGTCCAACCTTTCCAAATCACTTGAAGGAACTGTATCAGGGGTTCAGATAGCTTCAGGATCGGGCCAACCGGGCGATGGAGCCAGCATTCGTATCCGTGGTTTGGGTTCTTTGTCAGCCAGCCAGCAACCTTTGATTGTTGTCGACGGTGTCCCTTATGAAGGATCACTTAACTCAATAGCTTCACAAGACATTGAGGCCCTTACTGTATTGAAAGATGCTGCTGCTAACTCAATGTACGGTGCACGCGGATCGAACGGTGTGATTCTTATCACCACTAAAAAAGGAAAAAGCGGTAAAAACGAAATCAAATTTGATGCTAAATATGGATGGAATACCAGAGCAGTTCCAACATACGACATTATCACTGATGCCGGCGACTATTATGAAATGTTCTGGGAAGCATTAAGAAACAACTATTATGATGATGGAAACGGTGCTGCCTTGCTCGAAGCAAATTACATGGCAAGCCGTGACCTTATCGATGGTAACCTGGGATACAATGTTTATAAAGACATTCCAAACAATCAGGTTATTGATCCGTTAAGCGGCCAATTAAACCCTAACGCTACTGAAAAACTCTGGCCCGAAGAATGGACAACCGTTCCGTTCAAATCAGGACAACGTCAGGAATACAACCTGAATTTTAGCGGTGGTACCGATAATTCTAATTACTATTCGTCGATCGGTTATCTGGGAGATGAAGGTTACATTGACGGATCAAATTTTGACCGTATTTCTGCAAGAATCAAGGTTGAACAGGAAATAACCGACTTCTTCAAAGTGGGTGGTAACATGAGCTATGCCGGAACAACACAAAATACAGCAATGAGTGCTGATAACTTAACAGCCTATTCCAACGTATTTATGTTTTCACAGCAAATTGCACCTATTTATCCTGTTTATTTGTACGACCATGCAACAGGCGAATTAATGCTTGACAAGGACGGCAACAAGCGCTACGACTTCGGTTCGACCTATGCAAGGCCATACGCCTCTGAGCAAAACCCTGTTTCGGTTATGAACGATAACCTGAATGAATTCAAAAGTGACAACTTCAGCTCAAGAGGATTCTTCCAAGTAAAATTCCTAAAAGATTTTACTTTCACCGCGAATGTTGCTTACGACCTGTTCAACAGTAACAATACCGAATACGATACACCAAATGGTGGCGACGCAGCCAATGTTGGCGGACGTGGTTATAAATATACACAACGCTATGCTGCTTTGAATGCCAACCAGCTGTTGAATTATGAAAAAGAATTTGGTGCTAACACGGTAACTGCTTTGTTTGGACATGAAACAAAACATGACGAAAGCAGGTTCCTTTTAGGGCACATGACCAATTTTGTAAATTCGGATAACCCTGAGTTTGCCAATGCAACAGTTTACCAGGACCTTACTTCGTACAAAAACGAATATGCACTGGAAGGCTACTTTAGCCGTGTTGAATACGACTACAATGACAAATATTACTTGTCAGCAAGTTTGAGGTACGACGGGTCATCTCGCTTCCATCCCGATGTACGTTGGGGTAACTTTTGGTCAGTTGGCGGATCATGGAGAATCAGTGAAGAAGAATTCATGGGCAGCCTTCAGTTTATCGACAACATGAAAATTAAGGCAAGCTATGGTACTCAGGGTAACGACAACATTGGTACCTGGTACGCCTACAAAGACCTGTACGAAATTAACCGGGTTGACGGCGCACCTGCCATGAATCTTACATTCAGAGGAAATCCGGATCTGACCTGGGAAAAAAGCCAGAACTTTAATGCCGGAATTGAAGCTTCTCTTTTTGATCGAATGACTTTAGAAGCTGACTACTTTATTAAGCAAGTTGATGATATGCTTTATCAAAGCCCCTTGGCCAGCTCATTAGGAAATCCAAACTGGATTTATCGTAACGAAATGGACATGAAAAATACTGGTTTTGAATTTGAACTGGGTTACGATGTAATTAACTCAAACGATGTAAACTGGAACATTTCTGTTAATGGAACCCATTACAAAAATGAGCTGACTCGTCTGCCAGTAACAAAAGACCCCGAAGGCTATCAGGCAGGTAGTTACTGGAGAAAACTAGGCGGAAGTATTTATGATTTCTATACTTATGAATACGTAGGAGTTGACCCTGAAAATGGTCTCCCGCTTTATAATAAGTACACAGAAGCCGAAGATGGAACCGAAACTATTGAAACAGTAAATAAAACTTCAGATGCTACCCTTAGAGAAACCGGTAAGAGCGCTATTCCGGACTTCTACGGTGGTCTTTCTACAACTGTCGATGCTTATGGTATTGACTTCTCAGTTCAAACGTCCTTCCAGCTTGGAGGTTATGTTTGGGATTCGGGTTATCAGAACTTAATGAACGGTGGTGAAATAGGTGGAAACTTCCACAAAGACATCTACAAACGCTGGAGTGCAAACAATACCGATACCGATGTTCCCCGTGTTTACCTTGACGACCGGGACATTAGCGCCTCTTCCGACAGATGGTTAACCGATGCCTCTTATTTCAACATTCGTAATATCACTTTAGGTTATACCTTCCCTGAACAGATGGCAAAGAAAGTTAAACTTAGCAAATTAAGAGTATATGTAGTGGCCGACAACGTATTCTTTATCTCGGCACGTAAAGGACTGGATACACGTCAAAGCTTTACCGGTTCAACCGGATTTAACTACTCTGCTTTGCGCGCTGTATCATTTGGTGTATCACTTAGTTTATAATTGCTAAAAAATTTATGAATATGAGAATTAGAAATTTAATATATATAGGGATAAGTGTTTTTCTGTTCAGTTTGTCATCATGTGATGACAGCTATCTGGAAACAGAATTCACTGATGGTATCGACAAGGAAACTGCTTCAGAACTGGCCTTTAATGACCCTGAAGCACTGAACGGATACCTTAACGGAATTTTTGCCCACATGGTAGCTTTCGATATTAACGGAGGCGGTTCTCACGATGACTTCAGCTTTATGTCCATCCTGCATTCAACCGACATGATGGGAGAATACATTGTTCAAAGCAAAAGTCACTGGTTTACTTACGATTATGCCCATGACAATCATGAGTACAACTACAGACGTACAGCTGTAAACTGGAAGACGCTATACACTGTAATTGCCAAATCGAACGAAATTATCAATTTCTTCGACGAAGAGCCTGAAGCAGTCGGTAGTAAAGGTATTTTAGGACAAGCTTATGCCCTAAGAGGAATGGCTTATTATTATCTCATTCAGCTGTATCAACATACCAGTTATGACAATCTGAACCTCGATGCTCCAGGCGTACCCTTACGTTATGCCGAAGTTGAAGTTGTCAAAAATGGCTGGTCGGAAGAAGAAGTTACTGCCATGACTGGCAGAAATACAGTGGCCGATGTTTTCAATCAAATACAAAGCGATCTGGAATACAGTGTGGAACTGTTAGATGCAGGTTATGCACGTCCGGCAAAATATTTTCTTAACGCCTCGGTAGCCAAAGGCTTGCTGGCACGTTACTATTTGCTTTCAAAACAATGGGAAAAAGCAGCCACCACTGCAAAGGCCGCATACAGCGGATACAATATGATGTCGCCCAGCGACCTGCACGATGGATTTATGGATATCGAGAACAGAGAATGGATGTGGGGTTTTGATCACAACACCGAAACACAGACTACTTATGCATCTTTCTTCTCACACATATCAAACATTGCTCCGGGTTATGCAGGTATTAACTATGCACCGCGCCTGATTGACGCCAGATTATATAGCAGAATTTCGGATACCGACGAAAGAAAAACGCTTTTCTGTGGTCCCGAAGGACCCAGCGCAGAACAAGCAAGTGTTGCAACAACTACTGCATCACGATTGCCATATGCCAACCTGAAATTTGGTTCCGATGGAAACTGGACCATGGACTATGTGTACATGCGTGCAGCTGAAATGGTACTCATAGAAGCCGAAGCCCTCGTTCACCAAAATAAGAAAAGCGAAGCAGCGACTTCTCTCGCAATACTTATGGCTAACCGTGATCCCGAATGGTCAAAAGAAAGCATCGAAATTGAAGATATTATGATTCAGCGTGCCATTGAATTGTGGGGCGAAGGTTTTGAATTCTTCGATCGTAAACGCTGGAACATTGGTATTGATCGTTCCTACGAAGGAACCAATCACCGAACTGGAGCACAAATAACGGTTGCTGCTGGTGCCAGGTCGTGGATTTATCAAATACCGGTATCAGAAATCAACGAAAATGATCTGATCACAATGGATGACAAAAATGATTAAGTAATATTTAAAAAGGCATAATATGAAACTAAAAAATATAATCAAATCCATGTTCCTCTTGCTGGTTGTAACAATTTTTGCAACCGGCTGTCAGGAAGATATTCTCAAAGAAGATTATGAGAATGCGGATGCAAGTAAATTGCCAACATTAACACTCACGGTAAACAACGTTACCTATGAATCAGCTGTGGCTTCGGCAACAATTACCACTAATGGTGATGATGTTTTTTCAGAAAAAGGATTCATTGTTAGTACCGATGCGTCTTTTCTCTCTGCCGAATCAGTAATTGTTACTGAAGGAGATGCTTTTATGAATGCACTGAGCCTAGCAGGTTCAACTACTTATTTTGTGAAAGCCTATACGGTATCTCTCAATGGAGTTGCAACCAGCGAAGCAACAGAGTTCACAACACCCGAAGCTCCCAAATTTGAGGATACCTATTTATATGGTACCTACACCGAAACCGATTATGATTTAGACGGTGTTGTAGAGGCGGTATACGAAGGTGCGATTGTTCTTTCTGAAAAAGCAGGAAGTGCTAATCAAATGTACATTGAGAACTTTTGGGCTGGTGGTGAAACCATTGTTGCAACAGTAGATTTTGAAAATAAAACAATCTCTGTCGCTCCACAGATCATTTACATCGATGGTACTTATGGTGATTGCTACATCGTAAGTCTTTACCAGGCAGACGGTTCATGGACATATGATGAAACAAGCATCATTATAGGAACTTACGACGAAAATGGAACCATCACATTAGGAAGCTGGGGTGCCAGAGTTTCTGCAGGTTTCTTCGGTACTTACCTTGGATCTACACTACAAAAAGTGAATTAACATTCTTAATAAAAATTCAATTCGATAGTAAAAAGGGTTGCCCGAACAGGCAACCCTTTTTTTACATTAAATTATTCGACATCTGATTACTTCCATCCATTTCACTTACAATTCAACTTAGAAAAAGCCCCGAAACAACCTTGACGGTGCACTGGCATATAACATTCCAACTTAGCAACCGATTGATCAGTAGTCTGCTTTCCAGTTTATCTTCTAAACAAAAAACCGCTTCATCCGGGAGGATGAAACGGTTACAATTGAGTATTTTACTTTACAGACAATCAGAATTCAAAACCATTCTTCGTGCAATGTTATTCAAGTGTCATATAAATTGGAAAGTGATCACTAATACCACCATAATAAGTACGGCCATAAGTTCGGTTGGGCGACATTTCGCCCTTATCGTTTACAAATTCCATAAAAGGAAGATGAAAAACTGTTCCATCGTCTGTACTTGTTGAAAGTCCTTTTTCCTTATTGACCAGCGAACACGAAACCACCATATTATCAATCATGTTCCAGTCGCCACGATAATTGTACGATCCTTTCCCATCGAGCATGTCGTCGTACATCAGATTCAGCAGTTGTCTGTTCTCAACGTCAGCATCGTTGGGCAGAGCCATCAGCACATCCGAAAGACTCATGTTATCGGGTTCATCATTCATATCACCCATAATGATGATGTTGGCCATTGAATCTGCTTCAAATATTTCATCAACTTTATTGCGTAAAACCTGGGCAGCCAGTACCCGATTGGGTTCAGAAGCAGCTTCCCCACCCCGCCTCGACGGCCAGTGATTCACAAAGAAATGAAATAATTCCTTGTCGAGCATGCCCTTTACGTACAAAATATCGCGGGTAAGGAACCCTGGTTCCAGCGGATTGACAACCGGCAAAGACTCGTGTGCAACTAATTCAAAGGCCTGTGGATTATAAAGTAGGGCACAATCGATCCCCCGAACATCGGGTCCATCCTCCCACACTACCTGATAATTGGCCTTTGCCAACCTTGATTGTTTGGCCAGATCGGTGAGTACGCTTCCGTTTTCAATTTCACATACACCCAAAATAACAGGCAAATTTACCGAGTCGATGGCATGTATTACACGGGAAAGATCATCCAGTTTTTTGTCATAGCGCTCGCTATTCCATTCACGGTAAGACGATGGCAGAAATTCTTCATCGATTTTTCCGGGAGTATCTATGGTGTCAAATAAATTTTCAACATTGTAAAACGCTACAGTATAAGGCTTACCAGGCTTTGCATCGCGTTGACATGAAGCCAGCCACAAGCCGGCAAAAAGAATTATAAGAATTTTAAGTTTATGCATCACTTATGAGTTTTAATTTAACTCACCAAAATACGTGATTTTTAAAAAGAAGAAAAAGGAAATATGCTACTTTTGAAAAAATAAAAAATTAAACGCAATGATCAGCATCGATCAACTTGAAATTTTACTTCGCAGCGTACCTCAATACCTGCTTTTTGGCGCACTATCGCTATACATCTTTGGATGGATAGAAAAAAAATCACGCTACATTGCCATTGCCGAAGGAATCCTGGGCCTGTCCGGAATAAGTGCTCTGATCGTTTTAATGAGCGGTATGATTCCCTCTCCGCTCAGCGAGGGCATCGAAAGCAAGCACATTGAAATGGTAATTAAAATGCTGACTATATTAAGTCTGTCAGGATTTTTGGCGCTTGTTTCACTGCTTGTCCGGCTTATCAAAAAAGCAAGCCCAAAACCACTTGTGCTGATTGCCTTTTTATTGGCACTTTTTGTTTTCTTTTCATCAACCCGCTTATCGCGGATTAAATTTGAATTAAACGTACCAGCCGTCGTCAGTGACAGTATTGAATAGCCTGGAAGATAAAAGATTGATAGAATAAAAAAGATAAATAGACTAAAATAATTGTGTCAGTGCGCAACGATTCAGTCCGTAATTCATCTTCATTAAGCAAATTAATACTAAAAACAGATGAGAACTTTATTGAGACTGATTGTAGTGTTGGCCATCGTTTCATGCAGCCAGGAAGAATTTGAACCTTCCGACAATGAATATTTCCCGCTTGCCATCGGGAATAGCTGGGAATACGAAAACACTGTTGCTACTGTTACAGACACCGTCGTCAAAAACGACAAGGTGTATTTTCAACTGGATATTGTCAATTATCACGCCGATACCGTTCATTACAGCTACACCGAATATTACCGGATCAATGCTTCTGGTGATGTGCATCGCTTTGATGAAAGTTCCGGCAACACCTTCCTCGTATATAAACTGACGCCTCAAAAGGAACAAAGCTGGCATTACAATGCCGGCGACGATTATCAATGGAAAGTGATGACAGAAGGAGCCGTTGAGACAATTAAGCTATCCGAGCAAAATATAGAAAAATGCATGCGTTTCAGCTACGACATCGAAGAGGCGGTTGACGACGAACATTATGTGATTCTGGCCCCGGGACTGGGGAAAGTGGTTTCAGGTTCGTATGCCTGGGGAATTAACGACACCTTGAAAGCTGCCCATATCGGCGGGAAGGATTACAGCTTCTGAGAAGCTATTTGATTCCGTAATATTTTCCTATGATCCACGAGAACCACCGGTCGGAAGTGATGTGCTTTACAAAAACAGCCAGTTTCTGAATAAAGGCGCCTACCAGATAGCGATCGCGTGGTTTCCTTGCTTCTACAATTTTACAGATGGTACGTCCCAGCAATTCCGGGTCCTTCCCCTGTGTTTCATCTTTGGCAATAATGCCAAGTGTTTTTTCAAATTGTTGTTGATAAACACTGTTTTCTGCAATTGAAACAATACGGGTTTCAGTATTGCGTGTTTTAAAATCGCCCGGATTCACCATTACCACATTAATATTGAAGGGACGCAGTTCAAGTCTTAAGGCAGCACTCATGCCTTCGAGTGCAAATTTGGCTGCCGAATACACGCCCTGAAAAGGCAAACCTGTCAGCCCTCCAATCGAACTGATATTGATAATAGTACCACCTCTCTGTTCCCGCATTATCGGTACAATATTTTTGATTACACTGATCCATCCAAAATAATTGGTTTCCATCTGGGCCCTGATCACCTCCATGGGCGTTTCTTCAATCGGTCCGCCCGAATGCATGCCTGCATTGTTGATCAACACATCAATTCGTCCTTCTTTTTCGATCACCGATGCAACTGCCTTCTGAATACTTTGGGGATCGGTCAGCTCAATGAATACAGTATTTACCCCGGGAGCCACTTCACATTTTGTGCGAATGGTGCCATAAACCTTATGCCCTCGTTCGGCAAGCTGTTTTGAAATTTCTTTACCAAAACCTGATGAAATACCTGTAATAAAAACAACTTTCTTCATTGATTTTTCAATTTTGCAAGCAAATATAATTCATGTCGTTACAACTCAAGCAATAAGTAACAAAAAGTTGTTACAATTAAAATTTTAGAATATTTAGATATTGATCAGTAATATCTTGTTTGTTTAAATTGATTCCGCAGGAAATAAAAATACACATTTTACATAAGCTATTTCCGCCAGGCAGCAAATATTTCCATTAACAGCGCAATCCCGCCATGCAAAAATATTCCGCCCCAAATATTTCGACTGTACAAGGCAATGATGCCCAGAATATAGCCCCCAAATACCGAACTGATTGTTTCGCCAAGCGGCTTACCAAAATGAAGAACAGCGTAGGCTGCCACCATGGGCAATACCACATTTTTACCCAGCATTTTTGAAAGACCGATAATCAGCAAACCTCGAAATAACAGCTCCGTATTCACAAAGTCGAGCAGGTACACCAATTCATACACTACTTTTGCGATCCATTCCGACACATCGTAATACACAGAAAAGCTTTTCCCTCCTGCCCGCTCATAAGTAGGATAATAATCGAGCAAATCGGGTAAACAGGTCGCAAGCAGCAAAACCGGCATCATAAGCAGCAATAAAATACCATAGGCTTTGAAATCGACCTTCTTCAAACGCAAACCATAAAGTCCCTCTCTGCTGTGTCGATCGAACAACAACATCAACAATCCTACAGGCAAAACAATGGTGAGCAAGCCATAAGCATTGTACAAAACCTTAAAATAGAAACGATACACCTGATGCGGTATATCACTCAGCAATAGATCTGAAACAAAGGGATAAACTCCACGATCAAAGCCAAGAATCATTAAACCGGCAAGACTTTTTATCCAGAATCTTACTGAAAAATGCAACTTTTCTTTTCCAAAAAACTGAATGATCATCAACACACCATAATAGGCCAAAGCATGATAAAGGAAAAAAAAGAGCATTCGAACCGCTTTGCCGTAGAAACTGTCGATGTACGAATCTTCAAAATCAAAAGCATAGTTGAACAGAATGAGTACTGCGATGAATAAGGCCGTAAAAACATAAAGCCTTACATCGAAATAAGACCGGTGAAAATCGCGAAAGTATTCCAAAAATTTCTTCATCTGCTGGCTTGGTTAAGGGTGCTGAAAGATATTGATTTCAGGCGAAATCCTCAAGGTTTTTTTGCCCGCAGCTTAAAAAGAAAGGTCTTTCGCTTAGCTGTGTTTCAATAATTGTCAAACTGAATTAGCAAAGCCTGTATTTCTTCAAAGTAATGAGCCAACGACCGTACCGATCGGTGAATCTTTTCTATTTTTGTCAAAAATTCAGATTTATGATTCCATACCTGCAAGTAGAAGGACTAACACGACGCTGGGGAGAACTGGTATTATTTGAGGACATTCAATTCACTATTGCGCGCGAACAAAAAGTGGCACTCATCGCCCGAAACGGAGCCGGAAAGACCACCTTGCTCAACACCATCATGGGAAAGGAACTGCCCGACGAGGGAACAGTTACTTTCACCAACAATATTTCGGTGGCCTATCTCGACCAATATCCTGTTCAAAACGATGAACTTACGGTCATGGAGGAAATCTATCAGTCGACCAGCGAGGTGGTTCAGGCCGTTCGAAACTATGAGCAGGCCATTCACCATCCCGGGAAATACGACTTGCAGGAAGCCACAGAACTGATGGACCGTTTGAATGCATGGGACTTTGATGTTAAAATCAAACAGATACTTTCACAACTGAAAATCTTCGATTTTGATCAGCTGGTGGGCACACTTTCGGGGGGGCAACGAAAGCGCGTGGCACTTGCGAATGTTTTGATTAACGAGCCCGACCTGATCATACTTGACGAACCAACCAACCATCTTGATCTCGACATGATTGAATGGCTCGAAGACTATCTGAGCCGGATGAAAAGTACCCTTTTGATGGTTACCCACGACCGTTATTTTCTCGACCGGGTATGCAACGAAATACTGGAACTCGACAACAAAACACTCTATCGCTACAAGGGCAATTATTCCTATTTTGTTGAGAAAAGAGCTGAAAGACAAGAGCAGCAAAAGGCTGAAGTGGAAAAAGCCCGAAATTTGATGCGTACTGAGCAGGAATGGATGCGTCGCATGCCAAAAGCCCGCAGCACCAAGGCCAAATACCGCGTAGATGCCTTTGCCGACCTGAAGGCCAAAGCCAGCCAAAACTTCAGCGAAGACCAGCTTGAACTGAACATCAAAGCATCGCGTCTGGGGAAAAAGGTAATTGAAATTGAAAATCTGAACAAAAGTTTTGGTGACTTAACGGTTCTTAAAAATTTCACTTACAAATTTGCCCGTTTTGAGAAAATTGGAATTGTGGGCCAAAACGGAACTGGAAAATCGACCTTTCTGAACCTGATTACCGGCGAGCTGTCACCCGATAAAGGAACAGTTGACATTGGTGAAACGGTAAAATTTGGCTATTATCGTCAGGAAGGTATACAGTTTGCTCCCGATGCCAAAGTACTCGACATCATTCAGGATATTGCTGAATATATCGACCTTGGCAGTGTGCAGTGGAGTGCCTCTCAGTTGTTAACCCATTTCCTTTTCCCTTACGAAATGCAACATGGAAAGGTGGAGAAACTCAGCGGAGGTGAAAAACGACGCCTTTATCTCTGTTCCATACTGATGCAGAACCCCAACTTTCTGATTCTCGACGAGCCCACCAACGATCTCGACATCATGACACTGAATGTACTCGAGGACTACCTTCAACAATTTAATGGCTGTGTTCTGATTGTAAGCCACGACCGCTTTTTCATGGATAAAATTGTTGAACACATATTCGCATTCGACAATGGTGGTCAAATCAAAGATTTTCCGGGCAATTATTCAATTTACCGCTCCTATCTCGATGAACAGGAAAAAGCTGAACGGGAAGCAAAACAAGCCGACAGGAAAGTGGATACCATAAGCAGTAAACCAAAGGCCAGAAACAAGATCAACAAACTTAGTTTTAATGAAAAAAGAGAATTTGAAGCCCTTGGTATTGAAATAGAACAACTGGAAAAAGAAAAGTCTGAACTGGAACACATAATGAGTTCAGGTGAACTAGACCATGAAGTGTTACTGGAAAAATCGGAACGGTATAATCTACTAAAAGATCTCCTGGATGAAAAGGAGTTACGCTGGTTGGAACTAAGCGAAAAAGAGTAAAAATAAATGCTTATCTTGGTGGCACTAACCAACAAAAAGTGAAATGAAGAATTACCTGCTAAACTTCGTATTTGCAGCATTGTTGCTTGTAAATTTTGCCTGCCAGCCCAAAGGTCCGCGTACCGGTGAGTGGTATCCGCTTTTCAACGGAAAAGACCTCAAAAACTGGGACATTAAATTTACCAATCACGAATTGGGCGAAAACTACAAGAACACCTTCAGTGTTGAAGACGGGCTGCTTAAAGTAAGCTACGACAACTGGGATACCTATGAACCCGTTTTTGGTCATTTGATTTATAAAGGCGATTTTTCGCACTACCGGCTAAGGGCCGAATACCGCTTTGTTGGTGAACAGATTGCCGGCGGACCCGAATGGGCTGCACGCAACAATGGCTTAATGATTCATTGCCAGGCGGCCAAATCGATACCACTTGATCAGGCTTTTCCCGTTTCCATCGAAGTTCAGTTACTCGGTGGTGATGGAATTAACGAACGTTCGAACATGAATGTTTGCACACCCGGCACCCACATCTTGCTCAATGGCGAACGAATGACACAACATTGCATCGACTCGAAGGCCAAAACCTACCATGGAGAACAATGGGTTAGTGTTGAAGTAGAAGTAAGAGGAGCAGAAATAATACGTCACCTGATCGATGGTGAAGTGGTTCTGGAATACAGCCAGCCCCAGCTCGATGCGGATGATCCGCAATATGAAAAACTGCTTCCGGCCGACGGAAATCCACTGCTGAAAAACGGAAGCATTGCCCTACAGGCCGAAAGCCATCCTACTCAGTTTAGAAAAGTGGAAATCATGTTACTCGATTAAACAAGGCTGTTTTTATCCATGTAATTTTTTTCGTTAATTTTTCTACACTTACCAAATAAAGGCTTCAAAAGTTAAATGTTAACCAGACTTCTTAGCTAACAGTAAAATTTTATGAACAAACGAGTTTTATTCATTTTCATCTGTATCGGTACCTTTCTTTCTGTTCATGGTCGTTCGCTTCCTGCATTGAGAATTAACGAGTCGAAGAATTATCTCGAAACCGACCAGGGTGAACCTTTTTTATGGATTGGTGATACTGCCTGGGAGTTATTGCACCGGCTCAATCGCGCTGACAGCGATTTCTATCTCGAAGACAGGGCCGAAAAGGGTTTCAACATCATTCAAACAGTCATTCTTGCTGAACTGGATGGATTGCGCACGCCCAATGCCAATGGTGATCTCCCCCTGCACAATCTGGATCCCACACAACTCAATGAAGCCTATTTCAAACACGTCGACTATGTTGTCAAAAAAGCAGAAAAAGAAGGTCTGTATCTGGCCCTTCTTCCTACCTGGGGCGACAAGTTCAATAAAAAATGGGGAACAGGTCCTGAAATTTTCACACCCGAAAATGCAGCAATTTTTGGCCGCCTGCTCGCTGAACGTTATGCCGGGCAAACAAACATCATCTGGATACTGGGTGGCGACCGCCCTATCGAAAACAAACTCCAGAGCGACATTATCAAAGCCATGGCCAAAGGTCTCAAAAACGGCAACAACAAGGCATTAATTTCCTATCATCCTTCAGGAGCCAAGGCAGCTACTGACTTTATCAATGAGCCCTGGCTCGACTTCGATATGTTCCAAAGTGGCCACGACCGCCGTGCACGCGACTTTGATTTTGTAAAACGCTGTAAACAGCGAAAGCCCAGCCGACCTGTTGTTAACGGAGAACCCAGGTACGAAAACATTCCTGACCGGTTTTGGGAAGACGGTGAGCACGAATGGATAAACGATTCGGATGTACGGGTTGCAGCCTACCATAGCATGCTGGCCGGAGCAGCCGGATACACCTATGGTTGTAACGACATCTGGCAAATGTACAGCATAGAACACGCTCCGGTTATCAATGCCCGCACCGGATGGCGCACGGCCATGCAGCTTCCGGGCAGTTCACAAATGCAACACCTGAAAAATCTGTTAAGCGCTTTTGGATGGCCGGCCATTCACCCTGCTCAGGAAGTCATTCTCAACGACAATCCCGATTTCGACCATCATATGATTGCAGCTTCAGGAAACAAGCAACAGTTTCTACTTATCTATACACCCATGGGACAGGCCATCGAAGCCGATCTGTCTTATCTCGACGACAGTCTGGCCAAGGCCTACTGGTACAATCCGCGCTCGGGTGAAAGCATGATGATAGGCGTTTTCAAAACCGATAAAAAACACACTTTTACACCCTGGGCCAGCGGTCGTGGAAGTGATTTCCTATTGATACTAACGACCAATAAAATGGAATATCCGCTGAATAAGGAAAAGCAATAACAGTGCTCTGTGCTCATCTAATCTGTTTTCAAAGCAGGAGGAAAGTTTATTGCTTGCCTTAGAGATCCGGAATTTCTTCAATTTGCACCGAAATCAACGAAGCGTTGTTTCTGCTGGTATACAGGCGAAGTAAGGTATTCTCCCCTTCTAATTCAAGGGCTTTATCAGTTTTCCACAAATGGTCGCTGACAGCAATTCCCGGAGTCCAGTCATCGATGTTCGAACGAAGATGAAGTGTTTGTCTGATAAAAGGTGACGCTCCTTTAAAGTTGTGCAGCGGAACCAACTCCTGCTCGTCTACTTTCAGAAACAAACTGTCACCTGGAAAACCATCGAACCAGTTCACTATCAAATCGTATTTGCCTGTTCCTTCAATTGGTATTACATTCAGGCGTGCCTGAAAATTTTCGGGATAATGTACAGGTACAAAAGCCTTTTTATTCCCCGTGACAGCAAAGGAGAAGCGATAATAGCCCAAAGGTGATCCATCCATGCAGGTGGCATATGGCAGGCCATTTTCATTGTAGGGGCCCGTCCACCATGCACCACAAGTTGCACCAGCTACCAAACCTTCAATGTCGGGGTGATTATTTCGTTCGATCCGGTGATTTTGTATGGCATGAAGGTGGCCCGACAACATCAGTACCTGATCAAAATCTTCAAGCAGTTGAACCAGCGAATCGATTGTACCCTCACGACAATACTTTGCCATAAAAGGAATATGTGATACAATCACAATGTTTCTTTCGGGGTCAACCTGTTCCAGATCGGATTTGATCCACTGAAGCTGTTTTTCCGATAATCCACCAAAATAGCTACCTCTGCTTTTCTGATCGGAATTCCAGCCGTGATAATTCACATTATTCAGCAAAATGAAATGCTGTCCCGGATAATTGAAGCTAAAATTATCGGGGCCATATACTGCGCGAAAACTTTCAGCTGCATATTCATTATTTTCAGCTTTATAATTCAAATCATGATTGCCAACAACGCGGTAACCAGGAATGGCAAGTTTTGCCATCAATTTTCGCTCACGAGGAAGAATATCCAGGTAATCGTCGGCAATGTCGCCCAATGTAAGGTAGAAATCAGCCTGTTCCATTACCAGTTTGTTCACTATTCCCCGACGAAAAAACGAAAGCCGGGTACTATCGGCCATTTGAGGATCGCCAAGCACCAAGGCCTTCACCACATTGTTTTTGGGGGCATGCAATACCGGAAACCACAGGGTATCGGTCAGTGTTCCCGTAAGATTAAAACCCGGATATTCAAGATCGGATGGTGAACCTTCCGGAAAATGTGCATAATAAAACCGAGGTAAATAATTCTCATCGACAGGAAAAATAAAGTCATCGTTTTTAACCACAAACACAAAGCTGCGGGCTTGAACTTCGATGGAGAAAAATCCATTACTGTCGGTAAGTACCAATTCATGTCCATTCGAAACCGGCACGTTCATTATTGCAACATCACCCAAATCGTAGGCTCCGTTATGGTTTTCATCGTAAAAAACACAACCAGTAACAGTATTGGCGCTCAATCTGAAAAGCACAACGGCAAAAAACAAGGTAAAAAACAGCTTTGCCATAACAATAGGGTTTATTTGATTTCCATAAAAATACATAAAACAGCTGCGTATCCAATAAACGGAGTAAAAGCATGCATTTTATCTGGTGTGAAAATATTTGCGTTCATAACGTTTGATATCGACTTCTGAATTTAAATGTCCTTCCTTAAATATGAATTCGAAAAGTTGCCTGGCAAAATAAGGCGCAAGCATCACCCCTTTGCTTCCCAGACCATTAAAAATATATAAATTGGGATGCAGGGGATGTGGTCCCAGAACCGGACGCCTGTCGTTAGTGGTAGGACGAACTCCTGCCCTATGATCGATAACAGTGTACGGTAAGGGCAACAATTTATCGAGTTGATCGAGTAGTTGTTGCCGGGCTCCTTCGCTGGGAACAAAATCGGGTTGATCCCAGCTATAGGTGGCCCCTACCCTGTAAAGGTCCTTTCCCAGGGGAAGTAGGAAAATCTTTTTATTTACGGCTGCCCCCAAGTTCAAATCAGGACAGTGAATCGTCAGTACTTCTCCCTTTGTCGATTTGAAAGGAAGATAAGAGAACCATGGATTATCCGACATAAAACTGCCTTCGCAAAAAACAATTCGCTTTGCATCGATTCCTTTGTAATTCAAACGATTGTTGCCAATACTCAATGCTGAATAATCGAAGTCCCCGGCCAAAAAAGCATCGTTCTGCGTTAAGAACAAACGATAGTTATTAATGAATTGAGGAATGTCGAGGTAGCCGGCACCGCGAACCCTTGCAGCACCGTAGGGATGATGAATCAGTTTTATTTCGGGCTTTTCGCTGCAATTGTCATCAATGTAAGGCTGAGTATCGGATTGGCCGGCCCTTTTGATCCAAAAAGGCTCCTCTTCACTGCCCAGCACCTTGTAATAATCGAGCGGGTGATAGCACTGAATATTAAGATATTTCTCTATTCTCGGATACAAAACACCTGCATATTGAAGCAGCTCGTCAGCCATCCAGCTTTTTAGCAATCGTCGGAATACCATTGGATTAAACATGCCTGCTGCAACTTTTGAAGCATTAATCTGCTGCTTGTCGACTACTAAAAAAGGCAAGCCTTCCTGCCCAAGATGAAAAGCCAGCGTAGCACCGGCCATTCCAAATCCTACTATTATTGTATCAAAAGAATCATGCTGCATTTCAAGTTCATTTTTTGCATCTTGTTTTCGAAAAGTTCCGTTTTTACTTTCATTTTTATTTATATTAGTTTCTTATTTCATACAAAACGGGTTTAAATTCATTGAAACGCTTTTTAATAACAATATATACAACACTAAATCAGAAAGTTGAATCAATACAAGCTTGCTGTTCTTTATAAAAACACGAAATAAACCAAGGCGTTTCATTATAATATTGATGCAGGGTGATTAACATAAGATATACGTTTCTGCTTTTATTTCTTCCTCTTTTTATGTGTCTTTTGGGCGCAGCGAATGAGACTGCTTCTTCATTAAGCTACAACTTCAAACAGATAAGCTACGAACAAGGTTTACCCGGTATCAACTTAAGAGACCAGATACAGGATAAGCACGGCATAATGTGGATTTGCATTGAATCGATCGGTTTGTGCCAATACGATGGACATAAATTTGAACTTTACCAGCATCAGTCGAACGACAGTACTTCCATATCGAGTAATTTTGTCAACAAGGTAGTTGAAGATCATGCTGGTTTATTATGGATTGCCACCGACAATGGCCTCAATTCATATAACAAACACACCAACAAATTTACCCGTTATTTCAACGATGACACCGATCCGGCATCCATTCCCAGCAACATATGTCGCTCTTTATTTGTAGATTCCCGGGGACATGTATGGGTTGGCACTGAAAACGGACTTGCTGTAAAAGAATCAGAGAATGGTGGCTTCAAGCGTTTTTTGTGGAAGAGTGATACGACCATGACCAATAACCTTTTATCAATTCTTAGTTTCGAGGAACAATCGAACGGAATTTTCTGGCTTGGAAGTAGCGAAGGGCTTATCAAGTTTGATCCGGTAACCGGTCAATTTCGAATGTGGAACGATGCGGTTAATAAAAACAATGCGCCGATACACATGCGCATACTTGACCTTTTGCCGGATGGTGATTTTTTATGGTTGGCTACACACCGGGGGCTTGACCGTTTCAACCTTAAAACAGAAACATTTGAGAGATGGTACTTTCACCCCCACGATCAATATCATCTTGAAAATCAGGGCATCAATGCATTAATGAAGGACCAGCATGGTAATATCTGGGTGGGTACTTATA
Organism: Roseimarinus sediminis; assembly: GCF_050433125.1. Lineage (NCBI taxonomy): Bacteria > Pseudomonadati > Bacteroidota > Bacteroidia > Marinilabiliales > Prolixibacteraceae > Roseimarinus > Roseimarinus sediminis. Next base: position 271,707 of record NZ_JBNPXV010000005.1, on the reverse strand, counting down.
CCAGAGGCTTACTGATAATTGACAAGGAAACGCAGGACTATCAAAGAATTACCAGGGAAAGCAAAACTGACTATCCTTTGAAAAGCGATCACATCCGTTACATCTATCAGGACCGTCAGGGTATGATCTGGATCGGGACCAAATTTGAAGGCGTATTCAAATACAATGAAAATGTGAATGTATTTAATCATTGGCCGAAAGAATACCTTTCTCTTCTGCCTTTGAAGTACACCTTCCTGCTTTCATTTTTTGAAGACCAGACAGGTGATATGTGGCTTGGATCGAAACTCGATGGTTTGTACCATGTTGACAAGCAGACTGGTGAAATCACCAACTATCAACACCAGGTCAACAATCCAAAAACACTCAGTTCAAACAGGATACAAGCCATTCTGATGGACTCTGAAAACAGAATATGGATAGGAACCGAAGCGGGTTTGAACCTGATGATCAATGATCAATTTATCACCTGCTCCAATCGACAAATTAACGCACTGTTCGAGGACAAAACCGGGAGCATTTGGGTAGGAACACTCAACGGACTTTTCAAAATAGACGAAGAAAAGCAAAAGCTTATACGGCATGAACCCGATGAAAACGTACATTTTTTTCAGAACGATCAGCTTGAAATCATGCAGATTTTTGAAGACCACAAAGCCACTTTATGGTTTTCAACACGATTTAACGGGCTTCATTCCTATCAATATGAAACAGGCGACTACCGGCATCTGCAACATTCAGGTGAAAACCAGCCCTTTGAAATCAGCGACAATATGACCAGAGCTATTCACGAAGATCACCAGGGTCGTTTATGGATAGGCACCAAATCGCAGGGAATTAACCTTCTCGACAGAAAAAGCGGACAATCACTTCAATATACCATGAAAGACGGCCTTCCCAGCAATATGATTTTGTGCATCGAAGAAGACAACGATGGACATTTGTGGCTGGGAACTCACTCCGGAATATCCCGTTTTGACACGCAAAATTATACTTTCACCAACTACAACAGCGATTACGGCCTGCAAAGCAATATCTCGGAAATTAATGCCAGTTTTAAATTGAATACCGGTGATTTGCTATTTGGTGGCAACAATGGCTTCAATGTTTTTTCTCCCGGGAAAATTAAGAAAAACAAGAATATTGCACCATTGCTCATCACATCGATTAAAATAGATAATCAAAGAATAAAAAGCTACTTAAACCAAACCGAGTATATCGACATCCGATACAAAGAAAACCTTATTTCGTTTGAATTTACACTTACCGATTACAACAATCCATACCGGCATCAATACGCTGTCATGCTAAGTGGCATCGATAAAGACTGGCAAATGCTTGGAAACCGGAATTTTGTTTCCTACTCCAATCTCCCACCCGGTAAATACCAGTTCAAACTTCGCGGAGCCAATGAATTTGGAAGCTGGTCAGATCCTCCGGTAAGCGTCAATCTGAAAGTACTCACACCAGCATATCAGCAATTATGGTTTAAAGTATTGGCTTTTCTTCTCTTCATTTTCTTCGTTATTCTGGCAATTTACCAGATGAAAAGGAGGCAAACAACCCTCGAACGACTGATTAACGAGCGCACAAAAAAGCTCGAAGTTGCCTATAAAGAGCTTTTAAACAAAAACAGTCGAATCAGACAACAAAACCGCCAAATAGAGCAACATCACAACGAACTGGAGCAGAAAGTAGCCGAACGTACACGCGATCTGGAACTTGCCAAGCAAAAAGCAGAAGAAGCCGATCGCTTAAAATCGTCTTTCCTGGCAAACATGTCGCACGAAATCAGAACACCACTCAATGCCATTACTGGCTTTTCTACACTGGTTAGCAGCGACATGTATAGCAGCGAACGAAAAAATCGTTATGTCGAACTGATTAAAGCCAATACATCGGCCCTGCTCAAACTGGTTGAAGATTTGTTGGATATTTCACGAATAGAAGCCGGACAGTTAAAAATTGATAAGGAACCTTTCGATTTCAGTGAAATGATACAGGAAGTTTTTCTTCAATATAAAGAGGAAATTGAAAAAAAGAATGAAGAAAAAGGAGTCAGTCTGTCGCTGTCGAATCTCTTACCTCAGGGAACTGTTTTAATTATTAACTCCGACAAGCTGCGCATTAAGCAGGTATTGAATAATTTACTCAACAATGCGATCAAATTCACCAGCAAGGGATACATCGAAATTGGCTATCGCATCGAAGAGAAAAAAGTAATTATTTGGGTTAGCGACAGCGGCATTGGCATTCATCAAAATGATCTTGAATCAATTTTCAATCGTTTCACAAAAATAGAAAACCAAAGTAAGACGTATCGAGGTACAGGACTGGGACTTAGCATATCAAAGAGCCTCGTTAACATGCTGGGAGGTAATATTTGGGTTGAATCGGAGCCTGAAAGCGGATCCACCTTTTACATTGAATTACCAGGACTTGTGAGAATATCACAACAAGCTGAGAAACGAGGCATGCATCCTGTTGAAAATATCAACATACATGGAAAGTCGATCCTGATTATTGAAGAAGAAAAGTCCAATTTTATTTTATTAAAATCCTATCTCGCCGGCACCGGAGTGAAACTTATCTGGGTAAATGATTATCAATCGGCTGTGGATAAAATCGCTGCGTCGCATTTCAATTTGATAGTAATCGATATTCGGTTGAATGGCTATCAGTTGCTCAACTACATCAAACAATTAAAAATTGAAACACCCTTAATTGCCCAAACGGCCTATGCAACTGCCGAAGACCAGAAAAGGTTATCGAAAGTCGGATTCAACGACTATTTGATCAAACCTTTTACAAAAGAAACCTTGATTAATAAGTTGGCTCGTTTTGCTGATTAATCGGTATCGCTGCTCATGCATTGGGCTTTCGTTAACAAATCATAGTAAACACCAATTTTTATGGATAGATTGAAGAAATTACAGTACAAAATTGTGATATTTGTCACTTAACACAAACATGAAGTCTCACTCAAAATAAAAACAGCATGTACAAAATCCGAAATCTCAACCAAATTGACGAAGAGGGATTAAAATTATTTCCTGCTGAGCAATACGAAATCAACAGTGAATTCAGTGATCCCGATGGCATCATTCTGCGCAGTTTTAAAATGCACGACATGGAATTGCCATCGTCGCTTAAAGCCATTGCACGTGCAGGTGCAGGGGTTAACAACATTCCCGTAGAAAAATGTACTGAAGAAGGAATCGTAGTATTCAATACGCCGGGTGCTAACGCCAATGGGGTTAAAGAACTGGTGGTTGCCGGTTTGATGCTTTCCTCGCGCGACATTGCCGGATCGATCGAATGGGCCAAAACACTGAAAGGAAAAGGAGATGAAATTCCTACGCTGGTTGAAGCCGGTAAAAAGAATTTTGGTGGCCAGGAAATTAAAAATAAAACACTTGCTGTAATTGGTCTGGGAGCCATTGGTGTTTTAGTTGCCAATGCTGCACAGTCACTCGGAATGCGTGTTATTGGTTTCGACCCTTACATGTCGGTTAAAGCAGCCTTGCGTCTTAGCCGTAATGTAGAAGTGGCTTCGAGCATCGAAAGCCTGCTTTCGCAAGCCGACTATGTAACCATTAATGTACCGCAAACTCCCGAAACCAAAGGCTATATCAACAAAGAGCGTATTGCCATGATGAAAGACGGAGTCAGAGTACTGAACTTTGCCCGTGGCGGACTGGTAAATAACACCGACATGAAGGAAGCACTTGAAAGCGGAAAAGTTTTTCGTTACGTGACCGATTTTCCCGATGCCGAAATAATGGACATGCCCAATGTAATTGCGGTTCCTCACCTGGGAGCCTCTACGCAGGAGTCGGAAACCAATTGCGCCATCATGGCTGTAGAACAATTACAGGAATATCTTGAAAACGGAAATATCATCAATTCAGTGAATTTCCCTGCTGCCGAAATGGAACGTCACGATGGTGCCCGTATTCTGATTGCCAATAAGAACATCCCGAACATGGTGGGGCAAATTACCACCGCTCTGGCTTCGTGCGATGTGAATATTGCCAATATGCTAAACCGTAACCGCAGCGAAATAGCTTATAATATTATTGATGTGTACCGAAAGGAAGTAGACCCCGAGATTGTCAACAAACTGATGGCCATCGAAGGAGTATTTATGGTAAGGGTACTTCCTGCTGTATAATGTCTTGAAAATATTTTCTTTTAAAAAAGGAGGGTCATCACCCTCCTTTTTTCGCAATAAACAGGCGATCACCTACTTTTTAAATCCCCAATCCACGCTTTGTAATGATTCTGCCTTCAAAAAAAACCTGATTCGATGAACCTTTTTTAAAAAACACTTGTTTAAGTATTTGATGTTGTACATCAAGCCTGATGTTCACTTCATAACAAACGTTACATTATAGTTCATAAGGTTTGGTTTTGTTAGTTTGGTTAAGGTTAACCGCGGGGTGGTTCCCGCGGTTTTTTTTTATTAAAAAAGTCGCATGCTCCAAAGCATACGACTTCTTTCTTTTAAGGGCTCTTAGTTAATTAATTCCCAGCTTTTTGGCTATTTTTTTAGGGATGGCATCCTTATGTATCATAAAATCGATGGTTCGCAGTGCAACATAGGGCTTTGAGGCATAAAAGTAACCATTAAAATCGTTGTACTCACCCCATGAATTTTTCACCTTGTAGTAAACAGTTCCGTTCTGATCTTTGGCCGTACCAATGATGTGCATTCCATGATCGTCGGTTGAAGTAAAGTTATCAAAATCGATTTGACGCATTTCCTGTGTGATGGTTTTTTCACTGCCCGGTCCATCCAGTTTGTACAACTCATCCTGACGTTGCTTTTCGTTCATGTTTTCCCATTTTGAAATTTCACTGTCACTCATTTCAGTAACATCAACATCGGGAACAACCGCCACGCCCTTGTCTTTTGTTGCAAAACCCTTATCGCTAACATCGGCTCCCCAGGCAATGGTATAGCCGTTCTCAAGTGCATAATCGATGATCTCCATCATCTCGTCAAGGGGCACATTGTATATTTCGTCCCACAACCAGTTGTCGGGGATTTCGATAATGAATTTTTCATAAAAAGGGTGATGGGTAAACGATCCGATTTCAATATAATCATCGGGATTAATTTGCAGATAATCGCGCGAAAAGCTTCGTGGTGTATACGCTACCCCTTCGTACTCGAAGGTTTCAGGAAGTTCTCCAAGATAGTTATTCAGCAAGTCGTCGAATGCATTGTTCCAAACCGGGCTCAGTTTACGGTTTTTGTTTTTAACTACCGACTCAACATTGCTTCGTAATATTTCATCCATTTCACCATGAACCGGCTTTTCCTCATCGATTACCAATCCGGTATAGGCTGATTCGGGTAACAAACCATGATTTTTCAACACCCAGGTTACATCGTGAAAGGCTCCACCAGGACCAAAATTGGTGTTCCCATGCATTCTGACATACTTTTCAGCTTTGTGTGAATAACAGTGCCACACAACAAACATTTCAGATAAATCGACTACAGGCTTTCCCATTCTGATTAATTCTGATTCAAGAAAAGAAAGTGCCGAATACGACCAGCAGGTTCCGGTACGATGCTGATCTTCGACCGGCGTTGCTTCCAGTTCAACAAGCGGGGTAAATTGATATCCTGATTTTTCGTCTTTCTGATTCTGAGCTGATACAATATTAAAAGTGGCAAGCAAAAGGCTTATTACAGCCAGGTAAAATCTTATCTTCATAAAAGGTAGTATTGTAAATAAATTGAAAAATTGAAGTTAAAAATAAAACTTTCCTGCATTAAAAAAAGTAACAATACTCACATTTATGTCTTTGTAAGCCCGTCATGTCTGAAACAATCGGTAAAATGATCATTCACCATGCCGGTGGCCTGCATATGCGCATACATCACCACCGGTCCCAAAAAGCTGAATCCCCGCTTCTTAAGGTCTTAGGCAATGGCTACGGAAAGCGTTGTTTTGGCCGGAAGTTCATCTCCCGATTTAAAGTGATTAATGATTGGCTGATGATCAACAAAGTCCCAAATATATTGGCTAAAGCTTCCAAATTCTTTCTGAACTTCGAGAAAGGCACGTGCATTGCCAATGGCCGATTCAATTTTTTTACGATTGCGGATGATTCCTGTATCCTGCATTAATTCTTCAACTTTGGATGCATCAAAAGCAGCCACAGCTTTCGGATCAAAATTGGCAAATGCGCTGCGATAGCCTTCACGACGCTTGAGGATGGTAATCCAGCTCAGACCTGCCTGAGCACTTTCAAGAATTAGAAATTCAAAGAGTTTACGATCGTCATAAACCGGAACACCCCATTCTTCATCGTGGTACTTTTGATAGATTTCGGAGCCATTGGCCCATTGGCAACGTTTCATAATAAATATTTTGAGTTCTTTACTCCGGCATTTCCCGGTCAGCATCCCAAGATACAAAAGCACGGCTAATTTCCTTCGAAAAAAAGCTCTTCCCTGATTATTTCTATTCTTTGCCGCGCATACTTCAACTCAGTTGATCGTTCATTGGTACACTGCGCTGCAAACTGTTCATAGAAAACCAGTGCTGCGGCCCTGTTCAGGTTGAATTCTTCGTGCGTCACGGCAATATCGTACAGTACCTGGTAATTTTGTTTGTCGTATTCTCTCACCTTATTATAGGTTTCAAGGGCCTCTTCAAAGCGGCGCATACTGGAATAAGCCCTTCCCAAATGATGATACAGGTCGCCGGTATAGGCTGGAATTACCAGTGTCGCAGCCTGCTCGAGCAACTCGAGCGAACGGTCGGGAAAGCCACACTTTTTGTACGACAGTCCGGCATAAAATACCACAAACGGATCGTTGTTCAGTTCACCAATTAGCGAATCGAGTAAGGGGGCTGCCAGCTCACAATTTCCTGTAAAATACTCGCAAATACCCCAGTTCTTCAAATGAAACGGATCGGAATAAGCTTCAAGCCGGTTCACTACCCGGTAAAGCTTCACAGCTTCTGTATAATTCCGGTAGGCCGAAAACTGAATGTAAGCCAGCTTGTTTAACGCAGGCACATACACAGAATCGCAGTCAACAATGCCGTACAGGGTCTCTATCGCATCTATATTGTTGCCAAGTTTTAAATAACTGTCGGCCAGCATCATTTCTACTTCCCGGTCGAAATAATGCTCCGACTGAATGGCTGACAAATTTGAAAAGACGGAATCTTTTCCACCTGTGGAATCCTCTTCTACTCCATTTTGTTTCTGATAAAGAGCAATAACTTCGTCATATTTTTTCTGCTTGTACAGCGAAAACATGTATTTGCGAAAGAAATAGGAATTGAGTCGATCGTGCTGGTGCAACTCACCGTATATTTCAGCAGCTTTCTGAAATTGATCAAGATCAAGCAACAATGCAGCCATTTTACCGGCAACATGTACATTCGTTGAATCAGTCTGTATGATTTGCCCGTAAAGCACAGCAGCTTTCTCTTTTTGCCCCAGATTCAAAAAAGCATCAGCCAAACCTTCTTTCAGAAAAACATCATCAGCATTCATGCCAAGGGCCTGCTCGTAATAGTCACGTGCCTTTTCAAACTGAAAAAGCTGAACAGCACACCTGGCCGCCATTGCAAGATCTGCAACATCGACTTGCTGCTTATCAGCTTTTCTTTCGATAAGCTCCAGGGCCCCGGCATATTGGCCAAGGTAAAACAGCTTTTCAACACGAGTTTGGGCAAAAAGCTGGCTTGCAAACAATAAAGTCAGCAAGCCGGCAAACAGAAAGTTTTTTTTCATCAATTCATTTCTAATTTATTGTAGCTGAAAGTTGATAGGCACTGTGTAGGCAACTTTCACCGCTTCGCCGTTCATCTTTCCGGGTATCCATTTGGGCAATGAGCTAACCACCCTCAATGCTTCATTATCGAGCGAACTGTCGACACCACGAACAACAATTACATCTTCAACACTGCCATCCTTCGCCACTACAAACGAAACATATACCCTGCCCGAAATTCCCTGTTTGGCTGCTTCGACAGGATAAGCCACATTTTTGGCAATGAATTTTCTGAGTTCCAATTCACCCCCGGGGAATTCTGGCATTTCATCTACAATGATGTGCACTTCGTCGTTACTGTAAGTCACATTTTTTCCATAGGCTACCACCACCACCTCGTCGGCTTCGTTTACAACGCGGGTAAGTGCCTCCACATTAAGCGTTTCCGACAATTTGTTTTGTCGCTCATCCTTCATATCAAAAACAAGGGCCGTAACCTTGGTGTGCACTTTCCCTTCAATTTCGGGGAATAGTTTAATGGCTTCGGGTGTTTCTACTTTGATAATTTTCATAGAGGCAACACCCAGTTCATCCAGCTCATTTTCGGCCAGAACACGTCCCATGTAAACATAGCTTGAAGCCTGTTCGACCTGCTCATTAAAAGCATCGTTTTGCTCACAGGCGAACATCAGGGTAAATAAAAGGGCCACAATAACACCGGTAGTGTAACGTAACCATCCAAAGCGTTGTTTTTTATTTTTTGTAATCATTTTAAATCGTTTTTGTACTGTTTTAACATTAAAAAAATTGCTGGTAATAAACGGTCGCCCGCCAATAACCTGGCTCAATAACAGCTTTTTATACTGCGCTCCCGAAATACTTCCGCGAGCCAAAACACCTGTATCGGCCAGAAATTCATGGTTTTCGCGAACCCAACGGCGCAAAAGCCAGTAAAAGGGGTTGAACCATTGAAAGATCATCATCAGATCGATGAACAACACATCGAAGCTGTGACCTTGTTTCACGTGTTCCAGTTCGTGATACACCATCGACTTCCAATGTTCTTCACTGACCAGATTTTTTGAAATAAAAACATAGTTAAAGAAGGAATAGGGAGAGATATCGCGGGAAGCGACCACCAGTTTCGCTTTTTTAAGCTGAAAAATACGGTTTTTACTCACGATTTTCCAAAGTTGAAAGAAACCCAGAGAGATAACAAACAGCGCAATAAAAGCACCCATTACATAAACGAGAAGCGAAAAATCGACCGAAAGCAGCAGATAGCTAATTTTGGCTGGAAATCCGGAAGCATAAACGGTAACGCTTTCGAGTAGGTTACTGCCCTGTACTCCCCCGCTGATTTCGTTAAGCGCCGGGCTTGCTGCCCTGTTGAACAGGTTGATTCTGATTGTTACAAACGGAAGCAAGGTTGAAAACAACAAGGCAAACAAAAGGTAAAAACGCGTGGCTTTAAACCGGGTTTCGTGCCTTAAAACAAACCAGTAAATCAGGGTAAAAATGCCTAAACTTAAACCGGCTTCGATGATATAGTTAATGAATACCTTCATCTGTTTTGTATATTAATTCAACCTTTGACAGCTGCTGTTTACACTGGTTTTATGGCTTCTGATCGTTTTCATTCTCAAGATCCTTTTTAACTTCATCCATCAGTTCTTCAATTTCGCGCACCGACATTTTGTCTTCGCGGGCGAAAAAAGAAACCATTTCGCTGAACGAATTCTCAAAATAGGAACCAATGAAGTTTTTCATAAACGATCGCGTATAGGCCCTTTTTGAAACCAGTGGATAGTAAAGATGGGTTTTGCCATAGGCTTTGTGATCGACAAAACCTTTTTTTTCGAGGATCCTGACGATGGTCGACACGGTATTGTATGCCGGTTTTGGTTCAGGCATCTTTGCAATGATGTCGTTAACCACTGCTTCATCCAGTTTCCACAAGATCTGCATGATCTGCTCTTCGGCTTTTGTAAGTTCCTTCATAGTGTATATTTCAAACAGTGATCAAGATATAACTGTTTTGTTAGTTATCAAACTAAATATTTAGTTATTTGCTGGAAAAAAAATCATGGTGGATTCCTTTTTTCAATTAATCGATTCATTTTTGTTTTCTTTTAAGTTGGATGTGATCACAAAACAAAGCTACAACTAAATGTTTAGTTTGTCAACTAATTGTTTAGTTTTTATTCTTTGCTGCTTAATGCTTACTTTAGCAAAAAAACAGAAAAATGAAGCAATTGATCGGATGGTTGGTACTTACGGTTTTGTTGGTGATGGCTGGATGTGAAGAGCAAATCAGCTCGTCCGATCCTGATTATCCCACAATTATAAACGAACCGGCAAGCCGGGAAAAGTCTACTTTGCTCGATCAGCTGGATCAGACTCCCTTTCGCGATTGTACAGCCATCGACAACTTTGGATTCCCTTTTTTAATTCTTAATAATGAAGGCTGTATTGATGTCGAACAAGAGGCAAAGCTAAGTATCGACACCATGAAAATGATGATTGCCGATGCCTTGCATTATCATGGTACGCTGTTCAATATTTTAAGCGACAGTACCATCGACATTAAGCAGATAACGAGTCTAAAAGGTGAAAGTTATGAAGAATTCCTGGCTGACTTTCCCGACTCGGCACCACCGGCCTGGCTTATTACAAGCGAGGCACAAAAGTACGAAGGGCTCGAAGTACGTGGAACAGAGCTGCGCTTTTTGTTATCACCCGACGGGGTTACAGGCATTCAGGGGCATTGGTACTACCCCATCCTCATTCCTTCGGTCGATAATTTTTCAATAGAACAGGCACAAAATCACCTATACAATCAGAAGTTCACTTATAACAGAACGGAGCTGATTCCCAATGCTGAAATGACCTGGAAGGATTTCCACAAAATTATTGTTCCGGTTAAATTTTCGCGAACCATCGAATTAAGGGTTTGCTGGGCCATTTATGTTGAAAGTTGGGAACTTGTGGTCGATACCCAAACAGGCGAAGTGTTGTCGGCCATCAATATCGATGCGCTTTAATGCTCAAGTGTAAAACGATCGGCATCTTTCAAAGTATCAAATTTCTTTCTGAATGCTTCACAGGCCTTTTTATCGATTTCACATTCAATCAATCCGGGCTGTAATGAACTTTGCAGCACCTCGCCCTTAAAATCGACCACCATCGACTGCCCCAGGTGAGCAATGTTATTCCCGTCGGCACCAATACGGTTAACCCCTGCAACATAGCACTGATTTTCGATGGCACGGGCCTTTAGCAGGGTTTGCCACACCCTGTCGCGGGCTGCAGGCCAGTTGGCGACATTCAGCAACAGGTCGTAAGCCATGGTATTCCGGCTCCAAACCGGGAAACGCAAATCGTAGCATATTTGAGGAAAAATCTTCCAACCTTTGTACTCAATGAGTACCTGTCGCTTTCCCGGATGATAATGCAGTGCTTCGTCGCCCATACTAAACAAGTGCCTTTTATCGTAGTGAATACAATTTCCTTCAGGATCAACCCAAAGCAGGCGGTTAAAATACTGACCATTTTCAGCAATAAAAAGACTTCCACAAACAGCCATTTTATTGCGGCTTGCAAATTGTTTCATCCAGGTGACGGCTTTTCCCTCCATCGTTTCGGCCACCTTTTCAGGTTTCATCGAAAAGCCGCTTGAAAATGATTCGGGCAACAAAACGACATCGACCGACGGGTTAACGGTTTCGAGCAGGCGGTCGAGTTCCGTAAGATTAGCCTGAATATCTTCCCAAAGTGGATCAAACTGAACCATCAACAGCTTTAGTACATTTTTTTCAACTCGATCGTCCATAGCCGATTGTTTTAACATTTGTAACACTTGCCGATGCATGTTGTTCAAGCAGCCGGCAACACGTTTCGCCGGCACTTTTAAGCAGTTGATGTGCGCCAAATCCAAAATAAATCACCAGAATCCGGCTGGTTTTTAACTGAATTCCGGTGCGCACCGAATCGCTGGTAGGCGATCCGAATGCACCGATGTCATCGCGCAGCACCGGCAAATTTTCAATATTCAGCACTCCTCGGCCCAGTGCCTCGTAAGGCTCATCCTTCTTCCCGATGCCCAGCACGATGTCTCCTTCAATCAAGGCTGCATCGTAGGCACCAATTGAGAAACCCGAAGTGAGTGAGGCCAGATTGATACAGTCGACCACATTGCTGATCTGATACAGCTGATTTCCCTTAACTACCCTGCGTTGAAGGGCTTCGGCCGATAGTCGGTAACGTGCCGGATCCTTCCCCAGTCGTTTGTAAGCTTTTCGTGAGGAAGCAATGGCCGGATGCTGACTAACCTTTTCGATTACAACATCCTGCTGCATTACGCTCTCGGCCTCACGAATGGCCTGAAGTAATTCGTCACCCGATGCGCTGGCAACTACTTCTGCCTCGAAAGTATACAACTGCATTTCGGGCCATTGCGCCTTAAATATTGGATCGAATCCGATATTCAACATATTAAATGGCTTGTGTTAATCGCTTCAGCAACTTAAATTCTTCTGAATTGGTAAAGGGGCTTAACGAGGACAATACATCCTGATGGTATTGATTGAGCCATTTGATTTCATCATCGCTGAGTAAACGTTTATCAACCAATCGCGTATCGATGGGATAACGGGTCAGGGTTTCAAAACGCATGAAACTTCCAAATTCATTTTCTTCATCTTCTACGACCAGAATCAGATTTTCGGTTCTGATACCATATTTTCCTTCGCGGTACATGCCGGGTTCGTTCGAGAAGATATTACCGGGCTGTAATGGAATGCTGTTCAAATCGGGTCGTATGCTACCAGGGCCTTCGTGTACGTTCATAAAGGCGCCTACTCCGTGCCCTGTACCATGACCGTAATTGAGTTTTTCGTTCCAAAGCGCTTCCCGTGCCAATACATCGAGGTGACAACCTATGGTACCTTTGGGAAACCTGATTTTGCTTAGTTTGATCATCCCCTTAAGCACCAGCGTAAAATCGCGTTTCATTTCGTTACTCACCGCTCCCAGTGCGATGGTTCGTGTGATATCGGTGGTACCAAACTGATACTGCCCGCCTGAATCGAACAAAAGAATTCCTTCGGGTTCAAGTACGTTGGCTGTTTCGGAGCTCACCCTGAAATGCACAATGGCGCCATGGTCGCGGTAGCCCACAATCGGGAAAAAGCTGGTGCCCACGTAGCCGAAACGCTTGGCCCTAAATTCGGCCAGTTGAAGTGCTACGTCGTATTCTGTTACTTTCGAGTTAAGCAATGCTTCTTCGAGCCACAGCTGAAAATCGAGTAAAGCCAGCCCGTCGGTAACATGGGCCTTTTTCATGCCTTCGATTTCGGCCTTGATTTTAACTGATTTCAGCAACTGGGGAATCGAAAGCTGCTCGATGAGCTGATTTTTTTCGGCCAGAATGCGACCGGCCTCATAATTGGTTCGTGCAGGATCGACCAACACCTTTTTCCCTTTAATTTGTCGCAAATGATCGTAAAAGAGGGCGTAGTCAAACACGTCGACTCCGTCGTTCTTCAATTCTTTCCAATCGTCGGCTGAAAATTTACTGCCATCGACAAACAATTTTGTCAGTCCTTTTCCAATAATGGCAAAGGCCAGTACAACCGGGTTGCATTCCACATCGGCACCGCGAATATTGAAAGTCCAGCCAAGGTCGTCGAGGGCAGTCAATACAGTAATTTCGGCACCTGCCTGCTGCAGTTTTTCGTTGATTTCTGTAATTTTCTCCCTGCGTGTTTTGCCAGCCCATTCAAGGGGGTGCATAAAGGCTTTGGCATCGGAAAGTGCCGGACGATCGGTCCATGCTTTTTCGGGCAGGTCGATTGCCGATTCAATTTTAATACCCAGCGCTGCCCATTTTTTCTCAAAGCTTTTTACTTCTGCGAGCGGATAACAGCTGCCATCAAAACCTACGGTTTCTCCTTCGTTGAGTTCGCTTGCCAGCCAGTCTTCAAGGCTGATTGCATCGGGTACGCGGGCTTTCATCATTACAAAACCGGTGCCATCGAGCTGCTGACCAGCCTGCAGATAATAACGCGAATCGGTCCACAATGCTGCCTTATCAGCCGTAATGGCCAACCAGCCAAACGAGCCGGTGAAGTTGGATATCCATGCCCGGGTTTGCCAGCGTTCGGGAACATATTCACTCATATGGGGATCGGAACCATTGATGAGGTAAGCGTTTAAACCTTCCTCTTTCATCAATTTCCTTAGTTGCTGTAAACGTTCTTGAATTTTACTGTTCATTTCGAATCTTTTTAATGATATTTCTTACTGACCTGAATGGCAGCTCTTCAATTACAAGCTTGCTGGGATGAATAAAACAGACTTCCATAATATCATCCTGACTTTTTGCCTGCACATTCTGATCGATTTTGCATTTAAAAACCAAATCGACTGTATTGACAATGGTACCTGAAAAGAGGTACTCGTTGGCAAAACTGCCATAATAAGTAATTTCGGAAGGCACCAGATCGAGTTCTTCCTTTACCTCGCGCAACAGCGCTTCTTCGGCATTTTCGCCCGGATCGATAAAGCCGCCGGGCAAATCGAGTTGACCGTAAGCTGGTTCAATTGCCCTGCGAGCCATTAACAGTTCGCCCCTGGAATTAAAAATGAGGGCGGTAACTGCTGCCGACGAATTTAAGAAAAAATGAAAACCGCAGGCATGACATTTGAAAGCCTGGTTCTCTTCATCAAAATCGCCCCGGCTGGCACAGCGCGGACAATACTTGTAGTGGTTGACAGGTGAAGCAGGCTTATTCATTCTTTTTTCTGACCTTTAAAATGATCCTCTTTTTCGGCAAACAACACATTGAAGGTAGTCAGACTACCATAAGCCCTGGTAATGTATTGCTGCATCTGAATCTTTTCTTCTTCGCTGAGCGAAGGATGGCTGTTGATATTCTGTTCGAGTACCCTCAGGCGATCACGAACCATTACTATTTTATGAAAGAAGGTCTCGATTGGAACTTCTTTCGACTGCAGGTCGGGATTGGCCGGTTTCATGATCATCATCCCCTTTTTCCAGCGATCGGCAATTTTTACAGCATACGTTATGCCCTGGTATTTATCAAGCACAAAGGTTAAGGCTTCCTCTATTTCGGACAACGACAAACCAGTACGCTCAACATTCTCGGGCTGTTCAAGTATTTTTAATTCAGGATTGTATTTGGTCAACTCAATTTTCCCACCTCTTTCGAAGAATATTTCATAAATGGTGAGATGTGACTTACTGATCATTCCCTCACCATAAGCAGGGTGTGAAACCCTTGTTCCCGGAGCTAAATCTTCCATAGTAAAAGTTTTATAATTGACTCCGAAAAATAGGGATTTAATTCAGAACTATCAATCAATATGGATACAATGAAGCAGGGGAAATTCAAATGATACGGCATCTTATTTACAACCAGTCTAAAACATTGACTCCAAGTAAATTTTTCATTTTTTGAAGGAAAAACAAGCAAAAATTCTTCTACTTTTGCGACCATGAGTGGGATGGTTAATAATTGGTTCAGGAAATTTAACATCTGGAGAATCAGGAATATTTCTGAACGCACCTTTATATTGTTTTTAAGCTTAATTGTTGGATTGATTAGCGGTCTGGCTGCTGTTTTGTTAAAAAACCTGATCCATTTTTCCATTGAACTGCTTGAGGAGAAATTTCTTTCTGTTGGCGATTATTATTATCTGCTCTTTCCGCTGGTTGGTATTATCCTGACAATTCTTTTTGTAAAATACATTGTGAAAGACAACATCAGTCATGGGGTTACCCGGGTTTTGTATGCCATTTCGAAGCGAAATAGCCAAATCAGGACGCACAATACCTGGACATCGATGCTGGCCAGTACCATTACCATCAGCTTTGGCGGATCTGTTGGAGCCGAGGCACCGGTTGTACTTACCGGATCGGCCATTGGTTCAAATCTGGCACGCTTATTCAAACTAAATTACAGGCAAATTACCCTGATGGTGGGCTGTGGTGCGGCTGGCGCCATTGCCGGTATTTTCAAGGCTCCGCTGACTGGTTTGTTGTTTACCCTCGAAGTGTTGATGCTCGACCTGACCATGGCCTCGCTGATTCCACTGATGATCTCGGCTGTAAGCGCCACAGTGGTTGCTTATTTTTTTATGGGTGACAGTGTTTTGCTCACTTTTAACCTCGATCAGACCTTTACAGTAGAAAATATTGGTTATTATATTATTCTGGGCATCTTTTGTGGTTTTGTTTCGGTTTACTTTACCCGCATGACCCTCTACATTGAACAGTTGTATCAGAGCATAAAAAAACCACTGCTGAAAATCATGATGGGCGTATCGATATTAACACTATTGATTTTTTTGTTCCCGGCGGTTTGGGGTGAAGGCTACAACTACATCAGCACCATACTGCATGGCGAAGGAGGAAAAATATTTAATAACAGCCTGTTTAACGCGGTTGAGCCCGACAGCATCTGGTTTCTGGTTTTGCTCTTTGCGATTCTGATATTCAAGGTAATTGCCATGGCTTCGACCAATGGCGCGGGTGGTGTTGGTGGAATTTTTGCCCCCACCCTGCTGGTTGGAAGTTTTGCAGGCTACTTTCTGGTGCACACACTGAATCAAGTCCTCTCCATCGATCTTCCTGAAAGTAATTTTGCCCTGGCCGGCATGTCGGGAGTGATGGCCGGGGTAATGCATGCCCCCATGACGGCCATCTTTCTGATTGCCGAAGTCACCGGTGGCTACAACCTTTTCTTGCCCCTGATAACCACGGCAACCATTTCGTACATCACCATTATGATTTTTGAGCCGCACTCAATTTATACCAAACGACTGGCTCAGCGCGGAGAGCTGCTCACCCATCACAAGGATAAAAATGTGCTGATCATGCTCAATACCGAAAAACTGATCGAAACAGGCTTTATCGAATTGAAGGAAGATTACACGCTCAGAGATTTTGTTAAAAGGGTGCCCGAATCGAAACGCAATATTTTTCCGGTTACCGACGACGAAAACAAACTGGTTGGCATCGTATTGATGGAGTCGGTTCGTCCCATCATCTTCAACCGCGAAATGTACGATAATACCATGATTACCGAATTTATGACGGCACCACCTGCCATTGTTGAAATGAATGAAAACATGGATTCGGTGATGAAGAAATTCAACAAGACCAAGGCCTGGAACCTTCCGGTAACCGAAAATGGCCAGTACAAGGGCTTTTTGTCAAAATCGAAAATTTTTAATGAATACCGCGATATTTTGATTCACTTTTCCGACGACTAACATGCAGAAACAAAAGGCCTAAGTTGGATGCTGCTGCTTACTTTTCCTGCGCTTTCCGCTTGAATACGGGCCGTTTTGCAGTCGTACATGATATTTCTTCTTTCTTTCCCTGTCGAAAGTTTTATTTTTGGGCATAAATTCAATTATCATCGTTATGATCAGAACACTTCTTTTGACCTTTCTCTTAGCATTCACAATCATCGCAAGTACTTTTGCCCGCGAAGGCATGTGGATTCCGCTCCTGCTCGACCGAAACATCGACGAAATGCATCAAATGGGCTTTCAGCTTTCGACCGACGATATTTACAATGTGAATCAGGCAAGCATGAAGGACGCCATCGTGCTTTTTGGGAGTGGTTGTACCGGTGAACTGATTTCGCCCGACGGGCTCATGATTACCAACCATCATTGCGGATACCGGCAAATTCAATCACACAGTTCATTGGACAACGACTACCTGACCAATGGCTTTTGGGCTATGAGCCGTGAAGAAGAATTGCCTAACGAGGGACTGAAAGTCACCTTTCTGGTTGAAATGCGCGACGTGACCGATCTTGTACTGGGCGATAGTAATCAGGCAGCCAATGAACAGTTGAAGAAGGAAAAAAGAGATAAAAATATTGAACAGCTCATTAGCGAAGCCACCGAAGGTACGCACTACAAAGCAAGTGTCAAGCCTTTCTATTCAGGCAACCAGTACTTCCTGTTCATCACCGAAACCTTTACCGATGTGCGTCTGGTAGGTGCTCCACCGTCGGCCATTGGGAAGTTTGGCGGCGATACCGACAACTGGATGTGGCCACGTCATACCGGCGACTTTTCGATGTTTCGCATTTATGCCGATGCCAACAATCAACCGGCTGATTATTCCCCCGACAATGTTCCATATCAACCAAAAAAATACTTTTCCATCAACATCTCCGGCGTCGAAAAAGATGATTTCACCATGGTGTTCGGTTATCCCGGAACAACACAACAATACCTGCATTCACAAGCGGTTGAACAAATTCTCGAACAACGAAATCCCGACCGCATTGCCATTCGCGATATCAAACTCGCCATTATGGGTCAGGCCATGGAAGCCGACAGGGGAACGCGTATTCAGTATGCAGCCAAATATGCATCGACCAGCAATGCATGGAAAAAATGGAGCGGTGAAAGCAAAGGCCTCCTGCGTCTGGATGCTATTGAAGTAAAAAAGAAGGAAGAAGCTGACTTTGCCCGCTGGGCTCAGGCCAATGAGGAGCGACAGGAACGTTTTGGCAGCGTGTTGGACACTTTTGAATTACTTTACGAGCAACTGGCACCCTATCAGAAAGCAAAAGATTATTACGATGAAGCCGTACTCAGGGGAACTGATGTTTACCAGCTTTTCCGTCGTTTCAACCAAATAAAGGAGACTTATGATGTCGAAAGTGAACTTGCCTGGCTCAACAAGCATTTCAAGGATTACAATTCACAGGTCGATCAGCTGGTATTTACTGCACTAATGAGCAAGTACCACAACGATTTGAAGGGCGATCTGGTTCCGGCTGAACTAAAGCAAATTTTTAACAGTAAAAAGCCCGGTAAAGCGCTGAACAAGCTGTATGCAAAATCAATATTAGCCGATCGTGAAAGCCTGCTGGCACTCATTGAAGCTGGTGATAGTGAAAAATTACAAAAGAAGATCAAAAAAGATCCATTGTTTGGGCTGTTTGCAGGCATGTCGAAATATTACAGAGAAGAAATTTCGCGTCCCTTTTATGCTGTTCAGGACCAGATTGACAAGAATCAAACCCGCTATCTCGAAGCCCTTTTACAGAAAAACAGCGGACAAATGATGTTTCCTGACGCGAACCTGACCATGCGCGTCACCTATGGAAAGGTGGAAGGCTATGACCCCTTCGACGGAGTAGAATACAAGCACTACACCACCCTCGAAGGAATCATTGAAAAGGACAATCCTGAGATTTACGATTATGATGTTCCCGACCGCTTAAAGGAATTATTCAGAAGCAGGGATTATGGTCAGTATGCCAACAGCACAGGCGAATTACCCGTTTGCTTTGTAGCGTCGAATCACACCACTGGCGGCAACTCGGGCAGTCCGGTGATCGATGCCAACGGCCATCTCATTGGCATCAATTTCGATCGCTGCTGGGAAGGCACCATGAGCGATATTATGTTTGACCCTGCGAAGTGCCGAAACATTGCGCTCGACATGCGCTACCTGCTCTTTCTGGTCGATAAGTTTGCCGGAGCTTCTTATTTACTTGATGAAATGACCATCATAAGATAAAGACATCAAAAGTTAGCTTTTACAATCGAATACATTTTATCATGCAAGTGATCATCAAATCCTTTTCGGAGCTCAGCAATGCCGAAATATACGAAATATTGAAACTTCGAAGTGAGATATTTGTAGTGGAACAGCAATGTATTTACAACGATCTGGATGATCTCGACCAGGAAGCGCTTCACTTGTATTGCAGCGAGAATGGCGACATCATCGCCTACGTACGTTTGTTAAAACCCGGCACGCGTTTCCCTGTTGCATCCATCGGGCGGGTGCTAACAAAAATGAACCATCGTCGAAAGGGACTGTCGACCCTGTTAATGCAAAAAGGAATTGCCTTCCTCCAAAATGAATGGTCGGCAGCAACGATCAAAATAAGTGCCCAGAAATACTTGCGGAAATTTTATGAAGACCTTGGTTTTAAAGTAGTAAGCAAAGCGTATCTCGAAGATGGCATTCCGCATTATGAGATGGAATTGGGAGCAAGGTGATTGCTTACTAACAGTAAACTGAAATTATATTTCTAACTTAATTTTTTTTACTTTGTGAGCAATAAGCGTTGCATCTATGCCAGAGCAGAATTCCATAGACCTATTGAGACATGGTAAGCGTATAATCATACTGATCATACTATCATTGTGCTTGCAATGCCTGGTGGCTATGGCACAAATAAATGACCAGTATTTCAACTTTAATCATTTTACCAACAACGATGGCTTGTCATCCAACCGTATTAACTGCATTTACGAAGACGAAGATGGTTTTATGTGGCTGGGAACCGACGACGGCCTGAACCTGTACAACGGGGTTGAAACCATTATATTCAAACAACAAATCGACGATTCGACCAGTCTTTTTAACAACGATGTGCAAAGCATCGTAAGCGATCCGGCTACAGGAAACCTGTGGATTGGCACCCGCCGCGGTGTGGCTTTCTTCGATAAAGCGACCTATCGCTTTAAGCAAATGTTTGCCTCAAGGCCGCTACCCATTAATTATACCGTTTACGACCTTAAATTTGATTCACAACAGCAACTGTGGATCGCGACCTCGTCCGGACTGTTTTGTTACAACACTGCTTCCGGCCAATTAAGCAGAATGACCCACCAGGCGGATGACCGAAATTCACTGGTCTCGGGTGTTGTTGCTCATATACACGTTGATGAAAAATATGGAATTGTTGCCAGCACCCGTGAAGGAATCGACCTGATTGATCCGGAAACATTATCGCTAAGGCATATTTTTACTGCCGATTCGCTAAGGGATGTAACGGGTGTTTATAAGGATTCACAGGGAAAGTACTGGATTTGCACCGACTACATGGGCTTATATGAAGCATCGTTCGAACAGGAACAAATAAAAAGTTTCACTTCCCGGCATCAGCAAATGAGCAGCTCAGACAGGATACATAAAATACTGGAAGACAAGGACAAGAATTTGTTTTTTCTGGCACGTGACAAAGGTCTTTATTTTTACAATAAGCGAACGGGAAAACTGACTTTTCTGGAACCCGACATGTACGATCCACACAGTTTAAGCAGCAAAGCCATCATTTCGGGTACACACAGTTCATCGGGAATAATTTGGCTGGGTACTTTCAACAAGGGCATTAACTTTCTCGATTACAACCGCAAACCCTTTTATCACTTCAAGGTAAATTACCGACCCGATGGCCTGGTAAGCAATAACATCCGCTGTTTTTTTCAGGACAGTGCCGGAGAGATTTGGATAGGAACCAAGGAGGGAGGAGGTCTTAGCCGTTTTAATCCCGCGCAGAACCGCTTCGAAAATTATGTTAGCGATGAGCGTCGCAACTCAATAAGTTCTGACTACATCTTCTCTATCAACGAACTCAATGAAAACACGCTGATGATTGGTACTTTCGGACAGGGAATCGACTTGTTCGATAAGCAAACAAAAACATTCAGAAACATTAAAGTTCAGCTTAATGGTGAAACGAAACCTGAATACAACCGGATCTATTCCATTTTCAGGGAGTCATCCGGTCAATTTTGGGTGTCGGTCCTGAACGAAGTTTTTCTTTTCGACCACAACAATTTCAGCTTTAAACTGGTCGATGGGGTTCAATCGGTGAAATGCTTTGCTCAGCAACAAGACAACTCAGCCCTTTGGATGGGGACCAAGTTCAATGGTCTGGTACGATACAGCGATGGGAAAAGACAATGGTTTAACTTAGGAAGTGAAAAAGCAGCACTCACCAGCAACAACATCACCGCCCTTCGTTTCGATGAGCACGACCAGTTATGGATTGGCACCACCGAAGGCCTCAACCTGCTGAATGTTTCAGATCTGACGACGCGTTCGTGGTCAGAGTTGGATGGATTGGCAAGCAATCGTATCAGTGCCATTGAGCTCGATGACAATGGACGCCTGTGGATTAGCACATCCAACGGGCTTTCGATGTTTGATCCCCGCGATGAAA
Source organism: Roseimarinus sediminis (assembly GCF_050433125.1). Classification (NCBI taxonomy): domain Bacteria; kingdom Pseudomonadati; phylum Bacteroidota; class Bacteroidia; order Marinilabiliales; family Prolixibacteraceae; genus Roseimarinus; species Roseimarinus sediminis. The sequence continues at coordinate 249,939 of NZ_JBNPXV010000005.1, read as the reverse complement.
GCTTCAAAAACTATTATGTGGAAGATGGCTTGCAGGGCAATCAGTTCGAGGTATATGTATCGCTGAAAGCCGAAAATGGGCAACTCTATTTTGGCGGCAGCAACGGGTTCAACCTATTCGACCCCCAACGAATCAAAGACAATCCCAACATTCCACAAATTCACTTTACTGGTTTCAAAGTAGCCAACAAATCGGTACCTGTTGGAGGCGAACAAGCGCCACTGAGCCAACACATCGACCGAACCGGCCAAATCGAACTAAAATACAATCAGGCTGATTTTACTTTCGAATTTGTAGCTTTAAATTACACCTCCCCTGGCAGCAACAATTACCGTTACAAGCTCCATGGCTACGACGATGACTGGATCGAAGCCGGAAATAACCGAATAGCCACCTATACCAATATCAGTCCGGGCGACTATACCTTCAGGGTCGAAGCATCGAATAACGACGACATATGGAACAATGAAGGACGTTCGATCAAACTTTCGATCAGTCCTCCTCCATGGAAAACAAAATGGGCTTATATTTTCTACCTGGTCTTTATTGGCTTCCTGGTTATGGGACTTTATTTCTTCATTGTAAAGCGAATTGAACAGGAAAGCCTGCTGGAACTTGAACGGAGGGAACGGGAAAAGTCGGAACAGCTGAATCAAATGAAGCTGCGCTTTTTTACCAACATCTCACACGAATTCAGAACACCGCTCACACTCATTGCCTCCCCGCTGGCCAAACTGATCAGCCAGACTGAAACCAACACAGCACAACGGCAGTATTTGTATACTACCATGCAAAAAAATGTGAAGCGTTTGCTGCGGCTGGTAAAGCAGTTGATGGATTTCAGAAAACTGGAAAGCCAGCAGTTTAACATGAGCATTAAACAGGGCAATCTTCGCCTGTTTATTCAGGAAATTGTGGATGGCTTCAGAGAATATGCCGACGAAAAATCGATTGCCATTAATTTTCATTATTCCAATAAAATTTTCACACAGCAATGGTTCGATCAAAACATCATCGACAGTGTCATTTTCAACCTCTTGTCGAATGCCATAAAATTCTCGCCCCGTAATTCAAATATCGAAGTGGAACTGGAAGAAGAGGAAGAAGGACAGGCAAGCATCAGGGTGATTGATCATGGCGTGGGAATTGAAAAGGACAAAATCACCAGGGTTTTTGAACGTTTTTACAGCGACAACCAGGGCTTTGATGATTATTCGGGTACCGGGGTTGGACTGGCCTTCTCACAGAGCCTGATAAAAATGCACGGCGGAAACATCGATGTTAAAAGTGAACCCGGCGTTGAAACGGTTTTCACCGTGACCGTGCCAGTCAGTAAAAAAGCTTTCAACCCTGAGTTGATAAACGAATACAACATCCCCGACCGAACGACCAGCGGACAAAGCAAAAGAACAAATACTGTACAGCTTCCGGTTGAAACGACAAGCGGTGAAAAGCAGGCTGCCACCACCCTCCTGCTGGTTGAAGACAACATCGAACTGCGCAAATTTTTAAAAAACCATTTTTCGGCCTACCACATTCTGGAAGCAGGAGATGGCCGGGAGGCACTGGAGCTTACCAGACAATCGATGCCCGACCTGATCATTTCGGATGTGATGATGCCCAACATGGATGGTGTTTCGTTTTGCAAAGCAGTGAAGTCAAATTACATCACCAGTCATATTCCGCTTGTGCTGTTAACTGCCAAAACTGCCGTAGAGCACAAAATTGAAGGAATTGAAAATGGTGCTGATGCCTACATCGAAAAACCCTTCGATATCAATTTCCTCGAGGTACAAATCCAAAGTCTGATAAAACAACGAAAACAGCTGCGAAAGCGTTTTGCCAATCAATTTGAAACCCTGCCTGCCGATGTGGTCGAAAACCAAATGGATAAGCAGTTTTTCGAAAAAGCAGAAAGAATAGTGCACGAAAACATTGGGAATACAGATTTTACGGTCGAAGACATGGGGGCTGCCCTGGGCATGAGTCGTAGTCAGTTGTTCCGCAAATTCAAAGCACTTACCGACAATACCCCGAGCGATTACATCAGGGCCGAACGTTTGAAACTGGCAAAAAGAATGCTTCGCGAAGGACAGTACAATGTGAACGAAGTAAGCTTGAAAGCCGGTTTCAACAGTACTTCACATTTCATTTCTACCTTTAAAAAATACACCGGAACCACTCCCAAAGAATTCAGTAATCGATAAGCTGAACACGTGATATTGCCCTTTGGTGCAACGAAAACGGTATTCTGCAACCAATTTAACATCTCTTGCAACTTCTTCTAAATTCTTTGCAACCTGTGTGCTATCATGCAGCGCCTTGTTGCAACTAAATTCGTCTTCGAAATCTAATCACAATTCATGTTGAATAGTATCAAAAAAAAGAAGAATAGAAAAAAAGTATTACCCGAAATGCTAGTAGGTTTCTTGCTCTTGCTGACAATCATCGTAATACTTTTTGCGGTTTTAGCCTGACATAATAAAAACCAAAAACGAATGATGAAACTTAGAATGAAACTTATCAGTCTTCCACTTTTACTTCTCATGCTCACCATTGCAGGTTTTGCGCAGGGGAATGGCTCTGTTTATGGTGTGGTAAGCGATAAAACAAGTGGTGAACCCTTACCCGGTGCTACCGTTTTTATCGAAGGAATGTCAACCGGAACAGTAAGCAATGTTGATGGTGCCTTTCGTTTAATGAATGTTTCGGCTGGCTCGTACACCTTCATTGTTTCCTTCATCGGATACAAAAGTGAAAAAGTAGAAAAAACAATCGTTGCAGGTGAAGCAGCCGAAATGAATGTTGCCCTTTCTGTCGATGCCGTTGGTCTTGAAGAAGTCGTTATTTCGGCACAAATGATGGGACAACGCGCCGCCATCAACCAGCAGCTGAACTCCGATGCACTGACCAATGTGGTTTCGGCCGATAAAATCAGGGAACTGCCTGACGTAAATGCCGCCGAAGCCATTGGCCGTCTGCCCGGGGTGAGCGTACAACGCAGTGGTGGCGAAGCATCCAAAGTGGTAGTACGGGGTTTAAGTCCTGAACTCACCTCAGTAACCATTAACGGCGTTAAACTGCCTGCAACGGGTTCGGGCGACCGCTCGGTCGATTTGAGCATGATCTCACCCGAATTGCTGTCCAACATCGAGCTCTTTAAATCGCCTACAGCCGATATGGATGGTGATTTTATTGGTGGCGTTGTGAACCTGGGGGTTACCAAAGCTCCCGATATTCCGGTAAGCGAAATCAGGCTTTACGGTGGTTACAATAATCTGAAGAACGAATTTGGCAACTACAAAGGCTCTCTCAATACCAGCCGTCGCTATTTCGACAACAAACTGGGACTGATGTTAAAAGCCAACTATGAAAAAACCAACAGGAGTTCTGAACGGATCAACGTTTCGTGGAATAAAAACAACATCGACGAAGGAAAAATACTGGTCTCGAACATGACCATCACCGATGAAAACAAACGAATTCAACGCTTTGGCGGCAGTGCGCAGGTCGATTACCAGTACGGCAGTGGTTATGTAATGGGGCAGGCACTTTACAGTGGCCGCTACACCGATAAGTATTTGTCGGTAAACCGTCTTGAAAATGCCGGACGCATATTTCACCAGCCAACTCACAACAACGGAACGCTTGCCACCTTTCAGACCTTGCTTTCGGGAAAACAACGTTTTGCAGGCATCGAAGCCGAATGGCGTTTGTCGCGCAGCAGAACCACCAACAGGAAACCATACGACGTTTCACTCGACATTGTTCAATACAATGGTGTTGAGGCATCCGAAATGGAAACCAATCCCGAAGCATTAAACAACAAACGCAACAGCAATTATGCCGATGCCCAGCTCGAAAAATACTACTTCTCACCTTCGTGGAATGAACACGAAAACCTGCAGGCTGCACTCGATTTTAAATACGATTTCTCCCTGGGGAATAAAATTTCCGGCTTCCTGAAATTCGGAGGCAAACTGACCACCGACGATCGTATTTACGACCACAATCACCAGCAGGTTTACTGGTACTACATGGATCAGGCCTACATTAACCAGGCCGTTGCCAACTGGCCGCATGAAATGTACATGACACAAAACAACAAAATCAGCTTGTATAATTTTGTGAATCAAAACGAAGGCCTAAGTATCTGGAACGACAGCTACAGTATTTATCCCCAATTCGATTTTAATAAGGTAGATGAATGGCAAAGTACCCAGAACAGTGAACTCGATCCGGTATACAATGAAGAATATTTGAAATATGCGGCCTACGAAAAGGTGATGGCCGGATATGTAATGAGCAAAGTGAACATTGGTAAAATCATCACCTTAATCCCGGGACTTCGTTACGAGCATTCAGATAACAACTACTCGGGCTTTTATTCCGACATCGATATTCACGGAGAAACAGGAAAAGTGAGCGATACCACATCGACACAAAATTACGGAGAACTGTTGCCCAGCATTCATTTAAAAGTGAAACCTACGGGGTGGATCGACATACGTGCTTCGGCAGCGCGCACTTTGGCTCGTCCGGGCTACCAAATGGTCGCACCTCGTGTTCGGCTCGACCTGAACGATGCAGTGGTTTATCAGAGCAATACAGAGCTGGAACACACAACTGCCTGGAACTACGACCTGAATTTTTCATTTTTCAGCAACAAGTTAGGCCTGCTTACCCTTGGCGGTTTTTATAAAGAATTCGACAACTATTTTACCAAAACCTCGCGCCGCATGGGTTCCGACGAAGCCGAAGAACGGGGCTATCCCAAACAGGTATACGATGTAGAAGAAGATTACATGAATTTCGACAATTCGCGGGTTTATGGTCTGGAATTCGACTTACAAACCAATTTCAGCTACTTGCCGGCACCCTTCAACGGAATTGTATTGAACATAAATGCGACCCGCTTATGGTCCGAAACGTATTCATTTACTTATCAACCATATGAATACTACGATCGTTCATTGCGTCGCATGATTTTTCTTCCCGATTCATCATTCTACGAAAGCAATGCCACCTCCCTGCCCAACCAGGTCGATTGGATTACCAATGTCTCGCTCGGATACGATCTGAATGGTTTTTCAATCCGTCTGTCAGCCATCTATCAGGCAGCCTATCTGACCGGGTTCAGTAGCAGGGGGACATCCGAAACCACCGAATATTTCTATTCCTATGTCGACGACCACCTGCGTTTCGATGCCAGCATCTCTCAAAAAATAGGAAAGAAACTGATGCTTATGGCCAACCTTTCAAACATTACAGCCGAAAGCGAACGCCGCTACACCTGGAAACCACAGTATGTAACTTCTGAAAACCGATATGGCAGAACCTTCGATATCGGATTGAGATATAAATTCTAACAACTAATAAACAACAACTTAAACAGCATTAAAATGAAAAAAATTTACTCACTTAGTTCCTTCCTGCTGCTGATCCTTTTTACGCTTTCAGCCTGGTCACAGGAAACTCGAATTGTAAAAGTAGACGGATGGGATCCGGCCTCTGGTGACGATCCGGTACAATATGAGAATGCGCTTTATTATGCCATTGTTGGCGATACTACCGAGCGAAAAACAAATCCCAATGTGATCTTCGAACTAAAGCGCAATCAGATCTATTTTATGGGGAAACAGATCCAGAACTACGACTATCACCTGCACATTCGTGGCGAGGAAGGCGAAGGTTTGCTCCCTGAAATTGTAGGTTCTGTGAAGGCCGATGGAACTTATGGACTTGATATCATTGTGGCCTATAACGATTTGACCCTCGAAAATGTGGCCATTAACGGTCACCTGCCCGATGGCGGATACCAGCATTGGAACGTTGAATTAAGGGGAAATGGCTCAACCGCACGATATAAAAATGTAAGCTGGGATGGCGATCGTGCCGCTGCCATTTGTGCACGGGCCGATTCCTTAAAGATTTTTGTCGAAAACTGCACCATGGGCAACATTGGCTACCGTACTGCTTTTGGTGGAAATGGCCGCTTAATTGACATGCGCCCCGAAGCACTCTTCCTCGACACCCTGGTGATAAAAAACACCACGACCTACAACCTCACCGACCGGATCATTCGTAACATGAATACCCAGGTGAATTACCTGTACATCGATCACCTGACAGCAGTCAACACCGTGGGACGCCACGGTGGAATCCAGTTGGGAGACTGCAAAAATGCCACCATAAAAAATTCAGTTTTCGCCAACGTAATTATGCTTGGACACAACGAATTTCATACTTCGGAACAAACACAACCCGAAAACCCGCCCAAATTTGCTGTGATCACACTCGATACAATTTACGCCGACGGCAGTTATGTAATCGAGAACAACAACATTTACTGGGATGAATCGGTAAAAAGCGTTTGGGGTCAGATTGACTCGGTTAGCCAGCCCGACTTTGTTAATCCGCTGCTAAAAGAGGCCGTTGATGCTGAAAAAGTGAACGACATGTACTTCTCCGAAAATTTATCGTTCACCACCATGTGTAACCCGCACATTTCGTACATCGCACTATATTATGCCGACCCAAATGCCGGTACTTATCCCGACAGCTGGTGTGTTGGTGGTGAAGGTGGATATTTCCCCGATGAAATTGATCTTTCCTATTCAACATCGGCACAGTCGTATACTGCAGCAAGCGGTGGATTGCCTGTTGGCAACCTGAACTATTTCCCCGATGTATCAACTTCAAATTTAAATCACACACTGTCGGATTTAAAGGTGAAAGCATTTCCCAATCCCTTTAAAGATCATGTAAATATCAGTTATTCCATAAGAGAAAAAGGCGCAGTAAAAATTGCTCTTTTCGACAGGAATGGCCGGAAAATAAAGGAGCTGATCAATCAACAGCTGTCCGAAGGAAACTATGCCGTTAACTGGGATGGAACCGATGCCAATGGAAAGCAGGTGAATGATCGTATCCTGATTTATCGCATCGAAGCACCATCGTATGTAAAAAGTGGAAAATTGTTCAGGATTCAATAAAAGTAAAAGAAAGAAGATCAGGGCAGACAAAAGAACGAGCTGGAAGAAACAGATGTTGATAAAACAGCTGCCCTGATTTTCATTTTCATTTTCATTCTAATTAATTAACATGAAGCGAATTCTACTTTACATTTCATTTTTTTTCATGATTTGCCATGTGCCTGATGCAAGTGCACAGAACCAGTGGTCGACCGATTATGTCTATTTCGGGAAAGGAGGGAAATTATGCTACACAGCCGATGAACTGGGAAATGTAATCCCCGATTTCAGCCATGTTGGCTACCGCTTTGGCGATGAAAACATTCCTGATGTTCCGGTGGTGCTCGAAGTTTCTCCGCTTGACGGAGATGACGGCGCAAGCATACAGGCGGCCATCGAAGCAATGTACAATATTGAACCCGATGCCAGTGGTTTCAGGGGGGCTGTTCTGCTTAAAAAAGGCGAATACCAGATCGAAGGCCAGCTGAAAATCGAAAAAAGCGGCATTGTTTTAAGAGGCGAAGGCAAGCATGAAAATGGGACCATATTGTGGGCCACAGGTACCAACCAACGCTCCCTGCTCGTTGTCGGTAACAACACTTCTTTACAAATTGATAAAAACACGGGGGTTGATGTTATCGAAAATTATGTCCCTGTGGGACGTCAATATCTGCTGGTCGAAAATGCCTCGGCCTACAAAGCTGGTGACCTGATCGCCATATACCGCCCCGGAACCAATGCATGGATTTCGGCCATTAAAATGAATCAACTAAGCGAAGGAAGCGCCGGTGATCCAACCCAACAATGGACCGCCGCGGCTTACGACCTTTATTTTGAACGACAACTCACCAGGGTGCATGGCGACACCCTCTTTTTCAGAAATCCTGTTGTAATGGCTCTTGATAAAAATTTCGGTGGCGGCCAGGTTTTTAGGGCCTCATTCGATCGACTGGAAAACATTGGTATCGAAAATATGGTCTTTAAATCGGAACATACTTCCGAAACCGATGAAGCACATGCCTGGACAGCCGTTGAGATGAACGAAGTTCAAAACGGATGGGCCAGAAACCTGCAATCATGGTACTTTGCCTATGCCAGTGTATCGCTTAAGCGCGATGCAAAAATGATCAGTGTGATCGATTGTGCATCCTACGAACCAAAATCGATTGTAAGCGGAGGTCGTCGTTACTCCTTCTATTGCGAAGGTCAGCTGAACCTCTTTAAGGGTTGCGAAGCCACCGAAGGCAGGCACGATTACATCAGCGGATCTAAAGTTTGCGGGCCCAATGTATTTACACAAAGCAAAGCTCGCAACGCTCATAACGATATAGGCCCCCATCATCGCTGGGCCATGGGAATTTTATTCGATCAGATTGACACCGACAATGAAATCAATGTGCAGGATCGCGACGACATGGGGAGCGGTCATGGCTGGGCCGGTGCCAACATGGTTTTCTGGAACTGCAAGGGAAGCGGTTCGGTATGCCAAAGCCCGTGGGCCTCGGCTAAAAACTATAACTTTGGTTTTATCGGCCGTAAACTGAATGGCTACCGCAGTAACCGTCCCGACGGTGTTTGGCTTGGCAACAATAGACCAGGCCTGTTCCCTGCCTCACTCTATGAAACACAATTGGATCAGCGCCTCAATGGAAGCACTGTTTTTTCTGCTTACTCAGCATTGGAGCAGCTCAACGATTCTGTTTTTCTGATGCAATTCAATCTGCCACTTGATCTGGCAACCGTAGTTGAAGGCAACTTTCAAATAGGCGGTACTGCTGGCATCGAGGACCACGAATACAGCGTAGAACTGTATAATGAATATACGGTGAAACTGATCTTCCCCGCTTTGGGACTGCTTCCATCCCTGTCCGTCATTTCAATTAATGCCAACAATGTACTTTCTGAAAGCGGACTTTCAATCAACGGATTAAACAGCAGTGATTTTTTAGTTCCTGACGAGCGTCCGGTGGTTGAAGGTGCAGAGCTTAGCACCAACAACGAAGCCGGTAGTTTTGCTGCTGCAAAAAGCTCGAAAGAGGGCTTTATTTATCTGATCTTAATGGGCGAACCGGTTGATGCCGTCGATGATTTTGAACAGGCAGTAAACAACGCCAGAGCTGCCAAAGCCGAAGTAAGCCGTGTTGGCGTTTCGGTCCCCATTTATACCAGAGGACTCCGCGGTGGTGTTTATCGCTATTATGCCATCGACACCGACGGACGCATTTCTGCTCCATCCAATCATGTGGTGATCATCAATGAAACCGGACCGGTCACATCAGTGAAACATAAAGAAATGCTTGAAATGAATTGGTTTGTCCAAAATGGCCAGCTAAACATTCAACCAGCCAATGACAACGAAAACTACCATATGGCTGTGTACGACACCAGCGGAAAGAAAATTATTCAATACAGAAATCTAAGAGGACGCTTTCAAGCCTGGCTGCCCCATCCTACTTCGGGCCCCTTCATCCTGCGCATTATTGCAACAGGTGGCGTGCTGACCGATCAATTCATCTACTAACAACCAGACAGAAAACAGGTAAAAAATGCAAAACAAAAGAACTTACATTATCAGCCTTTTAGTAGTGCTATTGCTGGCAATCAGCGGGAATCTGAATGCGCAGCGTAAGGCCCAACGACTGACCCGGAATTGGGAATATGTGAAGGGTGATCTTGGCGGACCCTATGAAGCATTGCGTACCGGTAGGGAAGCCTTGCTACCGGTTTGGGAAGCTGTTGAAATGCCCCACAGTTTTAACCGTTTTGACGCAGTTGATTTTCATCAGCCCTATTATCAGGGGCCGGGCTGGTACCGCACCCATTTAAGCATTGATCAGGTTGAAGAAGGCCGACGTTTGCTGCTGCACTTCGAAGGTGCCGGACAGAAAACAAAGGCATTTATCGGCATGCAGTTCGTTGGTGAACATGTGGGCGGCTACGATGAGTTTGTATTCGATATCACCGATGCTGTTGGTCACTATCAGCAAAATCCCATCGAGGGCATCGAAGCAGGAAAAGTACCGCTCATTGTGCGTTGCGACAACAGCCGCGATCTTGAATTGATCCCGTCCGACTTAAGCGATTTTAATCTCTATGGCGGCTTGTACCGCTATGTCAATTTGTTAAGCGTACCTGCCGTATCCTTCAATCAGATACATGTGGATGCCCAACCGGCGAAAGGCTACAAAAAAGCCACTGTAAGCATTACACCACAACTGTACAATCCTTTTAATTTTGAAGGAAAATTCATTGTAAATTATACCATTCTTGATCCTGACGGTAAAACAGTCGCAAGTCTCAAGGCCGAAGGAAACCGTACCGATGCCCTCCAGTCCTCCGTTGAAATCAAAAAACCCAGGCTTTGGTCGGTAGAAACACCCCAATTGTACACGCTGCATGCAAGCCTTGAATCGGAGAATGGAACCGACGAATTTACAGAGAAGTTTGGCATCCGCGATTTTGAATTTGTAGCACACGGGCCATTCCAACTCAATGGCGAAAACCTTTTCCTGCGCGGAACGCATCGTCACGAGGACCATGCCGGATACGCCGCAGCAATGCCCGAAGATCTTATCGTCGAAGAAATGCAGCTGATGAAAGCCATGGGGGTCAATTTTATTCGGCTGGGCCACTATCAGCAATCACGCATCGTACTCGATGCCTGCGATAGTCTGGGCATTTTGGTGTGGGAAGAAATTCCCTGGTGTCGTGGTGGTTTGGGAGGTGAAAATTACAAACAACAGGCACGCCGGATGCTCACCAACATGATTAATCAGCATTACAATCATCCATCGGTCATTATTTGGGGACTGGGAAATGAAAACGACTGGCCCGGCGATTTCCCCGAATTTGATAAAGAAAAAATAAGAACTTTCATGAGCGAGCTGAACGATTTATCGCATTCGCTCGATCCTGTGCGCAAAACAGCCATTCGCCGCTGCGACTTCTGTGCCGACATCATCGATGTGTATTCGCCGTCGGTTTGGGCCGGCTGGTACCGTGGCAAGTACACCGAATACACTGAGGTATCCAAAGAATGGAACGAAAAGGTAGATCATTTTCTGCATGTCGAATGGGGTGCCAGCAACCACGCCATGCGGCATTCCGAAGATCCCGACAAAGGGCTTGAAGCCATTTCGACCGGCGATGGAACCGACGAGCGCGACGGAGATTTTCTACTGTCGGGAGGAGAAGCACGTGTTTCAAAAGATGGTGATTGGTCAGAAACCTATGCCTGCAACCTCATTGACTGGCACCTGAAAGAACAGGAAAAAATGCACGATTGGCACGTGGGTACTGCCTACTGGCCCTTTAAAGATTTCTCAACACCGTTGCGTCCCGAAAACCCTGTTCCTTATGTGAATCAAAAAGGAGTGGTACAACGCGATTTCACCAAAAAAGAAGCGTTTTATGTCTTCCAATCTTACTGGACCGATGAACCCATGGCCCATATTTACGGGCATACCTGGCCGGTGCGCTGGGGCGCTGCCAATGAGTCGAAAATGGTAAAAGTGTATTCCAATTGTGAGGAGGCCGAACTATTTCTTAATGGCCGGTCACTGGGCGTCAGAAACCGTAACAGCCAGAATTTTCCGGCCGCCGGTTTGCGATGGATCGTTCAATTCAACGAAGGAGAAAACCATTTGAAAGTAATTGCGACCAAAAATGGAGTGCAGGTAAGTGATGAAATTAGCCAGATCTATCAAACTACAGAATGGAAAGAACCAGCCGTTTTAAAAATAGAAGAACGCAAACGCATAGGCAATATCGTTGAGATCGAAGCTAAAATTTATGACGAAAACAATGTATTCTGCCCCGATGCAAAGAATCGAATTGAATTTTCACTGTCGGGCGATGGTGAATTACTTGACCAACTTGGCACACACAACGGATCGAATGTAATTCAACTATACAACGGACGTGCCCTGATCAGGGTAAAAATGTACGGAGGCAAAGCGATAGTGGCTGCTACCTCCAATCATATTAAAACAGGTTTTATTACCATCGAAAACTAGCCTGTTATGTACTTAACTTTTAAAACAGATACTATGAATCTACACCTTTACTTAAAACAAAATGCTGTTTTCAGGATGGCGTTCATGTTACTGGCGGTTTTGGCAATGAGTTTTACAACCCAGGCCCAAAGCTCGAAAGAATATACCGATGCCGAAACAGCTGCCTTGGTCGAAGACATTGAGGCCAATGCCTACAGCGAATACATTTTAACAAGCGACGGCGGCAGCTATGTGATGAGTGATGTCGACCTTGCCGGTGATGTGATCATTAAAGCAAAAGAGGGATTAGTAAACAAACCAGTCATTACCGATTCTGAGAACAGTTCGACTTACCGTAATTTTTTCGACGTACAGAATGGTGCTTACAAGCTGCACCTCGAAGGACTTGCCATTGACGGTACTGCCGTTGAGCCCATGATGGGAGTTGCCCGCATGCGCAGCGAAAACAGCGCGATAAGCATTGTCGACTGTGAAATTTATCACTTCACAAGCAGCAATGGCTTGTTGCGTGCTGATAAAGCCGGCGTTACAGTTACCGTTGAAGGCAGCTACATTCACGACAGCAATCAGCGTTTGATCTATCTCTACGACGCAGGGGCAGTCTATGGCCCTGTAAAGGTAAGCAACAGCACCTTTGCCAATATGAGCGGCCCTTCTGCAATTTTCTATCGTTCAGCAAGTGGCAGCATGGCCTCCGGTTCTGACCTGCTGGTTGACCACTGTACCTTCTACAACATCCCCAATGGCTCAACAAAAGTGATCGAAGTGGGTGATGCAATGACAGGAACCGTATCGCTGACCAATTCAGTCTTTGTGAATGTAGGCGATTCGCTGGCCAATATTCCTCTAATTGATTATTGCTATCTGGGTGGATTTGAAAAAACCGTTGAAGGAAGCAATACCATTAGCACAGCCCCTGTTTTTGAAGATGCCGAAAATGGCAATTTCTCAATTATTAATGCTTCCGAACTGGTGGCCGGCGATGGTAAAACAGCCGGTGATCTGAGCTGGGGTGTTGCAACTACAGCCGAAAATGAATACACGTCAGAAGATGTTGCCCGACTGATCGACGACATCAACAACAGCGCACACGAAGAATACATTCTGCTTACACCGGGTGGCATTTACGATTTAAGTCAGGCACCCGATATAAGTGTAAATGCAACAATTAAAGGAGCCGAAGCACTTAGTGAGAAACCAGTCTTAAGTTACACTTCGAATACCAGCAGTGCCTTTGGAATTTTCAGGATTCGCAATGCAACTGAGCGTATCACTGTAACTTTTGAAAATATTGAATTTGATAATTCAAATGATCTTGGAAATGTAATAAGAGTCGACAGTGAAACTGACCTTGTTTTTAAAAATTGCTTCATTCATGACAACACCAACAGCAATGGTGTTTTAAGAATCAACACAGGCACAAGCACTGTCACCTTAGAAAATACACTGGTAAGCGACTGTAAGCAGCGCATCGTCAACCTTTACACTCCCGACGATATTTACGGAGCCATCAACATTAAAAACTGTACCTTCACCAACATCGACGGACCGGTAATTTACTACCGCTCGTCGGGGACAGTTGCCATTGGCACTGATGTAACGGTCGATCATGCAACCTTTAACAACATCGGAGGTTCAGAGGGAGTTTTCAAATTCAGGGAAATGACCGGACTGGTAACGGTTAAAAACAGCATCTTCAACCAGGTGGCAGGATCGCTCGATGAGGCTTTTGTTATTGCCGATCATTGCTATGTAGCGGGCTTTGAAACTGCACCGCTTTCGACCATGCCGATTGAAATCGCTCCGGTTTTTGCCGATGCCGAAAACAACAATTTCACCCTGATCAACTCCGGCGACTTACTTGCCGGCGATATGCAGATATTGGGTGATTTAAGCTGGTACAACGATGTGTATCCACCCAAGGTGTACGAAACATTGGTAAAAGAAGATGATACCCACCTTCGGGTTCAATTCAACGAACTGATTGATTCGGCAAGCGCTGCGGTAGCTGCCAATTACCTTCTGAGCGGAACTTTCGGACTTAGCGGCAACCCAATGGCTGCCGTAGTTGCCGACGATGCCATGAGTGTATTGCTTGAAGTGGCTGACATGAGCTCTATTGAAACAAATCAAACTGTAGTGGTCACGGTTGAAAATGTAAATGATATTCTGGGCAATGTAATTGGAGACAATAACATTGCCAGCTACACTTATCTGGATGAAACACCACCGGTAATTACGCTGGCAGCTCAGGAGCTGACCAATGACAACGGTGTAAGCGCAAATGCACAAAGTTCAGAAAAGGGAATGATTTATCTGATCATGGAAAACGAAAAGCAGGCCTCGGTCAGCGATTTTGAAACTGCAATTGCCGGGCGCAAAGGTGCAAGTGCGGTGGTGGAAACTGCCGGCACCGACGTCAAGATTCCCGTTGCCGGCTTACTGGCCGGGACTTACCATGCCTATGCCGTTGATGCCTATGCAAACATTTCATTACAAAGCGAAAATGCAGTGGTACTTACTGACCCAACTGCGCCCGTAGTAAGCCTTGAAACGCAGGAAGTAACAAATGCCGCCAATGCAGCCGGAGTTGTTGTAAGCTCCACTGAGCCAGGATCGATCTACCTGGTACTCGAAGGCGAGTCTGCAAGCAGTGTAAGCGAGCTACAGGCGGCCGTTGATGCTGCCAAAGGTGCAAGGGGAATCATCGAACTTGATGGGGAACTTGAAATTGCAGTGTCGGTGGCAGGTGTTCAACCTGGTTTTTATTATGCCTATGCAGTTGACATGGCTGGAAATATTTCGGCGGTAAGCGAAGGGGTACTCACCGTCGTTGAATACATTCCCCGTATCAGGTATTACTCCGATGAAGATACCGGCCAGCTTTCGAACGACATGATCTCTGCCAACGATGGTGACATTTTTGTGCTGACAAGCAATGGTGGTGACTATGCCCTGAATGCGTGGCATAAGATTACCGCAAAAATTACCATCATGGCCGATGAAGATCTAACCCGTCGGCCGGTAATCAGCAATTATCAGGAGTCATCGACTTACCAGACTTTCAGACTCTTCGCCGATGGCGCTTCCTTAACACTGAAAGGAATTGAAATTAACAGCAAAGAACATCCTGTCAATCCAATCAAATACATGATCAGGGCAGAATCAAACATTGGTCACTACTCCATTGTTGCCGAGGACTGTCACTTCCGCGGTAAACTGAAAGAAACAGGAACCATTGTTAAAACTTATGGCGGTACCCATGGCGACAGTCTCATTTTCAGAAATTGCATTTTCGAAGACATGGAAGCCATCAGCATGACCGGGCTTTCTTCGGAAGATTCACCACAGTGGGATGTTCTGGAAATCAGCAACTGTACTTTCATCAATATTCCTGAAAGGGTGATTGCCGTTAAGGACCAGCCTTCGGTGAATAAAGAATATCCAATCAACATCGATCACTGCACTTTCTACAATGTAGGTTCGGAAGACGATGATATTATCATGGCCGACTCGATGACCATGATCACTGTAAGCAATTCAATTTTTGCCAACAGTCCTTCACCAACAATTTTTGATATTTATGGTGATGAAAGCGCTCAGTCTTCCATCGATTACATCAACAATTATGAGGCAAACGTTCCGCTTTCTGTCGGATCGGGTCTTGTAGGGAGCAATACATGGACTCAAGATCCGCAGTTTGCCAATGCAGCAGAAGGTGACCTGACGCTCGGGAACACAGCGCTCTTCACCCTGGGCAGCGACGGCTTGCCCCTGGGCGATTTACGCTGGGCCGATGTGCTTGGGCCTAAAGTGAAAAAGGATGTACTGGCCTTAAGCGATTCCACCTTATTAATCCGCTTCGATGAGTGGATTGACACAACAAGTGCTGTTAATCCGGCCAATTATACGCTTAGCGGAAGCGCTGGTTTAAGTGGACCCGCAAAAAAAGTTGAACTCTATAATTTCCACGCAGTGCTTGTTACCACAGGAAGTTTTATGAGCCTTACAGGGCTCGATCTCACCATCACCGTTTCGAATGTTGAAGACCTGAATGGCAATGAGGTAAATGAGGCTCACAATAGTGTTACCTATACCATTGAACAGCTTCTGCCGCTTGTATTTGCCGAGGAACAACAGGCTACCAATGCCATCGATGAAACGGTGATCGTTCAAAGTTCCTTAAGTTCAGGAGCCGTTTACATCATCCTCGACGGAGTGGCTCAGGAGAGCGTGGCCGATCTCGATGCCGCAGTAAACGCAGGCGCGGGTGCAAAAGCGGAAAGCCTGTCATCGTATACCGACATTGAAATTTCAACCTGGGCCCTTACGCCTGGTACTTATTATGCCTACTATGTCGATGGCAGTGGAAACAAATCCGATAAAGACGACAGTCCCATAAAAATCACCGATGGAATTGCACCCGTGGTAAGTGCCGGCTTGCAAGCAGCTACCAACGGCCAAAATAGCCATGTACTTGTACAAAGCAGCGAAGACAATGGCCGGGTGTACATTGTGCTCGACGGGGTACCCCAATCGACCAATGCCGATTTCATCACAGCTGTTGCTCTTAAAAACGGAGCTGTTGCCAACGTAACTGCAGCCAATACCGATGTTGAAATTTCGACTTCAGGCTTAAATTCAGGCATTTATTACGCCTATGCCATCGATGCTGCCGGTAACATTTCGGCCATGGGCGAAAACCCAATCAACATTACCATTGAAACAGGGAATGAACTACTGAGTCAAAATTCGTTAAAAATTTACCCGCTCAACAGGAAGATTTTGATACAAGCAGACGGTTCATCCCTACAGCGGGTAGCGGTGTACAATCTCAGCGGAAAAAAGATCGCCGACAACAAGATCAATGCGCTCCATTTTGAAACTGAGACCTTAAGGCAGGGAATTTACATTGTGAATGTGGTCGATGCCAGCAACATCCTGACCAGCGAGAAAATTGTAATTAGATAGTTAATAAGAAAGATGATGTGGGTGCGGCCTTTTGAGTCGGGCTGCACCCTTCCTTTCATTTAAAAATGAATATTCTATGTTGAATAAATACGGGGGAATGATGCTTTTTCTGTTGGTACTGATTTCATGTAAAACCAACGAAAAGGAAGCATTATTGGATGAAGTAAAGTCGTTTGAAGAGAAAAGAATTGAGAAGCTCGTGACCGAATACATGGGACTGCCGGCACTCACCGTTACCGATACCATTTGTGTACGCAGTGCCGGCTCCCGTCACGATTTTTATTCTGAAGGTGATTATTGGTGGCCCGATCCCGAAAATCCTGACGGCCCCTACATTCGTCGCGACGGCATGAGCAATCCCGGTAATTTTAAGGCTCACCGCCATGCCATGGTTCGCATGAGCCGCATTGTAGGCGCTATGACCAGTGCATGGCTGCTATCGAACGATGAAAAATTTGCGCACGAAGCCATGCAGCATCTCAATGCCTGGTTTGTCGATGAGGAAACAAAAATGAATCCGCATCTGCTGTATTCACAAGCAATACAGGGGCGTTACACCGGACGGGGCATTGGAATAATCGATGGGCTGCACCTGGTAGAAGTCGCGCGCAGTGCCCAACTTTTATCCACTGCTTCAGAAATCGATCAAAATAAGCTGGCAGCCATCAGTACCTGGTTCAGTGATTTTCTGACCTGGATGTCGACCCACGAGTATGGAAAAGCTGAAATGGTGCACCCTAACAACCATGGAACCGTTTGGGCTGTGCAAGCCGCTGCCTATGCCTCATTAAGCGGCAACAACGAAATGCTTGCCTTTTGCAAAAACAGATTGAAAGAGCAGCTCCTCCCCTCTCAGATGGCAGATGATGGCAGCTTTCCGCTCGAACTCGAACGCACAAAACCTTATGGCTATTCCCTTTTTAACCTCGATGCAATGAGCCTTTTGGCACAAATACTGACCTTATCGGGTGACGAAAACCTCTGGAAATATACTACGGAGGATGGACGGGGTTTAAAGCGGGGACTCGATTTTATTTATCCGTATATTGAAGACAAAACAACATGGCCTTACCAGCCCGATGTGCTATACTGGGACAATTGGCCGGTGGCCCAGGCTTCCCTGGTTTTAGGCGGAATAGCCTATGCCAGCGAAAACTACATCGATTTATGGAAACAACTGGAACACGATCCCGAAACCACCGAAGTACAGCGCAATCTGGTGCTTCGTTATCCGCTTTTATGGCTGAAAAATTAATTACGATACTCAAAAACAGAACGATGATGTCTTTTATAAAATATAAAATACTGGCCTTTTGTGTGGTGATACTGTTGCTTGCTTCATGTACTAAGAGCGAAGAAAACAGCATCGACAACCTGGTAAAAAACAACCTGGAATTCAGCGAAAAGCAACTATCGCAAATGCTCGAATGGCTCGACAATACAACATTAAGTCCGGGGAGTGTGGAGGAAGATGGTTCAACCAAGCTGGTAAAACCGGGCGACTGGACCAGCGGATTCTTCCCCGGAAGCCTGTGGATGATGTATGAATATACCCGCGAACCGCATTGGCGCGACCATGCCGAACATTATTCAATGAACATCGAAAACGAAAAGCTTAACGGAGGTACCCACGACATGGGTTTTAAAATATATTCCTCCTTCGGAAATGGCTTCCGGCTTTCCAATGAGGCGCAATACAAAGCAGTTTTATTGCAGTCGGCCAAAACACTGACCACACGATTTAATCCAAAGATCGGATGCATTCGTTCGTGGGACCACAACAGCGACAAGTGGGATTTTCCGGTGATTATCGACAACATGTTAAACCTTGAACTGCTGTTTTGGGCCAGCCGTGAAACACGCGATCAGGGCTATTACAACATGGCTGTGTCGCATGCCGAAAAAACGCTGGAGCATCATTTCAGGGACGACTACAGCAGCTACCATGTGGTGTCGTACGACACCATCACCGGAGAACCTGTAAAAAAGAACACCCATCAGGGATTTTCGCACGAGAGTTCGTGGGCCAGGGGCCAGGCCTGGGGCTTGTACGGTTTTACCATGACCTATCGCGAAAGTGGACAGCAACAATTCCTTGATCAGGCGCATAAAATTGCCAGCTTCATCCTGAAGCATCCCAATCTGCCTGAGGATAAAGTACCCTACTGGGATTTTAACGCGCCCGGTATTCCCGACGAGCCACGCGATGCCTCGGCCGCTGCCATTATCTGCTCGGCACTTTACGAATTGAGTCTTTACAGCAAAGGCGATGCAAAAGAATGGTACCTCAGCCAGGCCGATCAAATCCTCACCAGCTTATCTTCACCGGCTTACCGTGCTAAATTGGGAAGCAATAACTTCTTCCTGTTAAAACACAGTACGGGCAATTATCCGAAAAATTCAGAAATTGATGTACCCATTGTTTATGCCGATTACTACTTTCTCGAGGCCAACCTCCGTCGCTTAAAAATATCGGGAAACTGGGAAGGAGAAAAAGCGGCAGTAATTATTAAGGCAGATGATTTAGTTTACAATAAGCAAACTTCGCTTCCTGCACAATGGAAAAAATTTGCCGAACTGAACATCCAAAAGAACAATAAAGTAGCGCCCGGAATTGTTGGCAGCTCGCTCGAAAATGGTGACGAACGCTTTTTTAACTGGATAAAAGAACAACAGCAAACCGGATTGTTTGAATTCTGGAATCATGGACAATTACACAAACGATGGGAAAAGGAGGGAGAACGTCAATCTGAATTCTTCAATACCACCATATCAGAACAGCTTACCTATCTGCAACAAACTCAAAAGCTGGCCAGAGAAAAGCTGGGCATCGAATTCAAAACCTTTGGAGCTCCTTATAACTGGACCGATGAAAACACGGTGGAAGCATTGAAGCAGGTCCCTGAACTAAGGGTTTGGTTATATGCTCCTAAAAATGCAGAAACGGATAAAATAAAGGTTGAAAGGGTGCCTGCCCTCAACATCGAATATCCGGTGCATCAAGCCAACTTCTATCACCTCTTCAATAGTTACTATTTCTATTCAACAAAAAACGTGATCGCCATTCAGGGCCATCCACTCAGCTGGGACGATCATGACTTCGCCCAGTACAGTATGATGATTGATTACCTGCAAGGCATTGGAACTCCCATCGTTTTACCCTCCGAGCTTAATTAGTTATACGATATGGAAAAAGTTCGAACCAGCCTGATTTCAATTTTCTTCTTCATAAGTGCAACGAGCTTGCATGCACAGCAGGACTACCGTGTTGCATCCGAAATTATTCTGAGGTCCGACGGCCCCGAAGGCATTGATACCTACACTCTCATTCAAAGCAAATTTGGCAGCGGCTGCATCGAAGCACCCGATTTGTACAGTGTTAATCATCCGGGAGAAAAACACATTGTAGAAACTTCGGATGATGAGGTGGGCAATTATTTCCTGTTTAAAATTCATAAAAAGGAAGACCGTGACCGCGACACCGACAAGACCGATCGGCAGCGTAACGAGATCAAAACCTTCGACAATTCGCCCAACGAAGGAAAAGGATTTAAAGGGCAAAGCATGCGTTTTCACTGGTACTTCAAACTGAAAGAAGGATACGCCATTTCGAAAAACTTCAGTCATTTTTTTCAACTAAAAGCCAAAGGTGGCGACGATTCCCAGCCCATCGTCACCATTTCGGGGAGCATCAACAACAATCAGCCCGAATTCGAAATTATCTACAATTCAGGCAACAGCACTCCCGACCGGCAAATCGCGTCGGCCCCCTGGGGTGAAGCCAACTCAGGCAAGTGGATGGAAATGGAAGTGCTGGCCACCTTCGCCGATGAAGGTTACCTGAAAATTACCGTCCGCGATCTTTATGGCAAGCTGATCATGGAAACCGAAAAGGAAGCAATTGATTTGTGGCGGACAGGAAGCACGTTTGTTCGTCCCAAATGGGGAATTTACCGCAGCCTGAGTTCAGCATCTTATTTGAGGGATGAAGAAGAAACAGCTGGTTTTGCCCATTTCACCCTGCAAAAAATCGAATGGAAGCAAACAAACCTTGCTGAGCAAAGCATGCAAAATGAATCGTTTAGCATATCCCCTGTTCCTTCCGAAAGTAAACTGTTTATTCACATGGCAACACCACAAAGCGGCTTGTTGGAGATAATCAATGCAAGGGGGCAAAGCTGCTTTCGTAAGACCATGGATCGCCGCGAAACAGAAACAGCTGTTTTCTTAGAGCTGCCCCCGGGCTGCTATCTGGTAAAATTCAATCAGCAAGTTAAGAAGATGTACTGGAAATAAACGACTGAATTTCAAACCCCAACACCTATTTGAAATCATTGAATGATTTTACTTTCAACTACAAGGTTTCGATCATCTTTCTTTTACTGCCATTTTTTCGCATCACCCCCCCCACCAATGCTGACACTGCAGGCAATTCCATGCCATAACGACAGATCAACTCACTTGGCATAACAATTGAAAAGTAGCTGCCTGTTCAAATTATTTACTGATAATAACTTAAAAGAAATATTACTATGGCAAAAGGAAAAATTGGTGTTAGTAGTGAAAACCTCTTCCCCATTATCAAAAAATTCCTCTATTCCGATCATGAAATTTTTCTGCGTGAAATTGTTTCCAACGCGGTTGATGCTTCGCAAAAACTGAATACCCTGGCATCGAAAGGTGAATACAAGGGATCGGTCGAAAACATGAAAGTGAAGGTAAGCATCGACAAGGATGCCAAAACCCTGACCGTTTCTGACAACGGCATCGGAATGACTGCCGAAGAGGTAAAAAAATACATTAACCAGATTGCCTTCTCGGGAGCCAGCGAGTTTCTCGACAAGTACAAAAACGATGCGGCCGCCATCATCGGTCATTTCGGACTGGGCTTTTACTCCTCATTCATGGTGAGCGACAAGGTGGAAATTGTTTCTAAATCGTACCAGGATGAGGCCGAGGCCATTCACTGGAGCTGCGACGGAAGTCCTGAATACACCCTCAAAAAAGGAGAGCGTGCTGAAACGGGTACCGACATCATCATGCACATTAACGACGACTCGAAGGAATTCCTCGAAGATCACAGGGTAAAATCGCTACTCGAAAAATACTGCAAATTCCTCCCCGTTCAGGTGCAATTTGGAAAAGTGAAGGAATGGAAAGATGGCGAATACGTCGATACCGACAAGGACCTCATCATTAACGATACCCATCCGGCATGGACTCAAAAACCGGCCGATCTGAAAGACGAAGATTACAAGAACTTCTATCAGAAGCTCTACCCCGGAGCCGAGGAGCCCATGTTCAATATTCACCTGAATGTTGACTATCCTTTCAATCTGACCGGCATTCTGTATTTCCCGAAACTGAAAAACTCGGTCGAAGTTCAGAAAAACAAGATTCAACTATACAGCAATCAGGTATTTGTCACCGATCATATTGAAGAAATCGTACCCGAATTCCTGACCTTGCTGCACGGTGTGATCGATTCGCCCGACATTCCGCTGAACGTATCGCGCTCGTACCTGCAAAGCGATCAGAATGTGAAGAAAATATCGAATCACATTACCAAGAAAGTGGCCGATCGTCTGGAAGAACTCTTTAAAAATGAAAGAGAAGAATTTGAAAAGAAATGGGATGATCTTAAAATTTTCATCGAATACGGCATCCTCTCGAATGAAAAATTTGCCGAGCGGGCCAAAAAATTCTTCCTCTACAAGAATACCGACGGAAAATACTTCACCATCGAGGAATACGAAAATATCATCAAAGACAATCAGAAGGACAAGGACGACAACCTGGTTCACCTGTACACCAGTAACCTCGATGACCAGTTTTCATTCATCAGTGCAGCCAAAGACAAGGGCTACGACGTACTGGTACTCGACAGCGTACTCACAGCACCGCTGATCAACAAATTCGAACAGGAAAACCCCAAAAACCGTTTTACACGCGTCGATGCCGATGTGGTGGAAAAACTGATTCCGAAAGACGACAAAAACCAGCTCACCCTTTCGCAGGACGAACAGGACGAACTCGAAGCCGTTTTCAGTGCAGTCACTCCCAAAAGTGAAGTGGGTTATTACGTTACTTTCGAGGATCTGGGAGAAAATGGTCAGCCCATGGTCATTACCCAAAACGAATTCATGCGCCGCATGAAGGACCTGAGTGCCATTCAAAGCGGAATGAACATGTACGGCAACCTGCCCGATAATTACACCGTAGTAGTGAACGTGGCACATCCGCTGGTAAAACAGGTCATCGAAAGTAAAAATACCGAACTGGCTGGTGAACTCGAACCCATCAGTGCCACACTGAAAACGAAAAACGACGAACGCAGCGCCCTCGAAAAGCTGAAAGAAGGCAAGAAGGAAGAAGAAGTTCCTCAGGAAGAAAAAGACAAACTGGCTGAAGTGGGCAAGGAAATTTCGAAACTTGAAGCACAAAAAAGAGAAAAGCTTCAGGAATTCGGAAAAGACAACAAGCTGGCAAAACAGCTGCTCGATCTGGCATTACTGGCCAACAACATGCTGAAAGGGGAAGCACTCGACAAATTTGTTAAACGCAGTGTTGAACTGATCAAATAATACATTCGATTTTGCTGAATTTTAAAGGGTAGATCCAAAGCGGATTTGCCCTTTTTTCTTTGCAAAAAAAATCCTGCCGTAACAGTTTGTACTGCCCGACAGGATTTACTCATCTTTCGATGCTAACTAAACTAACTCAATTTTTCTGATCGCTGTCTGCTTATTGAAATGAAACAGCGCTTGCATCAACATTGTCACCAAGTTGTACCAGGTTTTTGTCAAAACCGAAAGCGATATTCGCACTTTCTTCACCCACTACACTTACGGCAGCTTCAGCCTTTCCGGGTATTTCAATCTCTTCAGCAATAACATTCTTTGTATTGTAGAAAGTCATGGCCGGTACTTTTTCTGTTTTCAGCCAAACCTCCTTAAAGCTGATGCCGTCGGCATCGATGGCAACAATCCCGTTCTCAGCTTCGAGCACCATGTTTTCAAAAGTGATATTTTCGAGGTTCATCTCGGGCAGTCCCTGCATAAATACCGCCTGGTAAGCTCCCTTCAAACGAATGTCTTTCATGTGAATGTTTTTGAACTGCGGCGTTTCTTCGGTCACCTCAAATACCTCTTCGGGTAATTTATTGTTCTTTTTGGCTGCCAGCATCTCCGAAACAGAAAGGCCTCCGTAATACAGGTTGAATGAAATGGCATTGGTAGGTATATCTACCATGTCAATATCGCTCATGTAAATATTTTCGACCACGCCGCCACGTCCACGGGTGCTCTTAAAACGCAGGCCCACATCGGTTCCGATAAAGGTACAGCCGGTAACCGACATATTTTTTACGCCTCCCGACATTTCACTGCCAATGGTTACACCGCCATGTCCATGATAAACCACACAGTTTTTAACAATGATGTTTTCTGCCGGGATTCCACGATCGCGACCGTCCTTGTCTTTTCCCGATTTAATACAAATGGCATCGTCGCCCACATCGAAACGCGAATCGACCAGTACAACATTTTTACACGATTCAATGTCGAGTCCGTCACCATTCTGTGAGTACCAGGGATTGCGTACATCGATGTTCCTAAGGGTGAGGTTTTCACACATCAGGGGATGGATGCACCAGGCAGGTGAATTCTGAAAGGTTGGTCCGTCGAACAGTACTTTATTGCTTTTAACAATGCTCACCATTACAGGACGCAGAAAGTCTTTTATTGGCAGATAATCTTCCAGTTTACTAAACTGACGGGGCACATTCATGTCGCTGACTTCCATTCCCAGTTTAAAACCTTCCGAAGGATACCATTGCTTGCCGTCGTCACTGACAATTCCACCCGAATTTACAAGCTTTTTCCATTGCGAGTCGGTCATTTTAGAACGTTTCACAAAGCGCCAGGCATCGCCTGAACCGTCGAATACGCCATTGCCGGTGAAGGCGATATTTTCAAGTCCAACTCCATTGATGGGTGAAATACAGCGCACCGTATTCAATCCTTCGAAACTGGTTTCCACCAGTGGATAGAGGTCTTTATTGTCGCTAAAGATGACCAGCGCACCACTTTCGGTGTGCAGGTTAATGTTGCTTTTCATGGTAATGGGGCCGGTAAGCCAAATGCCTCGCGGCACAATCACTTTTCCACCGCCTTTTTCGGCCACATGGTCGATGGCTTTGGCAAATGCTTCACTGTTGAGGGTTTGTCCATCGCCAACGCCACCAAAATCGGTAAGCGAAACAGCATAATCAGGAAAAACCGGTTCTTCTACCCTGGGCATTTCAAATTCAACTCCGGCATATACCGCATCGTTATCTACAAGCTGCTCCGACTCCCGTTCGGAACAGGCACTTCCTCCAATGACCACTAACAGGATCATTGTAAGTTGCATTAATTTTCTCTTTGCTACTATCATTGTTACAGTGTTTGATTATTTTTTAGTTCTCCTCTTTGCTGTTCAGTGTTTTCAAACCGTTAAATACAAGCTGTGCAACGGCAACAGCTCCTTCGGGCTGAAAATGGGTATTATCTTTTTGACCGTCGGGATAGGCCTCATAAACGCCCGCCGGAAGGTTCATAAAGTAATTTTCTTTCACGTATTCGCGTCCCATTTGTGTAAAGTGATCCATCGACAGCCGGTTCAGATCGATGAGCCGCACGCCAAGTTCTTCGGCCACGTCCATCATGGCTTCGGGATAAGCACCGTGAACATTTTCGAGCCGGCCCTCTTTCCACGGATAATTCCGTGCCACAGGAGTCAGCAGAATGGGCACCGCGCCTTTCTGACGTGTTTGTTCAACATACAAGCGCAGGAACTCCTGATAACCCTCAATATTCACATAGCGTTCGGGCTTAGTGAGTGCGGCATCGTTGTGTCCAAACTGAATCAGCACCAAATCGCCCGCTTCGAGCTGTTCGTACACCGCACGCCAGCGTCCTTCCTGAAAGAAAGTCCGGGTGCTGCGCCCACCTTTGGCACGATCGTCGACCAGGGCACTGTCGCCTGCCACCAGCCCTTGAATTAATTTCAGGCTGTCGGGGGCCATAAAAGGTTGAAAAACCTGTCCCCAGCCCGTTATCGGATGTCGTCGGCTCATGTAATCATCTTCGAGTGCGTAATTGGCCATGGTTGAATCGCCAATGAGCCACACTTTAGTGAGTTCATCGCTTTCCTTTTCAGCAACACATGCCGATAATAAGGCAATCAGCCCGCTTAAAAAAATGTATGTTAAAGTTTTTGACATTGTGCTGCTTATTTTTCAATTCTGATCCAGTCGATATCCACATTACCGGCATCGTTAATCATGCCATCGCGTAAGGCAAAAAAGCCTACTTTGGCACCAATCCAACGGCCGGGCATTGCTTCAAAAGCAGCACCGGCAGCGCTAAAACGCTTTCCGTTTTCACTGTAACTGAAACTGCAAACGGCTCCTTTTTTTACTTCCACCCTAAAATATACGGTGTTGCCTTCATAGCTTTCGCTGAAGATTTCTTTTTCGGCTCCTCCCTTGCGGGCTCCCTCACAATTCACAACACGGGTTTGCAGTTTACCGTCGACCTGTTTCAGGGCAATGTACTGGTAATCTTCGCCCATCACCACAAAGCCTGCTTCCTCGCCGTCGAAACGATGGTTGAAAGTAATTTTGGCGGTAGCGGTAAATTCTTCAGCAGGAAATTTCTGCAACAAGAGATTGCCAACGGGCCACAGGTTCACATAATTCTCGGGCCGTGGCCGGCAGTTTAAGCGGTAATAGCCTAAATTCCCGCTGGTAAAACCATACTTTAACTTCGGATTGGCATGCCATTGCCATTGTAAACCCAACTGATGGGTATTGAATTCGTCGCTTTCGACGGGAGTTACAACGGACCATTCGGCGTCAACATCGGGTTTCTTATGAGTAGTAACCGGCTCTCCCACTCCGTTTCCGTCGTAGTCGATGCCCATCAGGGGCCAGTCGTTGTCCCATTGAACCGGATTCAGATGAACGATACGTCCATAAGCATCCTTGTCCTGGAAATGAATGAACCAGCTTTCACCTTTTACCGTTTCCACCCAGGCACCCTGATGCGGGCCGTTAATATTGGTTGACCCCTGTTCAAGCACTTTCTTCACTTCGTAGGGACCAAAGGGCGATCTGGCTCTCATGGCCAGCTGCCATCCCGGCTTTACGCCGCCAGCCGGAGCGAAAATGTAGTAATACCCGTTTCGTTTATGAAATTTGGTTCCTTCAACGGTGGGATGCTCATCGTGACCATCGAAAACCATTACAGGTGTGCCAATCAGCCGGCTGCAATCGGCTTCCATTTCCTGTACCACCACGACCGATTTCAAACCGGCACGGCTTCCTGCAAAAGCGTACGACAGGTAGGCTTTTCCATCTTCGTCCCACAGCGGACAAGGATCAATCAGTCCTTTACCTTCCTGAACAAGGTGAGGCTTGCTCCAGGGACCTTTAGGATTTTTTGCTTTCACATAATAAATACCAAAATCGGGATCACCCCAAAAGATATACAATTCGCCTTCGTGAAAACGGATACTGGGAGCCCAAACACCATTACCATGCTGAGGCGTTTCAAACACATCGGCCGGAATTTGCTCATACAGTGCGTAGGCTATCAACTCCCAGTTGACAAGATCCTTTGAATGCAGAATGGGCAAACCGGGAACACAGTTAAACGACGAGGCTGTCATGTAAAAATCATCACCAACACGGCAAACATCGGGGTCGGAATAATCGGCGTGCAGGATGGGGTTGGTGTAAGTTCCGTCGCCATTGTCGGCCACCCATACATCCGAAACATAATTGTTGTCCGGTCCATTTTGCTGCGCTGTACTTTGTTGAAAAGTTAAACCAGTAAGCAGCAAGGCTGGCAGTAAAGTTTTTGCTATCGTTTTGAATGTCTTCATTGTTGTAAGTTTATGGTTCTTGGCTATTTTAATTCATCTGCAACTGCGGGATTCCACCCGTCAAACAGCTTAATAAGTGTGTATTCATTCAGTTGTTGTTCACTCAACTGGTGCGACCAGCTCACCCTGTTTTCAGTAGAAGCACCTTCTCCTGTATTTTTGTATTCGGCATAAAAAGTGCTTTGCTCTGCCTCGGGTTTATTCCAGTTGTGCCAGCCTTTGGGATGTACCACAGCGCTTAAATGGCAGCGAATAAAAACCGTTTGCGCATGCGGTCTCCAGGGCCGTCCCAGATAAACAGATCCGGGTTCGGCACTCCCGTCAATTTTGCAGTTGAGAAATACAAAACCATGCCGACTGTTTTCACTGGTCGATGCGGCCGTAATGTAGCCGTGCCTTTTTGCAAAGATGGTACATTGATCGAATACCGCAGTTGACCAGCCAAAAATGAAGTCAACAGTTCCCTCGATGTAACAGTTTTTATAATACTGGCGGCTGTTTTCACCCTGTGGGTAAAGCGTATCCTGATTGCCTAAAAATCGGCAGTTAACAAAAACTGCCTGATCGCCGGTAACGCGAACTGCCACAGCCTGACCTACCGGACCGGCCGAATTTTCAAAAGTAATGTGGTGCGCTGAAAATTCGTTTCCAAAGATAAAAAAAGAAGTGGAACCGGTAGTTCCCATTTCTTCTCCGAAACGGTTCTTTTTCGAAGCATAATCGTCGTTCGTCAGGATGGTTTTTTCAACGCTCTCGCCAATGAAAGTAACTTTGTTCTTCGAAGCCGGAAGTAGCAGTTTCTCCTTGTAAATTCCATTTTTTATGTAAATGGTGGTCGTTTGCTTTCTGAAATCGGGTACTGCATTAATGGCATCCTGAACAGTTTGGAAATCGCCACTTCCATCAGCGGCCACCACAAAGTCGAATTTTTCATTGGCCAAAAGGGAAAGGCTTGTAAAAAGGAGAAGAATCAGATTTATACTTTTTCTCATTGTTCGTTGTATTATCAACATTATTTACCTGACAGCCGGCAAAACAATTACCATGCTGCCACCTTCAATGTTACTTGTTGTTGTTTTTCATCGCTGGCTTTAACAATTAGAAAACGTTGCCCCGATGAAGGAACGTTTAACTCAACACGGTTCAGCTTATTGCCTGCTGCGCTTTGAATAAGCGCACCAGTTGAAGAGTAAACCTCAATTTGATGAAGCGGCTGCTGACTAAAAATTTTCAATGTATTCGTTTTTGAATTGAAGAAACCTTTCAGGCGGTTATGATTTTGGATGGCTCGCGGAGAAGCTGTTTTATCTTCGATGTAAACCAATTCGGAGTCCTCAAGTTGTCTTTCGGTAATTTCACTGACCAGGCTGTTCAGGTACACTTCGACGTTGGGATACAGCCCGTCGACCGATTTGAGCTGCGCATCACTGCCATCGTTTGGATCAAGGCCATTGCTTGTTTCCCATTCATCGGGCATTCCATCTTCATCGCTGTCGGCCGGTGCGTCGGTCGAAGCCAGTTCGGGCCAGCCACCAACTGCTTCCTGGGTATCGATGATCCCTTTCACACTGCCATTGCCACCATCCATGTAAGTGGCAGTGCCTGTGCTTAGTTCGTGTATAACGCGCTTATCAATGGTATCACGAACAAGGCTGGCGCCTCCATATTGCAGAATGCGCTCATAAGCCAGCTCAGCAGTGTGGGTATTGACATAACCTGTAGGATGTGGTTCTTCGACCTTGATGGCTTCCTTTTCGGCTGCTGAAACACCTCCGTATTTACTATGAAACTGGTTGTATACCCCGTAGGTCCAGTTGTCGGCAGTGGCCCTTTCGGAGCCTGTCAGCACATTTCCTTCAATGAAATACTTCCCCCAGATATCGGTAGTCGCCTTGTTGGGATCGGTTTCCTTATCGATGGCCACAATGCGTTCCTTTTTAGTAGTTGCCGGGCCTGGCTTGTAATAACAATTTACAATGTTCACATTCATGGCTTCGCCTCCATAGGTACTGTTTCCCTGCCAGTTGTAAATTACATTGTTTCGCAGGTCGACGGCATCGGTCAAAGCAAATTTGTCTCCGTCGACCTCACCCAGCCGCGGATTACGGCTGTCGTGATGTGCCAGCAGGTTGTGATGAAAGGAAGCATTTTTTCCACCCCAGATACCACCATAGCCATGCGCACCTTTACCATGAACCGAATTGCGCAGACTTTCGGATATGATACACCATTGCATGGTGAAGGTTTCATTTTGATAAAAGGAAACACATTCATCGGTCGACCAGCTCATGGAGCAATGATCAATCATGATGTTCTTATTAAAACGGCCACCAATGGCGTCGGCTTCCTGTTGGGCTTCGTCGCCCATGCGAAAGCGCATATAGCGGATGATGACATTGTCGGCATCGACACTCACCGGATAATCGGCCAGGGTAATACCATCGCCGGGCGCAGTTTGACCGGCAATGGTCAGGTTGCCACTTTTGATTTTCAAGGCGGCTTTCAGCCTGATGGTTCCCGAAACTTTAAATACAATTATTCGAGGGCCATTGTAGCCAATGGCAGTGCGCAGGGAACCCACCGTATAATCGTCGTTCAGATGGGTAACATACAATACCACACCTCCTCTTCCACCGGTAACAAAACGACCATGGCCGTCGGCTCCGGGAAAAGCAGGTAACTGCTCTTCCTGTGCAAAGGCAAACAGGGTAAGCACGGTTAGAACTAAAACTACTTTCAACTTCAATAATAAATCCTTCATCTGATTCCTTTTTATTTCACAAGGTGTTTTATGGCACCTGCATGTCCATCAATCCTGTATTTCACAATGTATAAGCCCTGATACAAATCACCGATTGCCACTTCGTTCAAATTTTGGGCTTTGATCATTAGTTGTCCGTTGGCAGAATAAACCAGCACTTCGGATGCCTCCCCATTGATTTTTATTTTTTGATCCTGAATGAGTAGTAAATTTTCAGGAATAAAGGAAGCTGTACTCACGCCGGTGCCCACAATCAAAGCACCATCGCCTTCGAACCATTCGGGGTGCGATTCGGCATTGTACCTTCCATCGCCCAGTGAAACATCGTTGATGCTCAGTTGCTCAAGCGACACATCGACATTCAGTACCGCTTTGGCATTTCCGTTAAGTCCTATTGAGAGCTTTGCCGGCACTGCTTTTTCGTGACTGATGAGCACTCTGTTTCCATTGGCCACATCGATGTAGCCCTGCCCAAAAGCATTTTCGGCCTGCCCGTCGATGGCCGAGATGTAGGCCTCGCCGGGGTATTTCTGACTGCCGGCTGTTAAATCCCAGGTTCCTGCAAAAGCGCTGTTATCACCTTTCAGAACCACAGTTCCTGTATTCAGAGTTCCTTTTCCGTTATTGATTACGGTGATGACTTTATCGCCCGTAAAGCTTCCCGGAAGTACCATTTTAGAACCGGCTGCATTGCCGCTTTCCATGATCATGAAAATGTCGCCTTCGAGGATCACCGGTGCAGTAAAACCAAAACCAGCGCCCCCGGTATTGTACCTGAAGGAAGTGCCGTCGTGCATGGTGAGACTGCCTTTGCATACATGGTCGCTGCCGCGAAGTCGCATATTGCCGTTGCTGGTAAGTACAATGTTGGCTTCGAAGGGCGTGGAGGTAGTTTCCATTTCAAGGTCACAATAAACTGTTTCACCGGCTTCGGGCAGAAGTGAAGGCACAAAATGCGCAGGATTATCCCAGCTGCCATTTTCACCTCCGATAAAGGTAAACTCCGAAGGGCGTCCAACCTGAACACTGCCTTCACCGCTGATGATTCCGGGGTGGCTTGCCGATGTATAGCTGGCAACTTCCTGCATCACCCCGTCGATGAAAAACTCGCTGGTGGTAAGGGTGGCCGACAAGTTCAAAATAGCCGAACCTTCAATTTTTAATTTCGATGTTGGCTGAAAGGCAAGTGAATGCGAAACGGACAATACAGCCTTGTCTTTAACTTCGAGCTTGCCTTTACCCAGTGATGCCTCCTGGCTGGCTTCGAGTTCGCCTTCAAGAACAAGCACATCACCACTGAAGCCCTGGTTGTTACTATTAAGCACCAATTTTCCCTTTCCTTTTTTAATCAGACGGTGAACACCGCTAATACTGGCGTTGAGGGTCAGTATACCATTGATATCAAACACCATGCTGTCGCGGGTGGCCAGGCGGCCTGCCAAAGAAAATACTCCTTCGGAAATGATTGTTGCCCCGTCGACAGCAAGATAATTTACCGTACTGTTCTCAGTCAATTTCAACACGGCCTTTTCCCTTAAAAGCAGATCGGCACTGAAAACTCCGCCATTGGCATTGAGTGTGTCGTTTCCCGCAACAAGCGCCGCACTCCCGGTTGCCGGAATGGACTGTGGATTCCAGTTCAGGCTGTCGAGCCATGCATTGTCGGTATTTCCACCTTCAAAATGAAAAGTTTGTGTAAGGGGTTTTTCTGCTGCCGGATTCCAGCCGTCGTTTCCGGCCAGCACCTTTTCGGCAGTATAATTCAGGGCTTCGTCATCGCTGAGCGCCCTTAATCCGGCCCAGTTGGCCCGTTGACTCATATCGGCTCCCGGGCCTGTATTTTTGTATTCGTACAAGTGTAACTGATCGCTGGTAGCTGCATAATCCATGTTCCAGGTGTCGCCCCATCCTTCGGGATGGATCATTTCGGTAAATTGGCAATACAACCATGCTACTTTCGGATAGTTATGCCACGGACGTCCCAAGCGGATTTTAGATCCGTCGTCGCCAGCCCTCGGACTGTTTTCGGCATAGGTGATGGCGCATTCATAAAACACAAAACCATAGTCTTCTGCTGCTTCTGTCGATGGTGCTGTAATCCAGCCACCACCCCAGCTGCGTATTTCACAGGCATCGAAAAAGGCGATTCCTCCGCCATAAATATAATCGGTGCGGCCGGTAACCAAACAGTTTCTGAAATAGGCACGCAATCCGTCGTTCCAAAAATAGATGGTATCCTGATAGCCTTCGAGCTGGCAATTGATAAAAACAGTCTTATCGGAACGAACGGTAATGGCCTGCGCCTGGCCTACCGGACCGGCAGTATTTCTGATGGTTAAGTTCTCGGCTCTGAAACCTTCACCGTGTATGGTGAGGGTGGCCGAAGTGCGAATGTTGTCGCCGGTCCACTTTGCTGCATCATCGGCAGGACATTTTCCACCGCTGCAGTCGTAAATATGGTAGCTGATGATGGTTTCATCACGACTTTCGCCAACGAGTGTAATATTTTTCTTGTCGGAGGGGATGAATAATTTCTCTGTGTCGTACAAACCACGCTTAATGTAAATCACGGTCGGGCGCTGACTGTTTGAAGGGGCCGAGTTGATGGCTTCCTGAAGAGAAACAAAATCGCCGCTGCCATCCAAAGCAACGACCATGTCGGCATCGGATGCACCTGTTTGTGCGGCCACCGAAAAGCCGGATACAAGGAGCGTGAGGAGAAAAAGGAGATGGTAAAATTTGATCATCAGTATGGATTGATAAAGATTGATTGAGATTGTTTAGATTGAATAAGCATGCAAAGTGATTTCTGATTGAATAAAAGAAGCTGAAACCCCTTTTGCAAAAGCAAAACAGGGCTTCAGTTCTTCCTAACTAAATATTAACTATTGCTATTACTCAAGTTCATTTTATTTGCTTACAGTCCGACTCTCCAACGGGGATCGCCGGCATCGCCTTTCCCTGCAAAAGCATTGTCGTTGATATTGAAATCGAGCGTCACATAAGGATCGACCCACAGCTGAGCTGCCGTACCATCGTATAAGAACGACGGGAAGGCTGGCAGCGGACTGTCATTAAATACCAAATCGTTGGTTGCATAGGTATTTTTGATATCGATGACCGTATTGGGCAAGCCGTCATAACCTTTCACATCGTACTTCTCTTCACCATCCATGTCCCAACCATGGCCCCAGATAGTGTTGTGAATTTTAACGCCATTCAGAATATCATTTTTTCCATCGCCACCGCGCCAGCGAAACATCTGACGTCCCACATCGGGTACTTCGTTTAAAGTACAGGCATCGATGGTCAGTGAATTGGTGTTGGAACGGCTCACAAGGAAATACTGAATTTTCGAGAAGGTGGAATTACTCAGCACAATATCGCCAACCGACCAGGTTTCGGTATCGACCGAAAGCACACCATAACCGTTGATGCTGTCGACAAGACAATTGTTCAGTTGGTATAAACCAACATTGCCTTCGCCACCTTTCATTCTTGTAATACCACGCAGGGAATGAATGCGGCATGATTCAAATGCAATCTCGCCTATGGTTCCCGAAACATCAATATTAAAGACATAGTTTCCACCAAAGTCGCCTGTAAAGACAATGCTTTGGAAAGTAATTGACTGAATATTGGCACCTTCAACAATGTTAAAATTCGATCCACATTCGATGGTAGGCAAGGCCTGAACAAAGCTGTATCCACTTACAAAATGAATGGATTTATCGAAGGCAAAGCCACCTGCATTGTAGGTTTTACCACCTTCGAGTACCACGGTGGTTCCTTCGGTAGCCGTTGCCAGTGCTGCGGCAAGCGTATCGGGGTTGGTGCTTCCGCTCAGGTCAATTACATTATCGCCCAGTTCAAGCGCGGGTTTGGTGGTATATATTTCCCAGCCGCGCAGTTCATCACCACTGTAAATGGCAATCTGGTATTGTGTTTCGGGGCTAAGACCGTCAATGATTCGCACCATGGCTTCCCGGTCCTCGTCGTTCACTTCAAATTCTGCGAGCGGAGTATTCAGACGCTCATCGGTAATGGCATAAACCTTTACCCCGGTGATGGGCTTACCAACAGGGGTCCAGAATACCCTGGCCCTCACATCGGTTGCATCAAAAGCACCAGGAACTCCCATATTGGAAGGGAATTTTTGGGTACGTATACTTCCCAGCAACGAAGGCTTGCTGTTGTATTCCTCCTGATCGGCAATGGCTGTCACCTGTACCTGATAAATGGTGAACCACAACAATGCTTCTCCCACCAGGTTCTCATCAATTACGAAATAGTTGGTGTCTACCTCGAAAGCATACTCAGTGGTAATAAATGAATCACGACTTACTTCAACAAAGTACGATTCGGCCGATTTCATATTTCCCAGTTCCACCACAATGGTGTTGTCGATCGACATCAATCCCTCCTCACCGTTCAGCACCGGCTGAAACAGGCGGGTTCGGGGATAATCCTGTTCCTCCTTGCATGCATTGAATACCATCAATCCTGCAACAAAGAAGAGAATCAGCTTGATACTATTTATTTTCTTAGAATTCATTTCTTCAAAATTTAAAGTTTTAAGTTGATCTTTAAAAACCATATCCATCGTTTTTCAGCAATCCCTTACTGTTCTCAATTCCAACCGTTGGAATCGGGAAGATATAACGTACGGGCTTACTATAGTTGGCCCAGTCGCGGGTAATCCATTCCTGGTAGTTACCGGTTTCCTCATCCCAGAGAGAAATCAGCCACGACTTGCGGGTCCAGGTCTCATCGGGAGCACCTACCACCTTTTCAAATGGATTGTAAATCTGGAAGTTTCCACTCTCGTCGAGTTTTACATAGAGGTAATCGGGCAGGCTGCCGGTTCCGGCTTGTGCATCATCGGCAATCTTCTTGGTACCTTCAACGGTTTCCTGTACTTTTTCGTAATACAGGTTCCAGCGAATCAATTCGTACTTACGGATCATCTCACCACCAAATTCCCAGGCACGTTCATCAACAATGGCATCGAAAAAGCTGGCTTTACTGGCTGCTGCATTGGCAATGTAAGCATCTACTTTCTCTGCCCAGTCGGCTTCATCGAAGGCACGCTCACGTACACGACGGAAAGCATCCTGTGCTGCAGCAGTCGGACCGTTCAGTTCATTTTCTGCCTCGGCATACATTAACAATACGTCGGCATAGCGCATCATGGGCCAGTTGATACCGGTACCCTTGTCGGTCGACGGTCCGGGAGGTGTATCCATGAAGTGGCGGCTCCACTTGGCCTGCGACACGTTAAAGCCACTGGCACTCACCAATTCCTGCACAAAATCGGTATTGATCATGTACAAACCACAGGTGGCCTCAAAACGTTGATCGGCCTCATCGAAGGAATAAACATACGTTGGAGGCATGGCCATGTAGTTCGATCCGCTACCGTAAGGATGACTTCCCTTGTCAACCCTGATCCCAATGTTCCAGCCGACGTCGCCTTCACCAACGGCAAAAGGTACCTCGAAGAGGATTTCATCGTTCACCGGAGAGATGAACTTACACTGGTTCATAAAAATCTGACGGAAATCTTTGGGTAAGGGACGGTCTTTCAGTTCGATCAGTTTGGCTGTATAATCCTTTGCGATCTGATAGTAATCGAGGTAGTCGTCTTCGCGCACCATCTGCATGTCGGGGGTCAGGTAATAGCCACCACGCTGCAAAGCCAGGCGTGCAATCATCCCCAGCGTATATTCGCGATTAATCTGCTCAATTCCAAACTGACAGTCTTCGGCCCATTTCATGCTGGCTTCCACCTCAATCATGTCCTGAATAACCGCCGAAAGGATCTCATTACGATCGCTTTTGGGCAGGTTGAATTCAACATCAATGGCCGGAGCCTCGGTTGAAAACGGCACATCACCAAAGTAGAAGGTGAGCATGCTGTACCAATAGGCACGCAGGGTATAGGCCTCACCCAACAGGTGATTCATTTCGGCCACAAGTGCAACGTCGTTGCTGGTAAAGGCCACGCTGTTCCGGATTCCTTCAATGGCGATGTTGCAGTCGCGGATGGCCTGATAACCGATCTGCCATACATAGGCCAGGTCACCATTGTTTTCACGGGCATCGAGGCGCCAGATTTGATAACGGGCACCATCGCTTGAACCACCATTGTGTTCAATGTCGGTATTGCCGGTCATGTTGTTCGACAAACGAGAGCGGAAGCCGTCGTGACTAAAGTGTACATAGGCCGCATTCATGGCCTTACGGGCATCTTCGGCATTCGAGAAGATGTATTCCTGATCGAAAGTTGACGGAGAGTCCGGGTCGAGAAATTCCTGGCAGGAAGCAAAACCCAGAATCAGGAACGAAAACAGGACGTATTTAATATTTATCAATTTCATCTTTTCTATTTTTTTAAATTCTTTCCTCATACAAAGCGTTGTTATCGGATGAATTACATGTTAAAAAGTAACGTTTACACCAAAAGTAAACGAGCGGCTGCGCGGATAGGCCGAATAGTCGACCCCCGGAGTAAGAGCAGAATAAGAGCTGCTGCGGGTAGTACTCACCTCAGGGTCGAAACCGGAATATTTGGTCCATACCCAGATGTTGTTGCCTGATACGTATAAGCGAAGTTGCGACATGCCAATTCTGTTTGAAACATTGGCCGGTACAGTATAGCCAAGGGTGAGCGTATTGAGTCGCAGGAAGGATCCGTCTTCAACCGCCCAGTCGGTAATCACGGCAGTGGCCTGACCGAATGAGTTGGGACCGTTCCACATGGCTTTGCCTTGGTTCATCTGACGCAGTTGCTCCAGATCGGTCACCACCTCACCGGCAGTTCCTGTATACGAACCGTCCACATCGATGTAGGTAAAGCGTTCGTCGGAGCTTTGGCTGCTCAGCATGTTTCCAAAAGTAGTACGGTACAACTGGTTAAATTCAATTTTACCGGTATTGTAAATGTCGTTTCCGTATGACCAGTTAAACAGGGCCGACATGTCGAAGCCCTTGTAAGTCATGTTGAAACCAAAACCACCGGTTGCCAGTGGCAGGGCGCTTCCAATCACTTCACGGTCGAGGCTGTTGATGAGTGAATCGTTGTTCAAATCCTTGATTTTCATGAAACCCGGCTTCACATCGTTCACGCCCAAAGTCTGACTGTTGTTCGGAACACCTTCCTTTAAAACATAGGTGCCTGATGTTTCATCGTAGCTTTCAAAATCATCAACCGTGTACATGCCATCGTTGCGGTAACCGTATATCAAACCAACGGTCTCTCCCACTTTCAGGTAGAAGTCGTCGCGGTCCTTCAGGTCGGTACTGGCCCAGTTCGACTGATAAAAACGTTCGTCGGTACCATCGAGGGCATCAATGTTGGCCCGGTTGATACCAAAGTTCAGATTGCCCGAGAAGGTGAAATCGCCGCGTTCAACAATAAAGGCATTCAGGGCGAGCTCAATCCCCTTATTGGAGGTACTACCAATATTGTTCCACTGGGTATTAAAACCAGAAATAGGTGAAATTGCTGAAGCCAGCAGGAGATCGCGGGTTGTGTTCTGATAAAGATCGAGATTACCACTTATTCTTCCGTTGAAAACCATGAAGTCGAGACCCAGGTTACGGTTTACTGTGGTTTCCCAGCGAATGTCAGGGTTGAACAGGGTTGAACCGTCGGGTGAATAATAGGCATTGTACCCATTGGTACCCATACCCGGACCGTTATTGGTACTGGCCCTGAAAAGGAACTTGGTGGCATTCGAAGGAATGCGGTCGTTACCGGTTTCACCATAGCTGATCCTTAATTTCAGTTCGTCGAACACGTCGAGATTTCTGATGAAGGGTTCTTCCGACATTTTCCATCCAAGGGCAATTGCCGGGAAAATACCTACGCGGTTGGCTTCCGAAAATTTACTCGACATGTCGGTACGCAGTGTAATGGCTGCCAGGTATTTCTGGTTGTACTGATAATTCACCCGTCCGAAATAGGAAACGCGGTTGTTATTGGTCGATACATAGGTTGAATGGGCATCGGTGGTTCCCAGTGCCATGTTGGCAAACAATTCTTCGGGTTGCATCGATTCGCGGAAGTTTTCGGACCTCACACTGTATCCGTGGCCACCACTCGAATAAATTTCGTGACCTGCCAGTATGCTCAGTTCGTGAGCACCCAGGTCTTCGAAGATATAATTGGCCGTATTTAACCAACGGTAGGAGAAATCATTCTTTCCTTCCTTGGTCCCCAGGGGAAGGCTGTTTCCTTCCTGGCGCGACTGGCTGGTTAGCGGACCATAGTAACGGAAACGCTCTTCGTAAGTACGGCTGTCGGTAAAGGTGGTTTTCAGAATCAGGTTCTGAATCGGATTCCAGGTTAAACCGGCATTGATCACATAGTTGTTGGTATTTTTCCGTCTCCAGTCCTGTTCTGCCAATTCAAGCGGATTGATCATGCTCAGCAGGAACGACTGGTAGTCGTCGGAGGAATCGATTTCATTCAGGTCGATATCCAGTTCGTCGGCAATACCATTTACCGGGCGCGAGGTAATTACGTCGCGTACCCTTAGCTGGGCACTTCCCGATGTTCCTGCACCATCAACCTGTGTGTCGGTAATACGGGCACTGGCATCGAAAGTCAGTTTTTCAAAAATTTTGTGATTCAGTTTGAAGTTGATGGCATTGCGTACATAGCCATTGCCTATCATAATTCCTTCATCCTTGTTATTGGTATAACTCAGACTGAGTTTAGTGGCTTGTGTTCCACCCGAGATACTTACGTTGTGCGATTGTGAAAGCTGATTGCTTCCAAACAGTTCCTGCTGCCAGTCGGTTGGTTTCTTGTAGTTGTACAACTCGAGGTCATCGTATTTTCCGTAGAACTTTTCGAAGTTACGCAAGTCGGCATCCGAACGCATTTTGGCATATTCGTATTGCGCCATTACGTATTCGTAAGGGTCGAGCACTTCCAATTTACGCTCACGGGGTAATTGCTTGTATTGCAGGTAGCCGTTGTACGAAACCTTGGTTTTACCGGCTTCGGCGCCACGGGTTGTGATAATAATAACACCGTTGGCAGCCTGAGCACCGTAAATCGCAGTCGAAGCAGCATCCTTCAACACGTTAATGCTGGTAATGTCGGACGGCGGAATGTCGCGAATGCTTTCCACAATGAATCCATCGACCACATAAAGCGGTGAATTGTCCTGGGTTACCGAACCCCCGCCACGAACGCGGATAACAATCTCAGCATCGGGCGATCCGTCAGTGGTGGTAATATTAACACCGGGCAGCCGTCCCTTAATGGCATCGGCTGCACTGGCCACTGGTATTTTCTGCAATTCTTCGCCCGAGATGGTAGAAATAGAACCTGTGTTGTCTCTCTTTTTAATACTACCATACCCCACAGCAATCACCTCGTCGAGCTGCTTGGTGTCGGTTTCCAGTTCAAGACTCAGGCTGGTTCTGCCATTTACCTCCATCTCAACCGGCAGGTAACCAATGAATGAAAACTGAATGGTTGCGTCCGCAGGGACCGAAATCTGGTATTCACCATCGAAATTGGTGACCGCACCATTGGTCGTACCCTTCTGGATCACATTTACACCGGGAAGTACCTCCCCGGTTTGGGCATCGCTTACTGTACCACTTACAGTAAGGTTCTGGGCAAACAACGCTGTTGTTGCCATCAGTAACAGGCCCATTACAAGAACTCC
The DNA here is from genome assembly GCF_050433125.1 of Roseimarinus sediminis. Classification (NCBI taxonomy): domain Bacteria; kingdom Pseudomonadati; phylum Bacteroidota; class Bacteroidia; order Marinilabiliales; family Prolixibacteraceae; genus Roseimarinus; species Roseimarinus sediminis. Next base: position 209,600 of record NZ_JBNPXV010000005.1, on the reverse strand, counting down.
TATTCGCGGTAAACTTACGAATAGTCTTTTTTGCATCTGATTTTCAAAGTCTGTCATAACATTTAGATTAAATTAGGTTTGTTGCATTCTTAAAATAAAATTTTAAAATCATGAAGCTGTTTTCAATTAGTTATATACATCAATGTTAATTGTTCGAAACAAAATCGGATGATTTACCACAGGATGTTGAGCAGGAAAAAAATAGCCGCAAACAGGCAAAGCAATAAAATTGCAATTCCCCATCCCATGCGTCGTAACTCTTTATTGATTTTATCCATTGCTTTCCAATTTGGGATTTCTGATTTTAATATAGGATGAAATTACACTTTAAGCAGCGCAATCATTAAGGCACAATTCCCAAACACAAGGTCAGGCCTTCCCGATACGGGTTATTCTTCCCAAGGGGGGTGGTTTTATTTCCCAAACAGCGCATGCGCCCCGGAAAGCTTTCACTGTATCACACTGAATTTCTGTAGTTTTTGAAGGGGGAAAGTGGCCTTGTAATCTTCCAGCCGCTCAGGAAAGTCGGAAGTACGAAGTTAGAAGTCTCAAGGAAAAATTGAGTACAAAGTATGGTTGATACGGTGCAGTCAGTTACTTATCCGCTGCTTCAAGTTGCATACACTTGTTTCCAGTGGTCTATACGCTGCACCAGGGGATTATTCCCTGTATCGGGTGGCTTATTCCCTGTATCAAGTGTTTTATTCCCTGTATCAAGTGTTTTATTCCTTGTATCGAGTGGCTTATTCCTTGTATCGAGTGACTTATTCCTTGTATCGAGTGCTTTATTCGAAGCGAAGGGCAAGGTACTAAGTCCCAAGTTTGAAGTCAAAGTAAAGGACTCCAGTCTAATATCTAAGGTCTGAAATCTAATCTGGTATCTGAAGTCTTACGTCTAATATCTGTTGTCTCTATCATCTGGCGATTTCATTCTCCTCCGATTTATTGCGCCGGATGTATTCGGTGGCATTCATACCGTACATCTGACGGAAGCATTTGCGAAAATGCGACAAATCCTTAAAGCCGACATTGTAGGCAATTTCCGAAACCGTCATTTTATCCTGTACCAGCAACTGGGAAGCGCGCTTCAGCCGGATATTCCGGATAAACTCCTTGACCGTCATATCGGTTAAGGCATTGAGTTTACGGTAGAGCTGCATGCGGCTCACACCCACTTCGCGGGCAAAGCCTTCAATATCGAGTTCGGGATCGGCAATGTGAAGTTCTACCACCTCCATGGCCTTGTGCAGGAATTTTTCGTCGGGTGAGCTAATGGTAATATTTTGCGGCTGCAGGGTAATTTCGCCCGAATACTTTTCTTTCAGCGAATTACGTACGGCCAGCATGTTTTCAATCTTTGTTTGCAGTATGGTCAGGTCGAAGGGTTTGGTAATGTAATCATCGGCTCCTATCGACAGGCCTTTGATGATATGTTCCTTTGAGTGCAGGGCGGTTAGTAACAAAACCGGAATATGCGAAGTACGTTCATCACGTTTTACTTTCTTGCACAATTCAAAACCATCCAATTCAGGCATCAGGATGTCGCTAATGATCACGTCGGGTACATTTTCAAGGGCCTGTTCCCAGCCTTCGCGTCCGTTGGCCGCCTCCATCACCTGAAACGCAGATGAAAAATGGCTTACAATCAGCAGACGAACATCGGGATTATCTTCCACTACCAATAAAATATTGGCAGGGATTGAATCGTCATCGACTACTTCGGGTTCTTTTTGCACCTCGATTTTGTCCGGTAGTGCATCTTCTGCTTTTTGCTGGTTTTCCTCTTCCTTTTCACTCAATAAATAAGGAATACGCACTGTAAACTTGCTCCCTTTACCAGGCTGACTGCTCACAAATATTTTACCGTTGTGTAGTTTTACCAGGTCTTTTACAAAGGCAAGCCCGATTCCTGTTCCGGTTTGTTCCACCTTATCGCTTCCCTGGAAGAAACGATTGAAAATTTTCGAAAGGTTCGATTGGGCAATGCCCTGCCCGGTATCACGAACGGTAATTTCGATGAACTGACGATCGGTCTGACTGTTGTCGAGGTCATCGTCGTTGCTGTCGAAAACCAGCGAAAGATTGACCACTACTTTCCCTTCGTTTTCGGTAAACTTAATGGCATTCGAAAGGAGGTTATTCAGAATTTTTTCCATTTTGTCAGGATCAAAACGCACCACCATCGATTTGCGCAAGGTATTGAACTGAAGCCTGATCGCTTTTTCAGCAGCATAGGCCTCGAACGAATGCACCACCTCGTTGACAAAGCGCACCAAATCGCCCTGCATCAGTTCGAGCTTCAGATTTCCCGTTTCGAGTTTACGGAAGTCGAGCAGTTGGTTGATCAGTCGGTCGAGTTGCTTGGTATTCCGGTACATGATATCGATGTGTGCCCCCATTTCGGCCGGATTCAGCTGGCGGTTCTTCAATTTTTCGAGGGGAGCCAAGATCAAGGTAAGCGGGGTTCTGATTTCGTGCGAGATATTTGTAAAGAACTTCAGTTTCAGCATGTCGAGTTCGTGCAGCTTTCGGGCCTTGATTTTTTCAATTACCAGGTCGTTCTTTATTTTTTCACGATAAACGAAGAAGTGGATCAGCGTAAAAATAATGACCATAATAACCAGGAAAACCAGCGAACGAAACCAGGTAGTTCGCCAGTAAGGAGGCAGAATTGAGATGGACAGTTGCAATTCTTCACCGTGCTCATCAATACCCGGCACAACCCGTTTAATACGAAGGGTATAGTCGCCCGGATCCAAATTGGTATAGGTTGCCGAGCGCGCAGTGCTGGGTTCATTCCATTCGGGATCGAAACCTTCGAGATAGTAGCTGTACAGATTACTCTGACTGTTTACATAATTCAAGGCTGCAAATTCGAGGGTAAAAACTTTTTGATCGTAGGGCAATACCAATTGGCTGGTTTGCGAAATACTTTTGGTCAGTATGGGTTCTTCTCCGTCGTTGATTAGTACCTTTCTGTTAAAAATTTTCAAATCGGTAAACACCAATGGAACCGGTTCCTTATTGATTTTCACCTCCAGCGGATCGAAAATATTAAAACCTGCAATGCCGCCAAACATCAGCTCACCATTCGGAAGTTTGTGAGCTGCCCCGTATGAAAACTGGTTGTTTCGCAGGCCATCCTTACTGGTGTAATTCTGAAACACACCCGTTTGCGGATCGAATTTTGAAAGCCCGTTCGTAGTACTGATCCACAGGTTCATTTGTTCATCTTCGAGTACACACAAAGCCTGGTTATTGACAAGCCCCTGGCTGGTAGTGAAGTATTTCTGCACTCCATCTTCAATGTTGTAAAGCGCCAGGCCCCGGTCGAGTGTTGCCACCCAGTAACGCCCTTGTGAGTCTTCGCTTGCTGAACGCGTATGTTCGTTGTATCGGGTTATTTTCTTTGAATACGGATTATAAATAAGCACCTGCGAGGGAGTACCCATCCACATGTTGTGTTTCGAATCCATCATCAGCCAGTTCACCTGATCGTTCACCACATGGCCGAAGTGTTCAAGCGTCATCGTTTCCGGGTTGATTCGGTCGACTCCCCCCCAGCTGGCCGCCCAGATATATCCTTCGTGATCGAGCTGCAAGTCCATCACCTTGTCGTCGGCCAGGGAAGCCGGATGATCAGGATCGTGACTAAAATTATGAATCCGACCTGTATTAAGATCGAGTACATCGACTCCTCCCCAGAAAGAACCAATCCAAAGCCGGTTGTAGCGATCTTTTTCAAAAGCCTTGATACAGTTTCGCGATATGGTGTTGGCGCGCTTTTCATCGGCCATCAAATAGGTAAAAGTACCTGTTTGGGGATGATAAATATTCACCCCCCCGTCTTCGGTACCAATCCAGATATTCTCCTGCTCGTCGACCCAGAAAGCATAAACGATGCTGCTGTTAAGGTAATTTTTATCAGAGGGTTGTGCACTGAAATTGCGGAAAACCTGTTTACTACGCGCCAGCAGGTTCACGCCTCCGCGGGTTCCGATCCAGGTCTCTCCCCTTTTGTCGTGGTAAACATCGAGTATTGAATTGTTGATCAAACTACCGGGTTTTCGGTCGTCGTGACGGTAAAAAGCTTTGGCACCTTTGGCTTTCTCATAAACATACAAGCCACCGCGGGTTCCGATCCAATATTGTTCATCCCGGTCGCGAGAGATGGTACGAACGGTTTCGCTGCGTTCATACGCAGGTTCGAGTTCGATGTGCTTTACGGTTAAACTAATGGGGTCGACAGCAAACATCCCATACAAATAGGTTCCAATCCACATGGAACCATCGGTATCGAGAAAGAGCTCCCAAATTTCATTCGGATTTACTGCATTGGGCGTGAGCTCAAATATTTCGCTTTCAAAACTTGTTGCATCAACCCGAATCAATCCGTTATTGGTACCAACCCATAAGCGACCGGTATTATCAAACTGTATCACACGTACGTAACGCCCGCTGCAAAGGTCGTTTCCAGCACTCAGTTCCGAAAGCGAAACAATGTTTTCAAGTGTATCGACTATCCATATTCCATTATCTGTAGCCAGCCACAGACGACCTTCCTGGTCTTCCTCCATGTCGTTTACCGATATTTCTTTCCCGGCTAACTGCGGGTGCCGATCGAAGGGATGATGAAAAAATTCAGTTTCACGATCAAATACATTGAGGCCGCCATTTTCTGTTCCAATTAGCAAACGCCCCTGGCGGTCTTCAACGATCACACGCACCAGACTTCCCCTGATGGAAGCACTGTCGGACAAGGACGGCTGGAAATTGTCGAATTCATAGCCATCGAAACGGCTCAGGCCCTGACTGGTTCCAAACCACATCCATCCCTGCTGATCCTGATAAATGCACTGAATCTGGTTATTTGGAAGTCCTTCCATCTGGGTATAGGCATCAAAACTCAGTTCGTTCTGAACCGCCAAAAGCACCGGTGAACACAACAAAGCAAACAGTAAAAAGAAATAATTCCTCATCATCGATCGAAACTCCCGAACTTTATTCATGTAAATTGAATGAAACCGGATGGAAAAATAACGCTATTTTAGCAATTTAAAAAACGGGCTCTAAGCCAAATACTTGTTTTCGAGCCATTCTATTTAAGATAAAACCATGAAATGAACTTGTGTTTACAAAATTTATTTCTAGTTTTATCATACTAAAAAATAAGCACAAGCCCTGATGTCACCCCCAAAGCGACATCTAAACAAAACCCTGACTCTCAACCATGAAATTGGAAATCAAAAAAGTATTACTAACCGGTGCCGATGGTTTTTTGGGAAGCAACATCGTTCGTGAGTTGCTCTCGAGAAACTACGAGGTACATGTTCTGATACAGGCAACGCGGCATTCAGCTACGCTCAACGGATTACAACTTACTTCGGTGTACGGCGACCTGCTCGATCAGGAATCGGTATCGAAGGCCATCGAAGGAATGGACGCTGTGATTCATGCAGCAGCCAATACCAAAACCTGGCCGGTTAAATCGACTGCCCTCGATGCAGTGAATGTGCAAGGCACTGCCAATGTTATTGCCGCAGCGAAAAAACACGGCATTCAGCGCATGGTGTATGTGGGTACTGCCAACAGCTTTGGCCCGGGCAATAAAATTCATCCTGCAAGCGAAGCAACGCCATACGAATCGTATAAATACGGATTGGGCTACATGGACTCAAAATACAAAGCCCACCAGCTGGTTCAGGAAGAAGCAAAGAAAGGATTACCCGTCATTACCGTGAATCCTACCTTCATGTTTGGTCCCTACGATTCGGGTCCCAGTTCAGGGGCAATGATTATGGCCATCTATCACCGGAAAGTGCCCGGCTATGCCCCGGGGGGAAAAAACTACATTTATGTAAAAGATGTGGCCACGGCAGTATGCAATGCTTTAACCATGGGAAGAATTGGAGAAAGCTACATTCTGGGCCATGAAAACCTGACTTATAAAGAAGCTTTCACGCTGATCGCCCAAACCGTTAAGGTACCTGCTCCCCGTATTCGCTTAAGCCATGCAATGGTTTTGGCCTATGGTCGCTTTTGTAATTTTTGGGGCCATATCAGCAAAAGACCCCCTTCGGTCAATTATCCGCTTGCCCGAATTTCGTGCGATGAACATTATTATTCATCAGATAAAGCCATCAGGGAGCTCATGCTTCCTCAAACCCCCATTGCTGAAGCCATTGCCGAAGCCTTTGAATGGTTTAAGAAAAACAAGATGCTGCAATGAAATACCAAACACTTCAACCTGATTTGAGCTGGAAGACCGGCGATTTTCAAAGCTTCTTCATTATTCTGATTGCCATTGCATTTTTTACTGTGTACTGGTTTATTTTTAAATCGGAGAAAGTTAAAAACTACTTCTACCGAAAGTACGATCACGACAAGGCAAGTGCCCGGCACATCCTGTTTACCAAATATGCCGGCTTTGTTTTAATGGGCATTTTCCCAACGGTGGCCGCCCTTATTTTTCTTGACAATTACACACTGGCAAAACTGGGATTACACTTTCTGCCTGAAACTGCTTTCACTTCCCTGGTGTGGATTGTGGGAATCAGTGCGCTGATCATTCCGGTTTCGATGCAAAGTGCTAAAAAACCAAAAAACCTGGCAAATTATCCACAAATAAGAAGCAAGGTATGGACCCGCCGGCTGGTGATTGCCAATGCACTGGCCTGGGCCTTCTATCTTTTTGGCTACGAACTGCTGTTCCGCGGCGTGCTGTTTTTCCCGCTGGTCGATACCCTGGGATTCTGGCCGGCCACTGCCGTTAACATTGCGCTTTATTCGGCTACCCATATCCCCAAGGGCCTCGAAGAAACCATTGGGGCTGCCATCCTCGGACTGGCTTTGTGCTGGCTTACCGCACTTACGGGAACCTTGTGGATTGCCTTTTTTGTACATCTTGCCATGGCATGGAGCAATTCATTTACAGCACTCAAGCACCACTCCGACATGGTGCTCAAAAAATAACTTCTGTTGAACTCCTAAATCAGAAAAATGGCCTATTCGTTCAAAAACAAAGTAGTACTGATAACCGGCTCTAACCTGGGAATTGGTAAAGCTACGGCCCGGCTGCTGACATCAATAGGAGCCAAAGTAGTACTCAACGGCCGTACTGTTGACCGCCTTGAAAACACCCGAAAAGAACTTGCAGCTGCCGGAGCTGAAGTGATGGCTGTGGCAGCCGATGTTACGAGCTATACAGACTGTGTTTCGATGATTGATAAAATCGTGGAACAATTTCAGCAAATCGATGTGGTGATTAACAATGCCGGTGTATCGATGCGGGGCGATTTCGAAACAGTCGATCCCTCGGTTTTCAAAACAGTAATGGAAGTAAATTATTTAGGAGCCGTGAACGTAACGCATGCGGCGCTTCCTGCCCTGAAAAAAAGCAAGGGCCGCATCATGTTTGTGTCGAGTGTTGCCGGCATTCGGGGTTTGCAAAGCATTTCGGCTTACTGTTCGGCAAAAATGGCACTCACCGCACTGGCCGAATCACTAAAAATTGAACTTCACAGTACCGGGATCAAAGTGGGCATCACCTATGTTGGCTATACACAAAACGATCCGGTTAAGCGTACCATTGCTGCCGACGGGCGCCTGATTCCCATTGAGGCCCGCAGTGAGAAAAATGCGCAAACCACCGATCAGGTAGCCAAAGCCATTGTTCGCAATATTGAAAAAGGACGCTTCAAACGGGTTCTGACAACGTTGGGAAAGTTGAATGCCCTGGCCAACAAGTTATTTCCCCGTCTGGTCGACCGCATTTTAATTCGTGCCAACGAACGCTTTAAGATGATGGCAAAATAAACACGGATATATCACTGTTTACTCAGTTGTCCCGCTATTTTCATCGTCTGAACGCGGATCAATCTTATTCAGAAAGTGAAAGGCAATTTTATCGGCTGGCAGCTCGTTTACCTCGTCGGGTTTGTTCGAGCACATGGCCACCACCAGTTCCTGTTCGGGATAAACCATTACCATTGAAGCCCCCCCTATTGTACGGCCAATACTACCATACACCTTACGACCGAAACGGTCGCTGGTGATGATCCAGCCAAAACCATAATTGATTTCACGACCATCGCTTAAGCGATACCTGGTGGTCATCCGACGCAGTGTTTCCTCATTAAAAAAACCAGGCTTTACCATTTGTTGGCCCAGCTTTACAAGGTCTTCGGGTGTTGAAAGAAAACCCTGTACCGGTAAAAAGGGCATCAGGTTGACAGGGCGCGCATTCACAAGCCTTGCAATGTAGTCGAGATCATAAGGAGCACTGCGATTTTCGGTGATGATCAGGGGCATGTCGGCAAGGGTATGCTCCAGTGCCAGGGTGTCAATTACATATTCCTTTACCAGTTTAGAATAGGGAAGCGAACTTACTTCTTCAGCCAGAACAGCCAGCAGGGCAATCCCGTAATCCGATCTGGCATAATGTGCTCCCGGTTCATACATCAGAGGCTTTGAGTCGAAAACGCCCAAAAATTCCCTGAAAGTTTTTAAGCTATCGAGATATTGAATGTAGGATGCGTTGGTTTCGTAAAAACCAGCCACATTTGCTCCAAGCATCAGGGGACTAAAATCATATTCCTTTTTTGGAAAATCGGGTACATAATGATAGAAACTACTGTCGAGATGCAGCTTTCCCTGCTGATGCAACTGTGCAACAAGATAGCTGGTCAACAATTGGGAGTTGCTTCCAATACGAAACTTTGTAAAGCGGTCGACTTTCACATCCAGTTCCTTATTGGCCAAACCGGCACCCTGTGACCAGAGTAATTCACCTTTGTGTGCAACAGCCACCGAAGCCCCGGGGGTAAACGAAGTAAGCAGGTACTGACGCAGTTCCTGTTGCCCTTCTACAATGGCTTCCTTGTAATGCTTATTAAACAGCGCTTTATTTTCATTGTTACTTTTTGGTGAGCAGGCTGCTCCATTAAAAAGAAATAAAACAGAGAGCAATAAAAAAGTTGAAGAACCGAAGGTCAGGCTATTTTTTCTCATTGTTCAATTTTTATTTAACGAATGAATATTTGTGGTTTGAAATAAGGGCATTGCCAAAAAAAATCCGGCAGGCAAAAATATTGAAAAGATATTTTTTTTGCCTGCCGGATCTTATAAAATATTTAACAATTAACGGTTTTTAACGATTCTATTTAAACAGATCACGGAGCAGCTTTTTGGCAGCGTCCTGCAATTCTTCGGGCGAGCTGTCGCGTAATTGCTTCACCACCTGTTGCCTGATTTTATCTGAATCGACTGATACCGTAGGTTTCTTGGCATCACCTTTTATGCGAATTCCAACATCGAGTGTTTTCACCCGTTCGTGCCCGGGGACGTATGCTATGATGGCATTTATCTGCTCCGAAAGTATTGCCTTTTCAAGCGTGGCATCTACCTTAAAATCGAGTGTTCCGCCAAAGTTATAGCTACCCGAAAGCGCTACGGGCTGTTGAGCCAGTTTGGTGCTAAAAGGTTCGATGGAGAGGTCGCCATTGCGAATGGAAAAGCCCGCCGTAAAATCATCGACAGTCAGGTTTTTTATCTGATCGACACGGATAACCGACTTTAATTCAGAAAAGAATTGCGGATCGACCAGTTTTACCTGGTGAGTCGAAAACGATCCGGCAGCATTGAGCGAGGCCAAATCGACTTCCATCGTATTTTTCAGGTAGGAATCGACTGTCAGTCCGCTTGAAAAATCGCCATCGCTTTTGGCTGCAAAGGGCATATAACGTTTCACCATGCTGATTTGCTCATACGATTCTTTAAGACTGAAGCGATCAACATTGATTTTAAGTGCAGCCTTCGGTTCATCGGTCCCATCGGCCAGTACACTGCCATTCATTCTCAGTGTTCCTCCCAGCATTTCCATTTTAAGTCCCTCAAGCAGCACTTGTTGATTTTTGATTAGTACCCGTCCGGTAAAATTGCTGATATCCATTCGATCGAAGTACAAATGTGCCACATTCGCATTGAAAGCCATGTTGATGTTGGCCGGAAGTACAAAGCTGCTATCGGTGGCTGTATTGCTGGTATCGGCCGGCAGATAAACTCCTTCGGCCGAAGCTTCGTCGGGCTCGTAGGCATTCAAAAACTCGTTCAGATCCAGCTGATTGGCTTGCAGTTTGAAAGTTCCCTTCAGTACGGCGTCGTCGATTGCATAGCTGATTAACTCATCGATGGTTCCATCGAGACGAAAGTCGCTTTTGCCCATTCGCCCGTTTAAACCCTGCACCTTAAGCTGTTGTCCCTGCAGCACCAAAGCGGCATTTTTAATTTCAAGTCCCTGAGGGAGCTTATCATTGGCAAGAAAGAAATCGCTCAGTGCCACATTACCCGACGACTGAAAAGCAGAAAAATTGTTTTCCGAAAGGGCTGAATAGGTGCCGGCAATGGCTGCATCGACGGTAAGCAGACCTTTCATGCTGGTAGTTCCCAGGGGAACGACTTTGGTCAGCGATGCCATGTCGATGCGTCCCTTCATTTGCATGTCGACAGCCGGATCGGTAAAAAGCGAGTTCATGAAAGCATGCATCTCCAACGGATTTCCACCCAATTCCATTTTAAAATTACGCATGCCTACCGTTAGCAGCTCGAGCGGCCCTTCGACCTTTTGAATGCGCGCATCCAAACTGCTGATGTTCAGTCTGTCGGGCAAATCAGGATACTGAAGGCTTGCATTTCGAAGCGAAATTCCCAGGTCGATGGCCGGATACTGATCCTGATAGTAAATCCCCTTCAGCGTTCCTCCTGCACTTACTTCTCCTGTGGCTGTAACACCGGTCAGATAGTGTTCATAAGCCTGAGGTATTTGTTTCAACAACTCATTCATTTCGATGCCGGGAAGCTGGATCTTCATATCAAACAGCATCGAATCGCCGGGCATCTCAAAACCACCTTCAATTTGAAGCGGCATTCCGTTTAACTTTGACTCCCTGCTGTCGAAATCGAAACGATAGTGATCGAGATCGGCATTCAGGCTGGTGGTTAAACCAACAGCAGCATCCTTCAGATAGTCAATACTATCGTAGCTGAAATTCATCGAAGGAGTTTGGAGTTCCAGATCAAGAATTGTTTTCATTCCTTGCGCCCAACCATTCATTTTTCCGTCGAGATGCCTGATGCTGAATAAATAATTGTCCTTGATGCTGTGGTAACTAAAACTGAAATCACTGACTGAAACAGCCTGCAACAAGATATTGATTCCTTCGGCTGTGCTGTCGGGACTCTGCGTTACAGCATTCTCGTCGCTGGCAACAAGTTCCCAATTGGCCAGTCCTTCTTCATTGACAATTAAATTCAGAACCGCCTTACTGACGCTCAACGAATTCACTGCTATTTCGCCTGATCGTATAAAAGCCGGCAAGCCAATTTCGACCGACAAACGATCAAAGGCTGCCAGTGTATCATTCTCAAAGGCTCCATTACCCATCACGCTTACGCCATTAAAGCTTGCCTTCAAATCGGGCAGAGAGCGAAAAAGTGAGAGCTGATAGTTTTCGTAACTGACCTCCGCGTCAATCGACGAATTGATTTTATTGAGCAAGGCCTCATTGATGCGATTCTTAAACAGCAAGGGAAAAATCGCAAGCAGAAGCAAAACAAACAAGATCACAAAGACTGCTATGGAGAGGAATTTTTTCATGGTGTTTCCTATTTAATTTGTGCCTATTCACTTAACAATAACAAACGCAAAACGTTCAATGCTGCATTCCCTGAACGAACGATATTGCGTTCACGGTTATTGCTGTATTTCATCAATTTTGCGATGGTTTTATCGGGCGTAGCCACTGCAATCCAAACTGTCCCCACTGGTTTTTCATCGCTCCCGCCATCGGGGCCGGCAATGCCCGATGTGGCCACTGCATAATCAACGTCGAACAGTTTTCTGGCTCCTTCGGCCATTTGCCTCACAACCTGCTCGCTTACTGCACCGTAGCTTTCAATACTGTTGCCATCGACCTGCAATACTTTTTGCTTCACCTCGTTCGAATAGGCAATAACACTGCCCTTGTACCAGCCCGAACTGCCTGGAACCGAAGTAATGAGATGGGCAATGTACCCTCCTGTGCAGCTTTCGGCTGTGGCCATGCCGGCTTTCTTTTCAAGTAACAACTGCCCTACCACGCCAGCCATGGTGTCGGTGTTATAGCCAAAAATGGCTTCAGGAATGATCGCTTTTAAAAGTGCTATCTGTTCATCCACTTCCTTTTTTAGCTGCATTTCATCCTGACCAAAAGCCGAAAAGCGAAGTCTGATCTGCTGAGGCGAAGGCAAATAGGCCAGATGAATGTGCGATGGCAGTGCCAGCTCCCATTCTTCAATTTTTTCGGCCAGCAACGATTCCGGAATTCCGGTGGTCAATACCGTCTGATGCCAGATGACTTCGTTACCATTCATTTTTTGCAGGCGGGGCAAAACGTGAAGTTGCATCAGCTCCTTCATTTCGAATGGCACACCGGGCATCGATACAAAGATCGTACCCTCATCGGCAAACCACATCCCGGGTGCCGTACCCTGCGGATTAAACAATACTTCGCAACACTGCGGAACCAGGGCCTGATCGTGATTCAGCCGTCCGGGATTCATTCCTCTTTTTCTGAAGAACGCCGTTACATGCTCCAGGGTGGGCTCATGTAAAATTAACGGAGATCGAAAATATTCGGCCAACACCTTTTTGGTGCGGTCGTCTTTTGTCGGTCCAAGTCCACCGGTAAGCAGCACCACATCAGCTCTTTTTCGGGCATCGTTGAGTGCCGACACCAGGTGGTCGGGTTGATCAGAAATCGAAGTAATCTGTGCCACAGCCAACCCGATACGGTTCAATTCGGTAGCCATCCAGGCCGAATTGGTATCGACAATCTGACCAATCAGTATTTCATCTCCTATGGTGATAATTTCTGCTTTCATTTATTATTAAGTTTATCAAGTCGTTGTAATAAAGTAGGATGTGAATAGTGAAAAAATACATACAAGGGATGCGGCCTTAAGTTGCTCAGGTTCTTAACCGACAACTTTTTCAGAGCAGAAGCCAGTTCATCGTCCAGTCCAAATTCTGCTGCAAAGGCATCGGCCTGGTATTCATTCCTACGAGACAATAAATTCATCAAAAGACCGGTAATGAATTCCAGCGGCGTGTACAATATTCCAAATGCAATGATGCTCAGATGAAATTTTGCCTCTTCGGCACCAAGCGCCTGCGATAAGGCAGCCGAATCGAGCATGAGCGATAAGATGTAGAGCATGAATCCTGTTTGGATCACGCCGGCAAGCAAACTGCCGATGATGTGCTTTCGTTTGTAATGTCCTATTTCGTGCGCCAGCACGGCCACCAGCTCATCGGTCGATAAATCGTTGATGAGGGTATCGTATAAAACAATGCGCTTTCGTTTGCCCAGTCCGGTAAAATAGGCATTCGCTTTGGTCGAACGCTTTGAACCGTCGATCACATATATGTTTTTCAATACAAAACCAGCCTTCGTTGCAAAGGCTTCGATGGCTTCCTTCAAGGGGCCGTCTGCAAGCGGCTCCTGCTTGTTAAAAAGCGGAACAATGATACTGGAATAAAACATACTCATCAGTACGCTTATCATGGTGATTATTGCCCAGGCAATGATCCAGAACCAGTCACCAGTCAACTGCCATATCCAGATAATTAAGGCCAAAAGTCCTCCCCCCAGTAACGCTCCCAGCAGCCATCCCTTCAACTTATCGGTAATGAAGGTTTTGATTGTGGTCTTATTAAAACCAAAACGTTCTTCGATAACGAAAGTATGATATAGCTCGAAAGGTGTAGTCAGCAAATCGGAGCCCAGTCCCAGCAAGGCGAAAAAGATCAGGGCATTGAGCAGATAATGACTAGAGAAGGCAAGTGCCCACGCATCGAGCAAGGCAAAACCTCCAAATAGCAACATCATTAAAACCAGTAAGAATGAAAAAGTTGAAGTAAGCATTCCAAAACGATGATTCACCTTCTGATAAGCTTGTGACTTCGAGTATTCCTTTTCATTGTAAAGGTCTTTCAGTTGGTCTGGCAGGCTCATCGACCAGTGTTTCGCGTTCAGATAAGCCAACCACTGTTCAAATACGAAATCAAAAATGATGATTGCAATGATGATGTAAAATATAGTTTGTGCCATAAATACGATTTGTGCCGATAAAAATACAAAAGCAACACTTTTTGTTGTGTTGCTTTTGTATAAGTTTTTATACAGAAAATAGTTCAGTATGCATCAGGCCTTGTTGTTCCGGTCGTAAATCAGGTCGCCCGGTGTTTGTTTAAATATTCGGTTAATAATGATACTGAAAGCATAGTAATTCACCACAGCCAGCACCAGTACCGAGATAAGGGTGTATTGGTTAAACAGGTCGAAATACAGATTCTTCTCCACCTCGAAAGGCGAAAGTACATTGATAATGAAATAAATCAAACCGAGATAGCCAAGCACACCGGCCAGAAAAAGGGCCAAAACAAGCGGCAACAAAACAAAGATGTACATCATTCCCATGTAAATCCTTTTGATGTCGATCCCGAATGCCTTAAAGGTACCAATATTCATCTTGATCTTATTCAGGTGAGTGCTCAAAATATTCGACAGGAAGATATTGATCATTAATACACTGAATCCTATCAAAATTAACGACATGATGGTCGTCAGCTTGCTTACAAAGTTGTAATTCTTCATTTGCTCAATTTTCGACATTTCGAGCTTGATTTCAGAATCCTCGGCAAATTTTTCGGCAAATTCATCCACATTACTCAGGTCATTAAAATTGACTGCAATGTAGTCGAAGCGTCCGTTCGTCCGGTTTTCCTGATTTGGAAAATAACTTTGAATAAATTGGTGTTCTTCGATACCGGCCTCTTCAACAAAGCGCGTTAACTCGTCAGAGGTTCTGAATTCGGCGTAAAGTTCATCAATTTGCTCAAGACTGATGTATTCTGAATTAAAGAAGGAAACCTGTAAAACATACATCGGCTGGTAGCTGTACTGATGCGCATACACATCGATGGTATTCACTTCGAGCAGGCCCCCTTCGTCGTAATATCGGGTAAAGAAACTGTCGGCAGCCTCTTTGAAGGGACTTAACTGAGTTGAGTCCATCACCACATAGGCATATAGCTTGTTATTGTCCTTAAAAAGGAAGCGGTCGCCCATTGAAATGTAGTTGTTATAGAAGTGCTGAGTTGTCAGAAAATCGATGCGTTCACCCGGCAGCCGGTCAACAACTGCCCTCACAGGAATTGGCGTTAGACGGCCATCGCGCTGCTTTTTGAAAATGAAAGCCGGAGTTTCAGAACACTCGAGTTTGTTCAGCAAGTTGCGGGTCACAATGATCGAAATATCGCGTTCGCCTGTAAAACCCTGCCCCAGCGAGCGGTTTACCTTTGGATCGACAATGGTGGCAACCAGCGGATCGTCGAAAGGAATGGAACGTCCGTCGACACTGCGGTTAGGACTTTCAGATAAATCGCCCTGAAAATAGGCCGTCCACTTATTATAGCCTACAATCGAGTCGTAATGATAGATTTGCTGAAGTGAATCAGCGTTGTAATAGGCAATGGCGCGGTTGGCATTCCGGTTGGTGCCCGGAATGGGTGCATTGATTGAACGAACAAAAGGATCTTCCATTTTCTCGCGCAGGTACTCCAGACTACCGTTTGAAAATCCAATGGCCAGAAAGGTAAAAAACAAAATGACCACAATCAGCCAGAAGTGCTTGTTCTTTTTACCCAGCAATTCCTTTGTTTCATTTCGGTAAAACAGGTGTTTAAAATCGTGTGGAATGGTATTGAATGGAATCCAGTGCTGTTTCAGGTTGAATTTAATGAACAGCTTGTATTTCACATTCACCCAGTCCCAGGCTACGCAGAGCTTATAAAAAACAACGGGAATAATGTCGCGAAACGAAAACAACAGCGGGTTGAACGAATCATCGTCGTTTCGTTCAACAGGCAATACCGGTTTCACAACGCGTTTGAAACCGCGATGGATCAATTCGGCACTTCGGTTAATCAGCGTGGTGATGAAAGGGGCAAGTGATAAAACAAGCCAGGGAATAAAGCCCAGGATACTGGCAACAGGGTTGTTGCTGTTCCCCAGTTCCTGCTGCTCGATGCCGGTATTTTTTGTTCTCTTTTTGTCACGCTGTCCTTCAACTGCCGTTTTAAATTTCAGATCCTGAATGGTTCTGATCACATCGTTTATTTTAATATCTGCCTTCTTGATTTCACCAAAGGCAAACTGACGGATGTGTTCTTTTACTTCGTTGTTGGCAATTTCCTTTTCTTCGAGTTCAGCAGTCAGCCAGTCACGAAAGGCTTTTTGTTCTTCCTCGGGATAAGCCTTATCGGCTTCCATGGCCGTTTGATGGGCTGTCATCCTGCTTTTTACCAACTCGAAAAAACCTTCATCGACCTTATGCTCCGAAAGGTGCATTAGAATACGCACATAACTTTCGGTATCAGAATTGAGCAGGAGCTCTATTTCCTGTTGAACTTTTTGTTGCTTCTCTTTCGATTCATACCATTTAATGCGCTCACGATCATAAATAAAATGCGGATCGATGATCGAAACTCCATTTTCACGCTTCGACATTACGATGATGCGGTCGGCAAAATCGAGGGTCAGCGGGATGTTGTGTGACACAATGATGGCACTGGCATTTTCTCGCTGACGGGTAATAAAGTCGCGAATAAAATGCATCAGTTTTACCGAATTAAAATGGTCGAGGTTGCCGGTGGGCTCGTCACCAAAAAGCACGGTAAAATCGGGATTGATGGCACGTGCAAATGCCAGGCGCTGACGTTCACCACCCGAAAACTCATAGGGCTTTTTCTCGTAGGCCAGGCTGGTAACGCTGAGATTTTTCACCAGACTTTCAATCGCATTGAAGTAGGCTTCCGATTCGGGTTTGTTTTGAATGAGCTCGGTCAAACCCACATTTTCGAGGGCCGAGAAATTGGGCATCAGGTTGGTACTCTGAAAGATAAAGCTGTAGTACAGCATTCTGATGTGATAGCGCTGGGCTTCCTGGTGATCGCCCCACATGCCCGCTAAATCGTATTCGTCGGTATCGTTGGGAAAGAAACGGATGCACGAGGTACTTCCATTAACGGTTTGGGTCATAAGGCCCAGGGTTTCGAGCAGGGTGCTTTTGCCCGCCCCCGATGGTCCGAGCAATACAGTGATCTTCCTTTTCGGGATAATCAGGTCTTCCGCTTCAAGTACCGGTTGATTTTCGGTGTAGGCACACGACAGCTTTTCGATATGAAACAAGACATCACGGCGATCGAAACCCCCATTCACAACATGATCCGACATTAGCTCAACTTCTTAATTATTATAGTTCCTGTAGAGATATTTAATAATATCTTCTTCTCCAAAATTTTTAGTCTGGTGGGGGAAAATGCGGGAATCGATCCAATAATGTTTAAGGCCCGAGCCGGTTCCCATTGGAATCCGGAACGAGGCTTTAAAGTTATTGTACTCTTTATTGTATCTTTCAAAATATTCACTGAACCGGGCTCCCATTTCCGGATCTTCTTCTACTGCCCCATTGGTCAGATGGTACAGGTATTCGTAAAAAATCGTCCACTGATGATCTCTGAAGAAATCTTCAGTCAGGAGGTTTTGCCCGTCGTAAATGCTCTGGATGTGCCCCTTGGTAATGCACCAGTCAATCAGGTATTCATAGAGCATTACATCGGGGAAGCGTTCAGGCGAGGTCACATCGAGCAATTTGATGTCCTTGTATTTTTCTTTTCCTCCCCAGCCGGTAAGAATGGCCGAAAGGGTGTATAGACTCAGGGTGTCGATCGACTCATTCACTTCGGGGAAATAGCCCAGAATGTCGACCAGAATTTCGCCCCAACCGTACACGATGAACGAACGCGATTCGTTGGGTGGCAACGAAAGTTCATCGGTTGGGATCAGTCTTTCGAGTGAACGTTTGATCGAATACAAGTCTTCGCGCGACATGAGCAGTACATCCTGATAAACGGGATTTTTCATTCCATCGCGAAAACGTTCGGCATAACCCACATTGTAAACCTGTCCGTTTTTCTGGAATACCACATCGAGCTTTTCCGAAGGAATGTTCTGATCTTCGAGTTTACGAATGAAACCAGCCAGTTCACGGGCATTATCGCCTTTGATTTTTCCATTCAGGTATTCCGAAATGCCTTCAAGCTGATGATTTACACGGGCATCAATATCTTTTAAGGCATCGGCCACATCGCGCATCAACACACTGGTATGAACAGTACCTCCCTGCGGAGCCTTCTTGAAATAACCCGGCACCCCCAGTGAAGGCAGAATTTCAACTTCCTTGTCCGACTGTGTGAGCAAATCACTCACTGTAGCAGAAGCCATTCCGGGCACTCGTTTACGCACAGTTTGAGTCATCAGGCTTTCAACCTGAGTACGGAAGGCATCGTAAGCCGGCTGAACATCCTGCTCCACTTTGTGATGTACCTGATATGCATACAGGTTAATATTTTTTCTTACCATCAAATCAACCAGTTCTTTTTCCTCTACCCGGGTAAAATCGTTGGCAGTTTGTCCGTTACAATCGGTAAATTGTGTCCGTTGATGATTTCCGGCATCGCCAATAAGGATTACAAAATTCGATTCTCCCACAGGTGGATCGAAACGTTCGATTGCTTTTTTCAAACCGTAATACATGGCTTCTTCAGGATCGCTGTTGCAGCGGTTGAAGGTAGGATTCAGGTAACGGCTCAGCATGCTGTTCACCCCGTTGTAATTGGAACTTAAGTCTCGGGTATAATGTATTGCATTCGCATTTCCCTCTGAAGCATCGCGGTAAAGCAAGGCACCAAAACGGTAATTGTTCTGACTCTTCAGCAATTCGCGCATGGTTTGTTTGATGGCATTCTGTATTGAACCGGAATAAGGAATCATACTGCTGGTGCCATCCACCACAAATATGACATTTACATTTCGCAATGCACCCGACATGGAATCGATGGTATGTTTTATTTCGGCAAATTCATCGCTCGAAAGGCTTGCACCTTCCTGTGAACGTAAATCACCAATTACACCAACTTTGGTAGATCCATTGGTAACATCGAGCACAGGGAAGCGGTCTACCTCACCAATGGCCCGCTTATTATACCATGTAGTCCCTTCTTTAAAGATACTTTCTCCTCCATTTTTCGAAGCCGTTATACTTGCTTTGTAGCCCTTTGCTTTTCGTTCGGCAACTGCCTGCTCATCCCAGTTTACTTCAAAGGCCAGACGGTGATTCCAGGCGGTGGTTTGTGACTTTAAAACCCAGCCTTTAACTCTTGGCTTATCCCGTTCGACGTCCAAAATTTCAGGAATATCAGCAAGTAAGTAGGCAGTTGGGGTTTCCTTATAAACATAATTAATTTGATAAACCAGGGCTGAATTAATTGAATCGCGCTGACTGCACCGTGGATGAGCATGGTATTCGGGAACTCTAATTTCCGACTGGTTGCCTGAAATAATATTGAGCACCATGGCTTTCTTGTTGAAAATGCCGTCTTTAAACTCAGGCAGATTCACATCGCGTGTTTTTAAACAGGTGCGCCACAACAACATATTATCTTTCAGGATCCAGGCAGCACGGTCTCTGGCTCCATCCTTCAGCGTTCCTCGCATATCGGCTGCATCAAATTCAACCACCTGAATTGCCTTATCAGTTTCAGCAATTACATACATGGCCTGCATAAAGTCAAGTTTTTGTCCGTTTGCTTTCTGGCAAGCCTTATCGCTGTACATTTGATTATCAGGACGATCGGAAAAAACCACCCAAAGCTCACCCTCCTTATTAGCCGAGCCGGGAAAAGCTGCCGATGCGTTATCCATGGGCATCATATATTTTCCGGGTGTACGCATTACACTTTGTTGTGCCATAGCATTCATCGCCGAAAATGAAAATAATACCAGCTGCAGAAAAAGAACTATTTTCTTCATAACTTTCTTTTTATCAAATCACCACAAGCCGATTACAGTTTTGTTTCAATGAAAACACTTGAAAACGCTAACTGCAAAGGCCCCAAAACCCCAAACAAAAGTAGCATAAAGCTACTTATAAAAGCACGTACATTGTTGAATGCAATTAAACAATCAGGAATAAAGCATCAACCAGTTTAATAATGCTTTCAAATTTAACTTTGAAAACAGCTTCTCCAAAATCTTTTTAAACAAAAATTCAAACAGAAAAGAAATAAGGAACTAAATATATTGCAATTTAACTTCTTCGCCAAAGACCTTCGTCAATTTATAGCGGGAGCTGTAGTTTTGTTTGTGCGACAGCACTGACGCAAACACATTTTGCTTATTTAAAAATGAAGAATTAGCTGTAAGTGGCTATTAATACATTTGTAACTGATGCAGACGTGAATACTCGCCACCAATTACAAGAAGCTGCTCATGACTTCCCTGTTCTACAATTTCTCCGTCTTTGAAAACATAGATCACATCGGCATTTTTTATGGTCGAAAGCCGATGAGCAATAACAATTGAAGTCCGGTTCCGCATCAGGTTTTCGAGTGCATCCTGCACCAGTTTTTCCGACTCGGTATCGAGCGCCGAAGTGGCTTCGTCGAGTATCATGATGGGAGGATTTTTAAGCACGGCCCGGGCAATGGAAAGACGTTGCCGTTGTCCGCCCGAAAGCTTGCTTCCGCTGTCTCCTATATTCGCTGCATAGCCTTCGGGATGTTCATTAATAAATTCATCGGCATGGGCGACCCTGGCTGCTTCATGAATGGCGCTTTCATCGGTACTTTCCACACCAAAAGCGATGTTGTTTTCAAAGCTGTCGTTAAACAGTACGGGATCCTGACTAACATAGCCCATCAGGCGCCTCAGGTCATGCAGTTTGATTTTCCGGATATCCACCCCGTCGATGAGTATTTGTCCGCCGTTTTGCAAATCCCAGAAGCGGGGCAACAAATTGACCATGGTTGTTTTTCCCGACCCCGATTTACCGACCAGTGCGACCGTGCTTCCCTTTGGAATTTTGATATTAATATTTTTTAGAACCGGATCAGCGCCATACGAAAAGGATACATTCCTAAATTCTATTTCACCATCAAAGCTTTGCTTCTGAACCGCACCGGGTTGATCGGCAATATGATTCACCGTATCTAAAACCTGATCGACTCTTTCCATTGACGCAAGCCCCTTTTCCACACTGTAAAGCGCAGTAGAAAAGGCTTTTGCAGGATTAATGATGCTGTAAAAGAAAACCAGGTAGGTAATAAAATCTTCGGGCGCCAGTCCGCCTTCATTTTTTAAAATTAAACTTCCACCATACCATAAAACAATGATGATGATGGTGGTACCCAGGAACTCACTTACGGGATGTGCCAAAAAGCGGCGCCACATTAAGCGGTTCATTGTGCGGTAATAATCTTTTGTTTCTTCTTCAAAACGGGCAGCCATTCTCTTTTCGGCATTAAAAGCCTTGATGATGGTTAAGCCCGATAAAGTTTCGTCGATGGTGCTGAGAATGTCACCCATTTTTTCCTGCCCCAGACGGGAAGGTTTTTTTAGTGTACGACCAATGCGCCCGGTGATAAAACCAGCAATGGGCAACATCACAAAAACAAACAAAGTCAGTGACCAGCTCATATACACCATCACAATGAGTGAAATGATGATAAGTACCGGGTTTTTAAACAGCATTTCCAGCGAATTCATGATCGAATTCTCTATTTCAGTTACGTCGCCGGTTACCCGGGCAATGATGTCTCCTTTGCGTTCGTCGGAAAAATAGCCGATGGGTAAAGCCAGTATCTTCCTGTAAATTTTATTTCGCAGGTTGCGTACCACACCATTGCGTAAAGGAACCATGAAAAAACTGGCCAGATAGGTGAAACCAACCTTCAGAAAAACCATGATGATCATGAAAACCCCAATGTAGAAAAGTGCCCTCATGTGGCCTGAATCGGCAATCACCTGGCTCATGTAGTAAAACACATTTTGCTTGATGTCATCAAAGTTGAGCGACCAGACAGTTTTTTCTGTCACCATCGACTGGGTACCAAACAGGATTCCCAATATAGGGCTGAGTGCCATGAAAGAAAAAGCACCAAAGATTGCCCCCAACAGGTTGAAAACGATATTGAGAACCACCCACTTTTTAAAAGGGGGTAAAAAGCGACGCAATAGTTTGAATAATCCTTTCATGAAGCCTTGAATGCATTCGTAAAGAATAACCCGCTTTCACAGGTTTTATTGTGAAATAAAAGAGGATGTCCAGCAGAACATCCCTGTTTTTCAGATTCCTGTATAATTTTTAGGACTGATTGCCCTGAGTCTTTCTTTCACCTCGTTACTTACGTCGAGGGTTTCGATGAACTCGTGGATGGCTTTTTTATCTATTTTGCTGTTGGTGCGGGTAAGATTCAGCAAAGCTTCGTACGGATTGGGATAGTTTTCGCTTCGTAAAACTGTTTGAATGGCCTCGGCTACCACACTCCAGTTACGCTCCAGATCCTGATCGATGGCATCGGTATTAATTAACAACTTGCTGAGTCCCTTTAAGGTCGATTGTATCGAAATTAAGGTATGGGCAATGGGAACGCCAATGTTCCGTAAAACCGTCGAATCGGTCAAATCGCGTTGCAAACGCGAAACGGGCAGTTTGGCCGACAGATGTTCAAAAATGGCATTGGCCAAGCCAATGTTCCCTTCCGAATTTTCAAAATCGATGGGATTTACCTTATGTGGCATGGCTGAAGAACCAATTTCGCCCTTTTTGATTTTCTGCTTGAAATAATCCATCGAGATATAGGTCCACATGTCGCGGTTCAGATCGAGCAAAATGGTGTTGATTCGTTTCAGGTTATCGAAAATGGCACCGTAATTATCGTAATGCGCAATCTGGGTGGTCACCTGCGAGCGTTCCAGTTGCAGTGAGTTCTTACAAAACTGATTGGCAAAACCGACCCAGTCGATGGCAGGAAAAGCAACTGTATGAGCATTGAAGTTTCCGGTAGCACCACCAAATTTGGCATAACAGGGAATTCCCTTCAACAAATCGAGTTGCACATTGATGCGTTCGACAAAAACGCGCAGTTCCTTACCCAAACGGGTTGGCGATGCAGGCTGACCATGGGTACGTGCCAGCATGGGAACATCTTCCCAGGCATCGGCCAGTTCGTCGAGTTGGTTCACCACCTTTTCAATCTGCGGATAATAAACTTCCTGCAAGGCATCGCGCAACGAACAGGGAACAGCGGTGTTATTGATGTCCTGCGAAGTAAGTCCAAAGTGTATGAACTCCTTGAACGAATCGAGTTGCAGGGCTTCAAATTTTTCTTTAATAAAATACTCCACCGCCTTCACATCGTGGTTGGTGGTTTGTTCAATATCCTTAACACGTTGTGCATCTTCAACCGAAAAATCACGATAAATGGCTTTCAAGGCACCATTTTGCGACTGATCGAAATTCTTAAGCTGCGGGAGTGGAATTTTTGTTAAGGCCAGAAAATATTCAATCTCAACAAAAACCCTGTATTTGATCAGTGCATATTCCGAAAAATACTCTTCAAGTTCACTGACTTTATTGTGGTAACGGCCGTCGATGGGCGTAATAGCTGTTAGTTCATTCAAGCTCATGATGGGAAATTTAAAATGAGGTTTCAAAGATATAATTATTTATCATTCTTTATTTTTACTGAAGCGGCAAATTTAACACTTAAAAATCCTAAGCCATGCATCAATAAAAATAGTATTTTTATGGCACCAAAGCTTAACATTAAAAAGCTCACTCGTAATTCAAACTACATCATGAGACAACTAAAAACATTATTGCTTGTCACCATTATTTTCCTAAGTGTTCAGTTTGTCAGTGCCGAACCGGCTGACACCCTGCTTATCTACAAATTCAACATCAAGGAGCAGATTGCACCTTCGGTATGGCGGCAAACAAAAATTGTATATGAGAATGCCAGAGAAATGGGCGCCGATCTGATTCTGATCCACATGAATACCTACGGCGGCACCGTAGTGGATGCTGATTCCATCAGAACAAAAATCATTAACAGCGAAATTCCCACCTGGGTTTTCATCGACAACAATGCTGCTTCGGCCGGAGCGCTGATTTCGGTTGCCTGCGACAGCATTTACATGCGCCCGGGAGCGAATATAGGAGCCGCTACTGTGGTGAACCAGGGAGGAGAAAAGGCACCTGACAAATACCAGTCGTACTTTCGCTCCACCATGCGTGCAACTGCCCAAAGCCACGGAGCCGATACCATTTACACCGAAAACGACACCATCGTCAAATGGTTTCGCGATCCACGCATGGCCGAAGCCATGGTCGACGAGGATGTTTACATCCCGGGCATCATCGACACCGGAAAAATACTGACCTTCACAGCAGTTGAGGCCATGGAACATGGTTTTTGCGAAGGCATCGCCGAGAATGTGGAGGAACTGCTCGAGCTGGCCAACATAACGCATTACCTTATTGAAGAATACCAACCTTCCACCCTCGACCGCATTATTGGTTTTCTAACCAATCCCGTTGTTTCGGGAATTCTCATTATGGGCATACTGGGAGGAATTTACTTCGAAATGCAATCGCCAGGAATCGGCTTTCCGCTGGCCATTGCCATCATTGCGGCCATTGCCTATTTTGCCCCGCTCTATCTCGAGGGGATGGCCGAAAACTGGGAAATCATTGTATTTATTGTTGGGCTGATTCTCATAGCGCTCGAGGTATTTGTCATACCCGGCTTTGGAGTAGCCGGAGCGCTTGGGCTCACCTTCACCATCATTGGACTCACACTCAGCCTCATCAACAATATCCAGTTCGATTTTGGCCATGTGTCTTCCAGAGCCCTTGTAATTGCGCTGCTCACGGTTACTGTTTCCATATTTTCTGGTTTACTCTTGTCCTTATGGCTAAGCCGGAAATTATTTACCTCAAATCGTGGCATACTCGAAGGCTTGTCGCTTACCAGTTCACAGTTTAAAGCGGATGGCTTCATTGGAGTAAACCCCATGCAGCTCACCATGATTGGTAAAATTGGCACAGCACAAACCGTACTGCGTCCATCGGGCAGGGTGAACATTAATAACGAAATATGGGATGCCAAATCGGAAGATGGCTTCATCGACAAAGGAGAAAACATTATCGTAGTCAAACAGGAAGCCAGCCAGGTGTATGTTGAAAGAGCACCAGTAAAGTAAATTTTAATAAAAAAGAAAAACACGACTGGCCAAACAACAGGCCGTTTTGAGTGATTAAACTGCAAGCATGAACATCAAATTAAAAAGCAGAAACTTCGAAACGGAATTCAGCTACAAAACATCGCGCAGCAGCGGTCCCGGCGGGCAAAATGTAAACAAGCTGAATACGCGGGTTGAATTGCGTTTCGATGTAACTGGCTCCATGTTGCTTAGTGAAAATGAAAAGAAGAAAATCAAAAGCAAACTGGGCAACAGAATCAACAGCAACGGCGAATTGCTGATTACATCGCAAAGTGAACGATCGCAGTTAAAAAATAAGCAGGCGGCCACCGAGCGGTTTTACCAGCTGCTTACACTGGCACTGCAGCCTGTGAAGAAACGAAAAGCCACCCGCCCCACCCGCTCGTCGGTTGAAAAACGACTGGACAAGAAGCGGCTGATAAGCGAAAAGAAATCGCTGCGTCGAAAAGATTTCTAATGAATAAAAAAAGTAATTTACAAAAAACAAAAACGGGCTGCTGCATAATACAGTGGCCCGTTTTCATTTACAAAGCATGATGTTAAGGCAGCAGGATGTTACCACAGATGATGCACTGCCGCTTTGATTTTATCGTTATAGATGTTTTTTACCAGGTCCATTTGCGCTTCATTCAAAGGGCTTAAATCCGATGCTTTCACATTGGCCTGTAATTGCTCTACTCCCGATGCCCCCGGAATTACAGTGCTTACCTCGTTGAATGACAGGATCCACTGCAGGGCCAGCTGTGCCAGACTGCTATCGGGGAAAGCTGCTTTTAAAGCCTCAACCGCCTCGATGCCCGTCTGGTAATCGATGCCCGAAAAAGTCTCTCCTTTGTCGAACGCTTCGCCATTGCGGTTAAAAGCACGGTGATCGCCGGGGAGGAACGAAGTATCGCGTGTAAACTTACCGGTAAGCAAACCACTGGCCAGTGGAACCCTTACAATGACGCCAATATCACGCTTGCGGGCCTGTTCAAAAAAGAGTTCCGAAGGACGATGCCTGAACATGTTGAAAATAATCTGTACGGTATCGACATGGTCATATTCGATGGCCTTCAGGGCTTCTTCCACTTTTTCGACACTCACGCCCAGCTTTCTTATTTTCCCTTCGGCAATCATTTTTTCAAACTCGGCAAATATTTCAGGACGATAGTAAACCTCGGTTGGCGGACAATGCAGCTGAATCAGGTCGATGGTATCGAGTCCCATGTTTTTCAGGCTGGCCTCAACAAACCTGCGCATGGCCTGCGGAGTATACGATTCGTTCACATGCGGATTCAGTTGCCTTCCACACTTGGTCGCCACCAATACTTCTTCACTTCGGCTGCGGACCACATTGCCTACTGCCCTTTCACTTTCACCATTCCCGTCGCCGTATACATCGGCTGTATCAATAAAATTGATTCCCTGATCAATGGCTTCGTTTACTATTTTTTCGGCATTGGCAAAACTAAAGGGTGATCCCCATTTTCCACCTACCTGCCAGGTACCTAAACTTACTTCTGAAACCTTAAAACCGGTTCTTCCTAATTTTCTGTATTTCATGTGTTCTATATTACTTAAGTTGCTAATTAGCTGTTGGATCAAGATTGCTTTCTTTGAACTTTCCGGCTACCCGCATGGAACTCGCCATCCGTCAGCTGACGGAACATTCGTCGGTGAATGAAATGTATTTCTAATGGCTCGTTTCATCTGTTTTATTTTTTCTTCCTACAAAATTACCTGAATACCTTCACTTCGTCAAGAAAACATTTCAAAAAACGGGGATAAACATTTCGCGGACAAAGATGTTTTGTTCGGACAATGCCCTAATAGAAGTCAATAGAATGATGATTAAAGAAGAAAAATCAGTTGGTATTGATCAGCTGGATGAACATCCCGTATTCAGGGTACAGGCACTTCGCCACCTGACAAAAAGTGCTTATGTACTCCGCTTCGACCGGAACAATATGGAATTCATTGCCGGACAGCACCTTTCGGTTGGACTGGCGGGAGATCCCCAGGCCCGGGAATATTCAATTTACAGTTCGGTCAACGATCCTTATCTTGAAATACTGGTAAAAGAAGTTGAAAATGGAATTGTAAGCAAAAGGCTTAAACGCGTAAAACCGGGAGATGAACTGCGGGTTACCGGTCCGATGGGATTCTTCAAATTAAAAAAGGACAGAAGGTCCGAAAAACCCCATTTATTTGTAGGTACCGGAACCGGCATTTCTCCTTTCCACTCCTTTATCAAAAGTTACCCCGAATTGAATTACCAGTTGATTCATGGCGTTCGTCATGTTGAAGAAGCCTATGAAAAAGACGAATATCCCCCCGGACGCTATACCCTTTGTACTTCGCGCGACAGAAAAGGTAATTTTTCGGGGCGAACAAGCGATTACCTCAAAACACAAAATTTCAGCAGCGACACCGAGGTGTACCTCTGCGGTAACTGCGATATGATTTTTGAGGTATACGACATCCTCACCGACAAGGGGATTCCGACAGAAAACATTCACACTGAGGTGTATTTTTAGCATTCAACAAGCAACAAAAATGAAATACCATCTGATAACATTGGGCTGTCAAATGAATAAATCGGACAGCGAAAGAGTATCGAGTGTAATTGAACGAATGGGTTTCGCACACACCGAAAATGAAGCAGAAGCCAATCTGGTGGGCATCCTGGCTTGTTCGGTACGACAAAAAGCCATCGACAAGGTGTATAACAAAATACACCATTGGAACAGGGAAAAAAACAAGCGAAATCTGATCACTTTTGTATCGGGCTGTATTCTGCCAGCCGATCAGGAAAAATTCCTTAAACTTTTCGATCTGGTTTTTACCATGAATGAATTGCCCAATTTTCCTGAAATGCTAAGTCAGTATGGCGTGGTAACACCCTATCGTTCTGAAAATTTCAGTGAAGAAGGACCTGATGAAAGCGCTCCTGCTGTTGCCAACGAAAAAGCAATTCATCTCGAAAAGGCTGTATTTAAAATAGAAAACCGAAACAATGCAGTGGCTCAGCCCCTGGTGATCAAAAAACCGGAAAAGAACATCAAACGTTTCTGGGATGTGCAGCCTAGCTATCATTCGAGCTTTGAAGCCTTTATTCCCATACAAAACGGTTGTGATAGATTCTGTACCTTTTGTGCTGTTCCCTATACCCGGGGAAGAGAAGTTTCCAGACCTTCGGAAGAAATTCTGGAAGAAGTAAAACAACTCATCGACAAGAATTATAAGACGATCACCTTGTTGGGACAAAACGTTAATTCATACGGCCTCGACAAAAAGGGAGCCGAGCTGAGTTTTCCTGAATTGCTGCGCAGGATTGGTGAACTGGGAGAAGAAAGCGGAAAAAAATTCTGGGTTTACTTTACCTCACCCCATCCCCGCGATATGAGCGATGAAGTGCTTGAAGTGATCAGTCAGTACAGCTGTCTGGCCAAACAGATCCACCTTCCGCTGCAAAGTGGCGACGACAAGGTACTGATCAAAATGAACCGAAATCACAGCCTGAATGATTACCGTAAAATAGTTCATTCCATCCGACGCATACTGCCTGAAGCAACACTCTTTACCGACATCATAGTTGGCTTTACCGGCGAGCGCGATGAACAGTTTGCCGCCACGCTCAAAGCCATGGATGAGTTTAAGTTCAACATGGCCTATATTGCCCGCTATTCTCCGCGCCCGGGAGCAGCCAGTTCGCGCTGGGACGACGATGTGGATCACGAAAGCAAAAAGGAACGGCTGCATATACTGAGTGAGGCTTTAAAACAGCACTCCTTCCGCTACAATCAAAGTCTTTGCGATAAAGAATTGACTGTTTTGGTTGTAAAAAAGGACCGTAAAAGTGGCTATCTTTCAGCCTTAACAGAAGGAAAAATCATTGTGCGCTTTGCATCCGGCAATGAAAGCCTGATTGGTAAGATGGTCAGGGTGAAAATAAAAACGGCTGCCGAATTTGCCACCGAAGCAGAGCTGCTTGAGGTAGAGGAACCGGCCTTGTCCTGATTTGCAACTTCACTTAACCTTCGTCGCTGTTGCGCCTGTACCAGTGTTTTGAATCGCCCCACTCGCCGTAGCCGATATCACTGTCGGCAAGTGCCACCCGTGCATCGAGGCAACCGGCACATTGCTCGGGTTCTTCGTCAACACAGGGTTTGTTTTCGTAGAGAGCATATTCATTGCGGTACAGCCCCGGAGTAATGTTGGGCATAATCACATTGGCACCCACCTTAACTGCCTTTTCACGTCCCATGGGGTCGATGGCCTGCAGAGCCGTTGCAGCCGCAATGTTGATGTCTTTCATCATCAGTCGTAAAATGGCAATCATTTTTAACGAAAGATCGAAACGATCTTCAACAGGAAGCAACTGATCGCGAAATTCATAGAGCGGTGTTCCGGCATGCTCGAGGTAAGGTCCCATACCCACCATGTCGATATTGAATTGTTGCATGAACAATAAATCATCGGCCATTTGTCCGGTAGTTTGAAACGGCAGGCCAATCATTACGCCTGTGCCGGTTTGATAACCAATGGTTTTTAACATTTCAAGACATTTCGTCCTGGTTTCAAAAAGATGATCGTCGGGATGAAGGCGCTTGTAAAGTTTCTCATTCGAGGTTTCGATGCGTAACAGGTAGCGATGGGCGCCTGCCTCAAACCAGCGCTCATACACCTCACCGCTTTGTTCTCCCAACGAAAGCGTAATTCCCAGTTTGCCCCTGCTCAATGCTTTGATTTCTTTAAGCAGCCTCTCAATCCGGAGAGTAAAAGCCGGCGTGGCAACTTCTCCGGCCTGCAAAACCATCGAGCCATAGTTGTTCCTGAAAGCAAAACGGGCCGCTTCGAGCACCTGCTCATCGCTCAGACTGTAACGCTTCACCTTGCTGTTCGATTTTCGGATTCCACAATAATAGCAATCCTTTGAACACACATTCGATAATTCAACCAGTCCTCTGAAATAAACTTTGCGCCCTACTTCGCGCAATTTCACTTCGAGCGCTTTGTTAAATAAGCGAGTACGGTCGGGCCCTTCCGCATCAAGCAGCCTGATAATATCATCGCGTGTAAAGCGCGATTTCTCTGCTATTTTCTCTATGCTTGTCATCGGCCCAAAAATGGGAAATTTAAGCGATTTTTCCGCCATAAAAACACAACAATATACTGCATGGCTTACTGCATCTTCAATACACGTCCCTGGCGATATTCCCGTGGCGATTGATTCATTATTTTTTTAAACAGCCTCGAATAATAAAATTGATCTTCCATGCCAATCTCCCTGGCCACATCGGCTATCGAAAGGTTCTTGCTGTCGAGCAGTCGGCAGGAATGTTGTATTTTCAACTGGTTAAAATACTCAATGGGTGGAAAGCCGGTCCGGCTTAGAAAGAGCCTCGAAAAGTAGGAAGACGACAGTTTAACTTCAAGGGCCAGCTCATTCAGCGTTAGTTTGTTTTTCAGGTTTTCCAACATGAAGTTGATCGCCAGACTCACAGGATCGCGACTGAGTGATTCATTCAGACTTCGGTATTGCTGTATGTGTGTGAAAGTGGCAAGCAAACGGGGTAAACTCAGATTCACATATTCCAGAATTTCAATCCCATAACCCATCTCCAGGCACTTGAAAAGTTCATTAAACAAGGCAATGCGTTCGTTGATGCGCGAGGTATTGCTTCTTTCAACCGGCACCACCTGCGAAAAAGAGTTGGCAAAATATTTCGTTTTTTCGCCCCCCATATGAATCCAGTAAATCGACCAGGGACTTGTTTTATCAGCAAAATATGCGTGAGGAACATTGGGGGGAATCATTAAAAAATGATTGGGAGGAAGCTTGTGTTCCCTGCCTCCGATCTCAACATAACCATGGCCATCAACATTATAAATTAGGATCAGTTGATCAATGCCATCTTTTCGTTCACGAAAATGATGCAGGGCGTGGGGATAGTAGCCAATGTCGGTGATGTACAAATCGTTATACATCGGTTGTTCCGTCAGCTTAAGCAGTATGCTTTTGGGGATGACGAAGCTCAATTGCCCGGGGAAACCTTCTTTTCGCTTCATTCAAATATGCACTTTTCGTTAATGTTTTTATTTTATGCCCTCAAGCAACAGCTATACAAATTGCATGAATACAACATATTGACGCTTCGAATCAGAATTGTAAAACTACAAAAAGAATCAACAAGATGTCAATATGATCCATATAATCAGAAAATATTTCATGGTTTTTATTCCTTGTTTCTGCTAATTTTGATCTGTGACTAATCGAAACCTAAAATGAACAAAACAAAAATCAACAAGCAATTCATCCTGGGAATTACGGCCGTGTCGGCCATGGGCGGACTACTTTTTGGCTACGACTGGGTAGTAATTGGTGGCGCCAAGCCATTTTACGAGCGTTTTTTCGAAATAACAACATCGCCCCACCTACAGGGATGGGCCATGAGCAGCGCCCTGATCGGCTGTTTTCTGGGTGCTTTAAGTTCGGGCTTCTTTGCCGACCGCTTTGGCCGCAAATTGCTTTTAATCATTGCCGCTGCCTTGTTTACAATATCTGCAATCGGCACCGGAGCAGTGAACGATTTCACCTTATTTATTCTGTTTCGCCTGTTGGGCGGATTGGGAATTGGCCTGGCTTCGGCCATATCTCCCATGTACATTGCCGAAGTATCACCAGCCCACATCCGTGGCCGATTGGTTTCGGTAAACCAGCTAACCATTGTAATTGGTATTCTGGCTGCACAGGTAGCCAACTACCTAATTGCCGACCCCATCGCGCCCGATGCCACCGATATGGATATTCTCACTTCGTGGAATGGTCAAACGGGCTGGCGCTGGATGTTCTGGGCTGAAACGTTTCCTGCCTCAGCTTTTTTCCTCCTTGCTTTTCTCATACCCGAAAGCCCCCGTTTTTTGGTTAAATCAGGGCGTAGCGAAAAAGCACTGGCCATTCTGACACGCGTTGGAGGAAAAGAATATGCATCCATTGAAATTGAAAATATTGAACAAAGTCTAAAAACATCGCATCGAAAAGTAGCACTGAGCGACTTGCTGCATAAAAAAGTACGTCCGGTATTGATTATCGGGATTGTACTGGCCATTTTTCAACAATGGTGCGGTATAAACGTCATTTTTAACTATGCCGAAGAAGTGTTTGTTGCTGCCGGCTATTCGGTGGGCGACATGCTTTTCAACATCATCATTACGGGCACCATCAACCTCATTTTTACCCTGGTGGCTATGCGGGTTGTTGACAGTCTGGGGCGCAGAAAGCTAATGCTAATGGGATCGATCGGACTGGCCGTGATTTATTTTATTCTTGGTGGAAGCTATATGCTCGAATTGAACGGCATCGTCATTCTGATTCTGGTTTTACTGGGAATTGCCACCTTTGCCATGACCCTGGCCCCCATTACCTGGGTGGTACTGTCCGAAATTTTTCCCAATCGCATACGGGGTGCGGCTATGGCGCTTGCAACAACAGCACTATGGATTGCAAGCTTTGTACTTACCTACACCTTTCCGGTGCTAAATAAACTTTTACATGCCGGCGGCACATTCTGGCTTTATGCACTCATAAGCTTAAGCGGTTATATTTTCATTTTGAAAAAATTACCCGAAACCAAAGGCAAAACACTTGAAGAAATAGAGAAAACATTATAAAACATGCAAAACACCGAAGTAAAAGCCTGGCGCGAAAAAGTAAGCATTCCCACCTATGGAATTGGCACCCCTGAAAAGAATCCTGTTTTTCTCGAAAAAAGGGTTTACCAGGGCAGCAGTGGCGTAGTATATCCCCATCCGGTCATCGAAAAAATACTCGATGAAAAAGAAGACAAGGAATGGAATGCCATTTACCTCGAAAACCAGTACCTGAAAATTATGATCCTGCCCGAACTGGGTGGGCGCGTTCAAATGGCATTCGACAAAACGAAGCAACGCCATTTTGTGTACTACAACCATGTAATTAAACCGGCGCTGGTTGGACTTACCGGCCCCTGGATTTCGGGTGGCATCGAATTTAACTGGCCACAGCATCACCGGCCTTCGACCTACGACCCGGTCGATTCGTACATCGAAGAAAACAAGGACGGAAGCATAACGGTATGGTGTAGCGAAATTGAACGCATGTTTCGAACCAAAGGCATGGCTGGCTTTACCCTGCATCCCGACAAAGCCTATCTCGAAATTAAAGTGAAGTTGTACAATCGCACCCCCCACCCTCAAACTTTTTTGTGGTGGGCTAACCCGGCTGTTAAGGTCAACGACCATTACCAGTCGGTTTTTCCGCCCGATGTGCATGCTGTATTCGACCATGGCAAGCGCGATGTGTCGAGTTTTCCGATTGCCACCGGCACCTATTACAAAATGGATTACTCGGCCGGTGTTGACATTTCGCGTTACAAAAACATCCCGGTACCGACCAGCTACATGGCCATTGCTTCGAAATACGATTTTGTGGGGGGCTACGAAAACGATACAAAGGGGGGCTTATTGCATGTGGCCGACCATCATATTTCGCCCGGAAAGAAACAGTGGACCTGGGGCAACGGCGATTTCGGACGCGCGTGGGATCGTAACCTTACC
Organism: Roseimarinus sediminis; assembly: GCF_050433125.1. Classification (NCBI taxonomy): domain Bacteria; kingdom Pseudomonadati; phylum Bacteroidota; class Bacteroidia; order Marinilabiliales; family Prolixibacteraceae; genus Roseimarinus; species Roseimarinus sediminis. Next base: position 175,794 of record NZ_JBNPXV010000005.1, on the reverse strand, counting down.
GACGAAGACGGGCCTTACATTGAACTGATGTGCGGCGTTTACACCGATAATCAGCCCGATTTCACCTGGCTACAACCCTACGAAGAAAAGAGCTTCAAACAATATTTTATGCCCTATCGCGACCTGGGCGTAGTGAAAAATGCAAGCAGGGAAGCCATGCTGAATCTCGAAGCCGAAGCCAACGGTATTCGACTAAAAGCCTACACAACCGGCGTTTATCCTGGAGCTTCAATCTGCATTAAACATGGAACTCAGGTGGTTTTTGAGAAGGTGATCGATTTTTCGCCCGAAATGAGTTTTGATGAACGGATTGATGCTCATATCGATCTTGAAACTTGTTATGTGTCGCTCGTTAGCCGTGACGGAAAAATACTGGTTGACTGGCAAAGCGAAGCGAAAGAAGTAAAACCGCTTCCCGATCCGGCCAAAGCAGCCGAAGATCCCGAAGACATTCATTCAACGGAAGAGCTCTACCTACAGGGCTTGCATTTGGAACAATACCGTCATGCTACTTACGACCCTGCCGCTTATTACCTCGAAGCTTTAAGGCGTGAACCCGGCGATGTGCGTAACAACAACGCCATGGGTTTATGGCTTTTGCGCAAAGGGAAATTTGCCGGGGCTGAACCGTATTTCCGCAGCGCTGTGTCAACCCTCACCGAACGAAACCCTAATCCCTACGATGGCGAACCACTATACAACCTGGGCTATTGTTTGCGAATGCAAGGTAAGAAAGAAGAAGCCTACGGCTGGTTCCTAAAAGCCGCATGGAACGGAGCATGGCAGGACAGCGGATTTTTCCAGGCAGCTCAAATCGATTCCATCAGGGGCAACAAAGAAAAAGCCCTCGAACTGATCGACCGTTCGTTGTGGCGGAATTGGATGAATCAAAAAGCCCGGCATTTAAAGATCATGCTCTTGCGCAAAGCCGGCGAAAATACTGCTGCGTTAAAACTGATCGAAGAATCACTTGAGTTGGATCGCTTCAATTTTGGAGCGAATTACGAAAAATATTTATTGACTAAGGATGAATTGGAGTTGGAGCAGCTGAAAGAGCAAATGCGCGATAACGTCCACAACTACATTGAGTTTTCGTTAGATTATGCCATGGCCGGCTTTTATTCCGAAGCCCTCAATTTTCTCGATCTCTACATCGATGGAAAAGAAGTGCTTTATCCCATGGCCTTGTATTTCAAAGGCTACTTTTATTCGTTACAGGGAAAACATTCCCGGGCCGAGAAGGCATTTAAAAGTGCCATGCTGCAAGCGCCCGATTACTGTTTTCCCAATAAACCGGAAGAATTGCTGGCACTGCAAAAAGCAGTGGAACTGAACCCCGGCGACGATAAAGCCTGGTATTACATGGGCAATTTCTGGTACGGTGCCCGCCAGCATGAAGATGCTGCAAAATGCTGGGAAAAATCAAGAGCAATAAACGATGCCTTTCCCACAGTTCACCGAAATCTGGCACTGGCCTATTTCAATAAACAAAATAAGCCACAGGCTGCTAAAGTTTCTTTGGAAAAAGCTTTTGCGCTCGATCCGGGCGATGCCCGCGTGTTAATGGAATTGGATCAGTTGTACAAAAAAATGAATGTATCACCCACCGAACGTCTGGCCTTACTCGATAAACACCCCCGCGAAGTCGATTTCAGAGACGATCTTTACCTCGAAAGGGCAACACTGCATAACCTTTTAGGCAATGAAGAGACAGCCCTCGAACTACTGTTGAACCGGAAGTTTCATCCCTGGGAAGGTGGCGAAGGAAAAGTTACATTTCAATACCTGTACAGCCATATCGAACTGGCTAAAAAAGCCATCGTACAAAAGAACTTTCATTCTGCAATTGATCATCTGAATTCCTGTTTTCAATATCCGCACAATTTGGGCGAAGGCAAATTGTACGGGGCTCAGGAAAATGACGTTTATCACTGGCTGGGTTGTGCATACCATGGTTTGGGCGAAAGCGAAAAGGCAAAAGCAGCCTGGGAAAATGCAGCGCTTGGATCCGACGAACCCGGTGCTGCCATGTATTACAACGATCAGCAACCCGATAAAATATTCTACCAGGGACTGGCTTTGCAAAAACTGGGAAAACCCGCCGAAGCAAACGCACGTTTCAGTAAATTGCTGAAATATGGCGAAAAACAACTTTCTATTCCCTTTAAAATGGACTATTTTGCCGTATCGCTTCCCGATTTGCTGATTTTTGAAGACGACCTGCAAAAGCGCCACGAGCAGCACTGTCATTACTTAATGGCTCTGGGGCATCTGGGGATCGAAAACAAAGAAAAAGCACAAGCCGAATTTGATAAGGTGCTTGCTGATAATCGCTACCACCTTGGTGCATTAATTCATCAAAAATTGCTTGTGCATTACTAGATAAGAATTGTGTTTCAAATAAAATAAACTGAAATGGTACGTATAATAGGAATAGTTGGTTTTCTTCTTTTTGCTGCTTTTGCTTGCAAGCAAAGCGAAATACAGGAAATGGATCTCTCCGGCGAATGGAACTACCAACTCGATAAAAGCGAAATTGGCGAGAACGAAAAGTGGTTTAACGCAGAATTTACCGAAAAAATTACACTTCCAGGAGCGTTAAGAGATTACGGAATTGGCGATGAACCCGATTTGGATACCGACTGGACCGGAAGCATTTACGACAGCTCGTGGTATTTCAATCCGGCCATGGAGAAATACCGGCAAAAAGGAAATATAAAGTTTCCTTTCTGGCTCACGCCTGACAAGCATTACAAGGGAATGGCCTGGTTTCAGCGCGACCTTGTAATTCCTGAAAACTGGCAGAATCAGGAGCTTGTACTCCACCTCGAACGCCCTCACTGGCAAAGCAAGGTATGGTTCGATTCGCTTGAAATCGGCAGCGACAACAGCCTTTCGGTGCCACATCGCTTCGTCATTCCTTCGGAATGGGTAACTTCGGGCTTACATCGCCTCACCATCAGAATCGATAATGCCATTCGCGAAATCGACCCGGGCATCAACTCCCATAGTATTTCAGACCACACACAGGGCAACTGGAACGGAATCGTAGGCGAAATGAAACTATTGCCCCGGGCCGATGTACACTTCGAAAAAGTGAAAGTAAGCCCCCAACTGGCCAATAATACCATCAAAATTGAGGTACAGCTTAACAAAGCCTTGTCGGAGGCTAAACTTGATTTTGAGATCGAAGGCAAGAATCACGATCATAAACTGCCACGTATATCCAAAACCTGGGAAGATGGAAAAACCACCCTGTCGTTTACCCTTCCAATGGGAGACGATTACAAAGCATGGAGCGAATTCGCACCCAATGTTTATGAATTAGCCTTGACGTTGAAAGGGAGTTCGGGCATTGCTGACTTTCAGAAAGTGCCTTTTGGAATGCGCGAGTTCAGCATTAACGACAAGCATTTTGAAATTAACGGCACCCCGGTTTTTTTGCGTGGAACCACCGAGTGCAGCGTCTTTCCGCTTACCGGCTATCCGCCAACCGATAAAGAAGAATGGGCACGCATTTTCGAGGTCTGCAAGTCGTTTGGGCTGAACCACATGCGTTTTCACTCCTATTGCCCGCCCGAAGCAGCTTTCAGTGCTGCCGACGAAGCGGGCATTTACCTGCAGGTTGAAGGCCCCAGCTGGGCCAAGTATTCCACCTCGCTGGGCTACGGAGCGCCCATTGATGCCTACCTGATGAAAGAAACCCAACGCATACTCGACACCTACGGCAATCATCCTTCATTTGTAATGATGGCCTACGGAAACGAGCCGTCGGGGCGCTATGTGGGCTACCTCGAAAACTGGGTCGATCATTTCAAACGCTACGATTCCCGCTTTGTTTACACCGGCGCATCAACCGGTCGTAGCTGGGCCATTATCGAAAACAGCGATTTCATTGTGCGTTCTCCGCCACGCGGCCTCGAATGGAAAGATCGACAACCTGGATCGCTTTTCGACTACCGCCACAAAACCGAAAACCAACAACGCCCCTACGTGACCTTCGAAATGGGACAATGGTGCGCATTCCCAAATTTTAACGAGATTGACAAATATACCGGCGCGTTGAAAGCCAAAAACTTTGAATTGTTTCGCGAAGACCTGGCCGACCATCACATGGCCGATCTGGCCGACGAATTTCTGATGGCATCAGGTAAACTTCAGGCTTCGTGCTACAAACAGGAAATTGAAGCCACCCTGCGTACACCCAACCTGGCAGGATTTCAACTGCTGAGCCTGAACGATTTTTCAGGTCAGGGAAGTGCGCTGGTGGGCGTACTGGATGCTTTTTGGGACGAGAAAGGTTACCTCAGCGCTTCTGAATTTAAATCGTTTTGCAGCGAAGTAGTTCCGCTTATCCGAATTGAGAAATACACGTTCGAAACGAACGAAACCTTGAATGCAGCAATTGAAATTGCTAATTTCTCAGGCCGCGTACTCGAAAACAGCAACATCGAATGGAAACTTACAAACGATACAGGACAGCTTTTAAAAGAAGGCATTTTTGAAGCTGTTTCCATTCCGCAGGGATCTTGCAACGAAGCAGGAATGCTCGAAATCCCATTAAATTTTATTGAAAAAGCATCCAAATTAACGCTGTCTGTAGTCCTCGGCGATTACCAGAATAGTTGGAATGTATGGGTCTATCCTACTCTCGACCAAAACAATGATACGAATAGCATACTTATAGCCGAACAAATTGGGCCTGAAGTTAAAGAAGCACTTGAGCAAGGCCAAAATGTATTGTTGCTGGCTGCCGGCAAAGTCGAAAACGGAAAGGATGTGGTGCAATACTACGTCCCGGCCTTCTGGAATACCTCATGGTTTCGCATGCGTCCGCCACACACAACCGGTATTTTCATTCAGCATGAACACGCGGTGTTTGACGATTTCCCGACTGATTACTACAGCGATTTGCAATGGTGGGAGCTGGCCAACCGGCAACAGGTAATGAATCTGGAGAATTTTCCTGCTGATTTCCGGCCACTGGTACAGCCCATCGACACCTGGTTTCTGAACCGTCGTTTGGCTATGCTGTTCGAAGCCAGGGTGGGCAAAGGTAAACTGATGGTTTGCAGCGCCGATTTAAGTACCGGTCTGGATCAGCGACCTGTGGCGCGCCAGTTAAAACAAAGCATTCAGAGCTACATGAATTCTGAACGCTTCAACCCTTCAGAAATCATTGATTATTCAATAATTGAAGAACTTTTTGAAAAGAAAGAACGCGAAGGATGGAAGTCGTATGTCAACGAAAATCCCTGATTGTGTGACCTTCGTCACAACAGATCGTTAGAATTTAGACATAAGACAATAGAATTACTAAATCATTTATATCATGAAATTACAAAAGGCATTCCTGTTACTAATCGTTGTTTTTGCGGCATTCAACCTGCTGGCGCAAACTACTTACCAAATCGATATCAATCAACCCGAGATGAAGATTTTGCGTGGACATCTCGATCTGGGTGGTGAAAATCCCGAAGGAGAAAAAATAGCAGTCAACAGCGCTTACATTGAAAAAGATGGAAAGGCTTTTTTTCCGATAATTGGTGAGTTTCATTTTTCACGCTTTCCGGAAGCGTATTGGGAAGAAGAAATTCTCAAAATGAAAGCCGGAGGAATTAATGTAATTGCAACCTATATCTTCTGGAACCTTCATGAACGTACCGAAGGCCGGTTTGACTGGAGTGGAGATCTGAACCTGAGAAAATTCATCCAGCTGACAGCAAAGCACGATTTGCACGCCATTGTGCGCTTGGGCCCCTTTTGCCATGGTGAAATGCGAAACGGTGGTATCCCCGATTGGATGTATGGCCGCCCATTTGAGATCCGCAGCAACGATGCAGCGTACCTCGAATATGTCGATCGACTGTACGGGCAAATTGCAAAACAGCTAAAAGGTTTACTTTACAAAGACGGAGGACCGGTTGTTGGAGTTCAACTCGAAAACGAGTACCAACACTCGGCAGCGCCGTGGGAGTGGGCTTATCCCGGGAGCAGAAAGGAAAGCACTGTTGCCAATCGCGATGCAGCCCTGGCTCACGAACAAATTACCGTTACCGACGGGAAAAATCCGTGGGCTGACTACGGAAAAGAACACATGGCCAACCTGAAAAAGATAGCACAAAAAAACGAGATCGATGTACCCATTTACACCGCCACCGGCTGGGGAAATGCCACCATCGTTGAAAAAGGAAGCATACCCGTTACTGCCGGTTATGCCTACCCATTTTGGGCCGATCCTTTTCCATCGGACTTTTATCTGTTTAAGGACATCAAGAACAAGCCCGATTACAGTCCGGTAAGTTACGATACAGAACTTTATCCTTCTATTTCGGCCGAAATTGGCCCGGGTATTCAAATTAAATATTCCCGCCGTCCCATTGTTGAGTACGAAAGCGTGGCGCCATTAATGACCCGTATTGTTGGCAGCGGCTCCAATGGAATCGGGTACTACATGTATCACGGTGGCTCAACGCCCCAATTCGACGGAAAGTTTTACAACGAAGAAGCCAATGGACTGCCAAGGGTAAACTACGATTTTCAGGCGCCCATCGGCCAGTACGGGCAGGTGCGCTACCATTACAAGCACCTGAGAATGCTTCACCATTTTTTAGATGCATATGGCGAAATACTGGCTCCGATGAAAACCGTGCTTCCCAAAAACAATGCAAGCATCAAGCCCGACAATAACGAAACCTTAAGGTATGCCGTTCGCTCGTATGGAGAATCAGGTTTCCTGTTTATCGTTAATTTCCAGGATCATGCCGAAGTGAAAGCCATTGATGATGTTCAGGTTGAAATTGCCACAAAAAATGAAAGCATTCGCTTCCCTGCTGAAGGCCACATTGATGTACCCAAAGCAGCTTCAGTCATATTTCCCTTTAATCTGAAACTGGATAAAGCCACCGTGAAATCGGCCACTGTTCAGCCCTTAACGGTGCTGCAACAAACAGACGCAGCTTATTATATTTTCAGCACCATAAAAGGAATTCAGGCTGAAATCAATTTTTCATCTTCATGTGAAATTACAAATATGAAAAATGCTTCGGTGACTAAAATCGATCAAATTCAGACGATCAAACCCGAAAGGGCTGAACCATTTTCGTTTGAAGTTAACGGGGTAAACGTTTTGGTACTTACCGAAGAGATGGCGATCAATTCGGTCGTAATCAACGAGCAGCTTTTTGTTTCGGATGCCCTGATTCTGGAAGGCAAAAACGAGCTTCAACTCATCAGTAAAGCAACGGAGAATCACTTGCATATTTTCCCCGAAAAGGCGAGCAAGGTCAAAGCCGACAATGCTATAATGAAGCAAACAAAAGCTGCATTTGAAGGCTTTAACAGCTATTCCGTCGTTTTTGAAGAGATAGAACCGAAGATGGAAATTGAGAAAATCAGCGATCAAAAATACAGCCTTAAGGTCAGTTCCGACTTGTCGAAATTAAACGATGCATTTCTCGAAATCGACTATGTAGGTGACCGTGCACTGGCCTTTATCGACGGCCAGTTGATTACCGACCATTTTTATCAGGAACGCAAATGGGAAATCGGGTTAAAATCGTTTGCCGGGCTATTGGAAAACAACGAAATGTTGCTCTTTTTTCACCCGATGTACGACGATTATCCCTATTTGGGTGATTTAAAAAATCTTCCTGAATTCAATAAGGGCAGCCATTTGGAAGTTCAGGGATTTGAAATTGTACCGGAGTACAAAACCCGGCTTGAAATGAAATAGGGCCTTTCGGATGAACATTAAATCAGTGAGAATAAGTACAAAATTAAAACGGTTCCCCCTACTAGAATGATGAGCCTGACTAACAAAGAACGCCAGGATAATGAAACGTAAACACGCTGAAGGGGGCTGAACTACATGGTAAACTGAGCTAATCATTCTTGCGAAATAGCAAGCTGATGTTGCTCGATCTATCACATACACTAACTGGCAAAATTAAGCTGTATTTATCAAAAAAATTGCCGCGAATGCCCGAATACTATTCTGACTTCCATCGGAATGCATTCGTGTTTATTTTATTATTCGTTTGTAACTATGTTTTAGCGCTCCAAAGTTTCCAGGAATCCAGGACCAGGTTTGTTATGTACTTCCATGGTTCATCCACCCTAATCTTAATTTGATCCGTTTTTATTTGTAAATTTCTGCATTTTACTCAAAACGAAGCCAGTCAACTTCAACAGCATCGGGAGCATTCGAAAGCACCACCAGGTTTTGAACTCCTTTCGGGCGCTTCGAAACCCCGGCTTCCAATATTGACCAGCTTGCTCCTGCCGGAACTTTAATTTCGCCTAGCAGTTGACCAGCCGGATCATCCAATCTGATTTGCAGACTGCCTCCTTTAACTGAGCTGGCTTTCACCCGCACTTTATTCACTTTTTGTTTGCCAAAATCCACAGCATCATACTGCACCCAGGTACCTGAGCTTTCCAAAACAGTTTTCCAACCATCAAACACATTCGATGAGTCGATAAATTCAACCTTTGTACCCCTGGCACTGATGGCACTGTAGCGATCGGTTTCAATTTTGCTCGTGGCACTTGTAAGTCCCACACCACGCAAAGTCGGCACTACCTTTTGAATACTGCCGTCGGCACCGAAGAACAGACTGTCGGCGCGAACCGAACGGTTTTTATCGAAGTCGGGCGAAAGATCGTTGTGATGATAAAACAGGTACCACTGTTTGTTGTATTCAATAATGGAATGGTGATTGGTCCAGCAGCCGGTGGGCGATTCATCCATAATGACGCCCTTCATCTCGAAAGGCCCCATGGGATGATCACTTACTGCATATTCGAGTCGCTCTGTTTTATTTTCAACATGAGGGAAAGTAAGGTAATAAATGCCCTTGCGCTCAAAAACCCAGGGGCCTTCCTTCAGGCCTTTCTCCGGAAGGTTGGGAATGATCAAAGGTTCAGAATCAAGCTCCAGCATGTTCTCTTTCAGTTTGGCCACAAATATGTGTCCCTGCGACCAGTAAATATAGGCTTGACCGTCCTTGTCGATCAACACATTGGGATCGATGCCTTTGATTCCTTCAATGTTTTCTTTTTGCGGAGTATATGGCCCTTCGGGCTGTTCAGCCACAGCCACCCCAATGCCAAAGCCTTTTCGACCGTTTTCATCCACTTTGTTGGTCCTGGCCGGAAAATAAAAGTAGTAAAGGCCATTGCGCTCCACACAGTCGGGGGCCCACATGCTGTAGGAAGTGGAATCGATCCAGGGGGCATCGTACTGACTGACAATCATTCCGTGATCGGTCCAATCGCTCAGGTTTTCCGATGAAAACACATGATAATCTTCCATGCAGAACCAATTCTCGCGAAGGTTTTTTCCGTCGGGTGCCGGAATATCGTGGGATGGAAAAACGTACACTTTGCCCTTGAAAACCCGTGCCGAGGGATCGGCTGTGAATTGATCGCGAATGAAGGGGTTTTGTGCATATGCGGTACCTGCTGTGATGGAAAATATGCACAAAAGTGAAAGTAGAAAAAAGTATGAGTAAGACTGCTTCATGGTTTTATCATTTTTAAATAATACAGGATACGGGACAGCCGATTTCCATTTTTACTGAATCAGCAGCACGCCCCCATTGGTAGGAATTGCTACTTCAACATCCTGATTCTTTTTAAATTTCAATGTAGTTACTTTTCCATTCAGGTCCTGGTCGTCCATGTACATTTTCACTTCAGAAGTGCCCTCAAGCATCGGAAGTTTCAGTTTTAAATTCAAAGTTTCCTTTTGGGCATTGATTCCGGCAACGTACCAGTTTTCCCCTTTGCGACGTGCCAGTACCACGTATTTGCCAGGATAGCCATCGATGTAACGAACTTCGTCCCAGGTGGTGGGTACCTCTTTCATGAAGTTAATTGCCCAGTCAGGAGCATCGTTCAGGTTATTCGGGGCCAGGGCAAAGTGCTGAACCCCACTTTGAAACAAAACAGCAGTAGCTAGTGCAAACACATCGGAAGTCATTCGTTTGGATCCCCGGTTGGGCGTATTGTTGCCGTTGTAGAACTGATTGAGCGCACTGCCGCCAAAATCCATGCTTCCCACCGTATTTCGAATAAAGGGATGAATGCTTGCATTGGTGGCTTCAATGTTGCAATGGTATTGCGAAAAGTGAAGGTTTTCGCTGGCCAAAACAGCCTCACTGGCTGCATAGTTGGGGTACATCCGCTCCCAGCCGCGCGGCAGGGTACATCCATGAAAAATCACCATGATTCCAAAGTCATTGGCATCGTACAGAATATCTTCGTACAGCTTCATGGTCATTTGCTTGTCGCCACCGAAAAAGTCGACTTTAATTCCCTTCACGCCAATGCTTTTCATCCATGCCATTTCCTTGCGGCGGGCAATGGTATTATCCATAATTCCGCGCGGGCCCTGAGGTGCATCATTCCAATAACCGTTTGAATTGTACCACAAATAAAGAGCTACCTCTTTACTTTCGGCATATTTTGCCAGCTCTTCAATTTTGTCGTAGCCAATTTGTGTGTCCCAAAGCGCATCGACCAATACGGTTTCGTAGCCCATGGCCGCACTAAAATCGATGTATTCCTTTTGAACATCGAACACTGTGGCACCGTCCATTTTCATGATCCAGCTCCACGAGCCTTTGGTGTATTCATATTCTTGCGAAGCTTCATAACGGGCTTCCACCACATCGAAAGGCACGGTGGTTTCGACAATGGGCGTTAAGGTTTCCCCCACTGTAATGGTGCGCCAGGGCGTGTAGCCAGGCAGCGTGATACCTGGAGCCGAAGTTCCGTTGCCGTTGTTTTCGCCTTCCATAGGAAAACCGATGGTGTACAGTCCCCCGGCATGCCCAATGAGCCTGCTGCCACAATAACGGCTGTCGACCCCGGTTTCCGAAATAAGCACCCAACCGTTGTTGTTCACTTTAAACAGACAGGGAAAGGTGTAGCCATTGTTTTCAGAACCATTCTGCCCCATGGGAGCATCGAGCGTGTAAAGCATTTCGTAGCTGGGCATGGTGCGTGCAAATCCCACCATGGGTTTGCTTTGCGGAGTAAGAAAAGTGGTACTTCCTTCGGGAAATACAAAGCCTGTGCTTTCTTCGTTTACAACACAACTTTTGCGTTCGCCCTGCGGATGCACCTGGTAGCGGAAAGCGACATCGTTGTTGCTCACCCTGAAAATGATGTCGAAGGCTGCTTTTTCACCTTTTGAAAATGAATAAACCGCTTCGTTGGCCAGGTAATGCACCTTGCTTTTTTTAATGTTGGGCAAAGAATAGCTTTCGTCGATTTCACGAAGCTGTATGTTTTCGCTCATGCTTAGTCCCACACTGAAATCGCCCACATTGGTTTTCATTCCAAGAGGCGATGGTTCCAGAAAAGATTTACCGTTATATTGAATATGGTAGAATGGAATACCATCATTTTCTGCCAGTGTCAACACCAGCTTTCCATCGGGACTGTTGATGGTCTTTTCACTTGCGAACAAAGTGCTGACTGTAAAAAATAGAACTAAAAAAAACAAACAAGCATTCTTCATAATGAATAAATTTTGCACTATTTATTGTTTTGAAATCTGATCACTGATTCTGAAGTAATCGAAATCGGCATATCCTCCGGTATGCTCGGTGGCATAACAGAAGAGTCCAAAACGATAGCCCATAAAGTGCTCCATTAAGGTGTATTCCATTTTCAACTGATTGCCAATGGCAGTCCAGTTTTCCCCATCGAGACTATAGAAGAACTCAGCCAGATCGGCCCGGTCTCTGAAATCGCACTCAATTTTCAGGTAAACCGAATCCTGCATGAGTGGCAGACTTTCAATTTCTTCCGGAATATCGCTTTGGTTGCTTACCATGAAGAGTTTTTTCTGTCCATCGACCAGCTTCACGCCCACCTGGCCAAACTTGCGTTGCAAGGCCACCAATCCGGCGAAATCGCCTTCTTTTAAATTACTCACATCGAGCAAGGTTGTACCCGAACTTACAGGGCCAAAAGTGCGCTGTGTTAAGGTATTTCGGGCTTTTAGAAACAGGCTGTCGATGCGCCCGGTTTTCAGTCGCAGGTATCCATCGCGCTCGTTCAGCGACCATAGATTGTTATCAGGATTGTGGTTCCACTGCCAAACCAGTGGTAACAAAGTTTCACCTGCTTTTCGGTTGAACTCATCGCTGTTTACAATACCGGGGATCAGGCCTTTGCTGGCTGGCAAATCGAGCGTATCGGGCACAGTGCCGTCGACACCTAAAACCGGCCAGTCATTTTCCCAGCTAACAGGAACCAAATAAGGGATGCGCCCCACTGCCCCATTGTCGCGAAAAAGATAGGCAAACCAACGACCGTCGGGTGTATCAATGATGCCACCCTGTGCAACCCCTTTGTCCTGAAGCGCCATACGACCTTCCCAGGGACCATCAATGTTGTCGGCCCGATGAACAACAACGGTTCGCATTCCACCCCGTGGCCAGGTAATGACAAACAAATAATATTTGTCCTTCACCTTGAAAAGCTGTGCTCCCTCGGCGCCCAGCATGATGTTGTCACCTGCAGGAGCACTGGCATTTTCAATCAATACTTTTTGTGTTCCTTCTTTCACGCCCGACAAACCGGCATTCAGTTCAGTAATGAAAAGCTTACCATTTCCCCAAATCATGTACGTTTTGCCATCGTCATCAAAAAAGATGGTATTGTCGTGGTACGAAGGTTCAAATTCCTGTCGTTTCCAGTTTCCTTCTTCCACATCGTTGCATGAAAAAATATAGGTTTTGCCGGTAGTGCTCGAAAAGGTGGAGAGATAATAGGTATCGTTGTGAAAGCGCAGACTGCTAGCCCATGAACCACGGCCATAGGTACTTTGACCTTTCTCCAGATTCATGGCATATACATCGGCCAGTGTTTCGTAAGCATAACTAACCAGTTCCCAGTTCACCAAATCGTTCGATTTCATGATGGGAACGCCCGGTGCCATGTGCATGGTGGTACTGCTCATGTAGTAGCTGTCGTCGACCCGAATCATCGACATATCGGGCACATCGGCCCAGATAACTGGATTTACAGCATTACTTTCAACCTTTTGTTCAGTGCTGCATGCCTGTAAGGCAAGCAAAGCAAACACGATAACTATCAACCTCATTTTATTACGTTTTAATCAAACTGAATGTTTTCAGCTTTCAAGATAGTACTTTACTGTTAATAATTGAAGACGGTTTACTGAGGTAACGCGTCATTGGCCTTTGTTGCATACAAGCCCAGCAAACATCCTGTGAAACCTCCTGCCATGTTGGTCGAAAGAATGTCGCCTGATACGATACCGCCCAGATTTACAAAATCGCTTCCATTGAGTGAATAACTGAATTCGTAATCATCGCCCCGGGCCTGCACTTTTAATTGAAGCGATTTACTCACATCGATCACAGTGCTGGCGAGCACTTTGGATTCCACTTCGCGGCTTCTTCGCGGCTTTTCATTTCGTTCCAGCAAAAGATGGTATTCATTACCTTTTTTTGTAACCCCAAAGACATAGTTTGAATGTTCGTTCTGAAGGGCCACAATGCCTGCCAGGTCTTTTTCCGATTCAGGTTGGTAATTCATGGTGGTTTCGAATGAAAAATGCTTGTGCTGCTGGCGATGGAACAAGGTAGATGTAGGCTTCACTTCCTTTATATTCACTTCAAAAGGAGTGATTTGCAATCCATTTTCAGTAAAGGTGATGAATTCTTCACGAGGGCCACGCAGTCCAATCCAGCGGTAATCGAGTTGATTGGAACTGAAATCCTCGGTGTAGGTGAAATTTCCATTGGGAAAGAAATCATCCTTACCAGTTTTATTTTCAACACCTTTGGGCATTTTCAACTTAGATTCCATAGGAACCAGTCCGTTAATGAAAACAGGAAATTCGCCCGACCAGTCGACCGGCAGAATGAAAGTTTCACGGCCGGTGTTCACCCGGTCTTTCTCGTTGGGACGAATGGCCAGAAATACGCCATAGTATTTTCCGTCGGGACCTTCAACCAGGTCGGCATGGCCGGCCCAATCCACTTTATTAGCACGGTCGTGAGGAAAATAGCGCTGTGTTAAAATAGGGTTATTGGGTGCAGGCTTATACGGACCTCTAGGATGATCGCTGATAAAAATAACCTCGCTGTGCCAGCCGCCAGTACCACCTTCGGCACACATTAAATAGTATTTTCCATTTTTCTTGTAAATGTGAGGTGCTTCAATCCAAATAGGTTTTTTCGACAAATCGACACCACCATCTACAATAATTTTGTCGCTTCCGGCAATTACCTGATCGTTCTCCAGATCGTAATCCCAGATTTTGATGACCCGGTGCCCGTTGTAGAGCTCCTTTCCCGGGTCGGGTGCATCGTTGTGCACCACGTAGGCCTTGCCATCTTCGTCAAAAAACATCGACGGATCAATTCCGTTAAATTTCAATTTAAAGGGATCACTCCAGCCATCGAAAGGATCTTTCGTTTTAACCACGATATTTCCAAAACCACCAGCAAATTGGGTGGTAATCATGTAAAATGTATCGTTGTACTTGTTGTACTTGATGGCCGGAGCATAAACTCCCGCGCTAATGCCCGTATCGTGCACCTTTAATTGAGAGGTTCGGTCGAGCACATGCCCCACTTGCTTCCAGTTTACCAGATCGTTCGAATGAAAAATAGGAACGCCCGGAAACATGGCAAAGGACGAACTGACCAGGAAATAATCATCGCCTTTTCGCGTAATGGCAGGATCGGGGTAACAGCCTTGCAGAATCGGGTTATAAAACTCATCTTCTTTCAAAGGGTTTTGTTTATAAGCCGGATCATTACCCTGATAAGTTACCTCTGAGAATACCGGGTTATTATCAGGCTGGGAGTTTTTCGCTTTTCCTGAATTTGCCAAAGCACTCATGACTGAAACCAACATCAGTGCCATCAGCACCAATAGATGTCTCTGCTTCATCACTTTTCCTTTTACTTCTTTTTTAATCATCATCGGATATTTATCGTTATTAAATTGCTAGTTCATTGGTATACGAAGCAATTGACCCGTGTATGAAACCCGGTGTTCAAGGTTCGCAGTATTGATATGATCGCTTTGCTTTTCCTGTTGCACCAACACAAGTTTAAACTTACGTTCAGCCAACATGCCTGGAAACATACCTTCGCGATCGGCAATGGTCAGTTCTTTTTGGGCATCATCCCAGATAAAAGAAATGGTTGAATACTGACCTCTTTCGTAGTTGTAATTGTCGCCTTCGTCCTCATACAAGGTGAATTCGCCATTGGCTCCCTGGTAAATTCGGATTTCGAGTTCTTCGTTCGAATGCTCACCTGAATGCTGCACTACCTGACCAACCGGTACAATTGCCCCGGCTTTCACGAACAAGGGTATACGGTCTAAAGGCGCATCGGCTTGAACTGTTTGTCCTCCTTCGAGGTACTTCCCAGTCCAGAAGTCGTACCAGGCGGTTGATACAGGCAGATAAACGTCTCTGTGTTCTACACCGGCTTCGGTAATCGGTGCAACAAGGAAAGCCTTGCCGAACATGTATTCATAGGATTGTTTTACAGCTTCGGCATCGCCGTTAAAATCCATTACCAGCGGGCGCATTATGGTAGAACCCTTGGTCACCTGCCAGGCTTCGGAATAAATGTAAGGGAGTAGCTGGTAACGCAGATTCAGCATTTTGCGCATGTTGTCTTCCACCTTTTGCCCGTATTTCCATGGCTCGGTTTCGCTCATGTAGCCATGCATGCGGAAAATCGGGTTGAAAACGCTCCACTGAAACCAGCGGGTCAACAATTCGTGGTAATTCTCGTCGGTGTATTGTGCTTGTCCGGGACGGAAAAAGCCGCCTATGTCGGTGGTCCAATAGGGTAAACCTGAGATGGAAAAGTTAAGCCCTGCCACCAACTGACGACGATAGGCATCCCAGTCGCCACCAATATCGCCCGACCAGTTGATGACCCCGTAACGCTGCTGGCCTGAGAAGGCAGACCGTGTTAAAATGCACACACGCTTCTCTTCCGTCACTTCGCGCTGACCTTCGTACACGGCTTTGCTCACCATGAGCGGATAGGTCAGGCGATAAAAATCACCTGGCCCCATATGCGTCATCTCCCCGGTGAGCGCGTCATTTTCGGGCTCAACGGCATCCATCCACCATGAATCGACCCCATGGTCGAACATGTTTTCTTTTAAGGTTGTCCAATATTCCTTGCGGGTTTCGGGGTTGAAATAATCCAGCCATTTGGTTCCTGGAATAAAGCGGTTATTCGCGATGTATTCCTTCCCTATTTCCGAATTTTTGTCGGGATTGCTCCAAATGGAGATGTTGAAATGGGCATTTAAATCATGTATTTCTTTGATGAAACCCGATGGATTGGGGTAATTCTTCTCATCGAACTGCGGAACGCCCCAGCCCCTGTTGCCCCAGTATTGCCAGTCCTGAACAATTACATCCATGGGGAGTTTTCGTTCGCGAAATTCCTTTACGGTTTCAAGCAAATGCGTTGCCGAGGTATAGCGTTCGCGGCACTGCCAAAAACCATAGGCCCATTTGGGGAACATGGGTGCATTTCCACTTAAATTGCGATACGAGGCAATCACCTCGTCGGCCGAACCCACAAACACCACATAATCGAGTTTTTTTGCATGAGGCGAACGAAAAGTGGTGGTATTTCCCTTCAACTTCCAGGATAGTTTCGGCTGATTGTCGGACTTGCAAACCAGCTGCACATCGTGCTCACCGGCCTTCAGTTGAAGCAAGGCACCGGCAGTGGGTGGCAGCCAAATATTGCTCTGATCGATCAGCGGTTCTCCGTCGATGACCACATAATGCCGGTTGCCCATGGTTCCCAGATCGAGAAAAATGGAATATTCGCCATCTTCGGGCACGGTAAATTTCCCCTGGTAGAGCGACTGGTTTTGCGAAACCCGCTGTGTACCGGCCGTGGTGGTCACTTCAACCAGGTTTTCACTTTCGACCGATTTTTCCTGTTTCTCAAGAGCAATATAATTGTCGGCCGGATTGAAATCAGTCAAGCCATACTGATGCCACAAAAGGCCATAACCCTTGCTCGAATAAATAAACGGAATGGCAATTTGGCTGTTTACCTGGGTCAAACGGCGGCTTATGCCCTTGATGTTGTAATGTCCGTCCTGAAACTGCCCTAAGCCGAAAAGGAATTCATCGACAGGAGAATCGAAACTTTGTTCGACAAAGAAACAGGGTTCGACCATGACAGAATCGGGTTGAATTACCCGTGTCCCGGCTACTTCGTTCAAAATAAGCTTCCCCGTATTGTCAAAATAAGTGAGTTTACCGGTTTTCCGGTTTACTTCAACATCCATTTGTTTGAGTGAAACCCTGATATTGTTACCTGATTTTATTATTTCAAATTTGGGTAATTGATTTTTATTGGTGAAAATAAACTCAGGAACTTCTATTTCATCCCCTTCAAAAAACTTTACCCTTACCGCATTGTCGGCAAGCGGAAATATGCCGAGTGTACCATCGGGTAAGGAAATCGTAATACCCCCGTTTAGGCTTTCATAGCTTACTTTTTTCTGACATGCCGGGAGGGCAAACAGCAAAATTAGGATGATGATCTGAAATATTCTCATGGTATGGTTTTATTCAAATTCTACCTTAAACACAGTAGCCAGCTCATCCATATCGGAAGAAGCGGGAGTTGTAATGGTCAACACATCATTGGTTTTTGTCCATTCCAATTCTACTCCGCTCCCAACAACGCTTACCCGTTTGATAGCTGATTCTGCAACATGATGAATCTCAAAAGCTGAATTGGCTTCGGGACGCCCCAGAGAATATACAAACAGACTCTTTTTATCTGTTGAAATGGTAAAACGGATGTCGTTCTGATTATAGTCCATGGTGGCTGTTTGTCCGCCGAAGACATTTTCCTGAAATTCGGCCCTGCCATATCCGAAGGTGGTATAGGCACGGGTTTCATAAACCGCTTCTTTGTGTTTTTCAATCCATTGACCTATTGAAGTCAGGACTTCCCTTTGTGCATCAGGGATGATCCCGTTGGCCATAGGTGAAATGTTTAGCAACACAATTCCCCTTTTGCTCCATACATCAATCATGTTCCTGATGACCAATGCAGGGTTTTTATAGGTTTGACCGTTGGTGTAACACCAGCTGCCGTAACTGATGGTAATATCCGTTAACCAATAATCATCCGAAAGTTCGGTTTTTCCGCCCTGTTCCATATCGAGCATGCCCACATTAGAGGGGAGGTCTTCCTGTTTGTGGGCTGCAATGGGTTCTTGCCCCCGCGATACTGCCGTATTGAAATGATGTGCGACCATTTTCTGACGATAGTTTTCGGGAATGATGTCGAGCCATGAATCAAACCAAATGATGTCGGGAGCATAATTATCAACCACTTCATTCACCTGGTTTAGCCAATAATCATGAAACTCATCTTCGGGGATATTACCGTAAAAATATTTGAGTTTGGGATCGGTAGTTGAAGAGATAAAATCGGGATGATAGGGGTAATGGCTGTTCCAGCCCGGATCGGAAGTATATTTGGCCCATGCGGCGGTATCGGTGGCATAGCGCTGAAGTAACCTTGCATGATGGAAGGTGGCAATGGTTTTCATGTCGCGCTTTTTAACTTCGGCATACAATTCACCCAAAATGTCCTTTTCGGGACCCATGTCTTTTACATTCCAAGGGTTCACTTTACTGCCCCACATAGCAAAACCGTCGTGATGCTGCGCAACCAGACCGGCAAACTTTGCTCCTGATTTTTCAAATAAATTGGCCCATTCGGCTGCATCGAAATGCTCGGCAGTAAATAGGGGAATAAAATCATGGTAATTGAATTCATTTAAAGGCCCGAAAGTTTTCTCGTGGTGCTCAAATACCCTGCCTCCCCAGTCATCTCTTCCGGGAACATACATCCAACGGGGATACCATTCATTATCGAAAGCGGGAACGCTGTAGAGGCCCCAATGAAAATAAATTCCAAATTTGGCATCTTTATACCATTCGGGTTCACGGTCGATTGTTGAAAGAGATTCCCAGGTTTCTTCAAACTTTGCTGCCTTCGTCTTTGATTTTGAACGGGTATTGCAGGAAACAACAACCAGTAACAGACTGGCAATGAATGCGATTATTTTAATATTTCTAATCATCACAGATATTTTAATCATTCTATCTATTTAATTACATTTTTGAATAAAGCCCCACTCATTGGCAAATCAATTATTCCGGCATGAAAGTCGTGGCTATTGTCAGTACCACTTTTCCGGGCTTTATCCCAGCTTTTCATTTTAAAGACACTATGGCAAATTTTTCTTGTCCACTTTCCAAATGCTTGATTGAGAAAGTTGGCATGGATTCCCGGCAAACATTTTTCCGGCTTGCTGATCACCTTTCAACTGCCAATTAAACCAGGCAGTTGCCACGATGGCAAACTCACCGCCATGAGGCTGACCATAGGTACCACCATGTCCAACGTCCATGTTGGCAACGAAGACCGGAACATGGTTGATTCGTTTGTAGTCGTCCATTCCGTTGTTGTAGGCAATGTCGGATTCTCCTCCAAGCAAATAAAGTGTTGGGCTGTGTAATTTTGCCAGATGGTCTTTTTTCAATGCAGGCATACCCGGCATGCCGCCGCCATTTCCTATGATGCCGCTGTTGCAAACTACTGCGGTGGTAACACGTGGGTCGGGTGCCACTTCGAGGGTTTGTAAACCACCACACGACATGCCACTGACAGCAACTTTCGAAATATCAATTTTATTATAAAATACACCTGACTCATCGTTATTTTGTGCGATTGCCCAATCAATGGCATCTAAGAGTTGCGAAGAGGTCGACCTGCCGCTACCGCGCTCCCCTTCCTGCGGCATAGGCCCAATGGCAATGGTCAGAAAACCATGTGATGCCACTTCTGATAAAAAGTTGACGTGCTCCCAGGGAGAATTGGCACAGGCTCCATTCCCCCAGACAATAATTGGCAATTTATTTTTCTTCCCAAAAACGCTCAGGTCTTCAGGCCGAAAAACCGTATGGGTTGGAAGCGAACCGTCGGTGTACATGATCGCCTTGTATGCGCCGGTCCCTCCATCTTCAACCACTCTTTGAATTACACCCGACTGTTTTTCGCTGAGCAATGAAAGCATCTTTTCGCCATAGCGTTTACCCAGTATCCGGTAACCTTCGGCGGTAAAATGAAGCCCATCGGGCATACCCGGACATCCTTCCGAAGAAATAATATGGGCATTGGGAATCACTTCGGGCAAGAGAGCAATGAATTGGTTAAAGCCATAACATTTCCCTTCGAATTCGGCGCTCAACAGCTCACCCGCCAACAAGGGGGTTTTTGTTGGATCGAGGTCCAAATCGATCATTAAGTTGTCGTAAATGTCTTTTACTTTTTTTGTCCAAAGGCTATCGTTTGGGTTCGATTCTCCCTGATGCAGTAGAATGCCTTTGATCACGCCCTCCTTTTGTGCCAGTTTAGCCATTTCAACCAGCCTCCCATAAGGGTTTCCACCATAGTTTTTGATCCAGCCCTGCATCCAGCCGGGTGCGGTTTCAACATATCGCTGATAGTTCTCTTTGTCGAACAATTCAATTTTGCACCCTCCAACCGAAACGTTGATGATACCCACTTTTACATTCAAAGGCAAATTGTCGATGAGTGTACGGCCAAAATAATCGGCTGGTGAAATTCCTGCATTGCAATCGCAAAGCGGCGGAGTGGCCGTGTACCAGTTTCCCATTTTTCGCTCTTTATCGGGGCAATCCATGGCACTCATCATTTGAAAACGGGCATCCACAAGCGAATCCTGAGCTTCAGCCCGGGCTGCTCCTGCCATGTTCGACTGTCCAAAACACAGGTAAATGTGAAAATCGGGGTTTTGCGAAAAAGCATAACTTCCTGAAAAAAGAAGTACGATTAAAACGAGCAATTTGAATTTATTCATAACAATTAGAATTAGCGCTTAGTAAATAATTTTATTGGGCCCATTCCTTCCCTTCGGAAGAACGCCTCCATTGATAATACATGTCCAATACCTGAAGGGATGCCTCATCGGGTACCGGGCCTGGATAGGCATTGGGGCCTAGGTACATAACCACCGGATTTGCCTCGTTAAAAGCAGGCCATTGAGTTAGCCCATCGCCATTGGGATGCCCGTATTTGGCAAAGTTGGTCCAATAAGTAGCCATGGTTTCCGAAATGGATAAATCGGCTTCGCTTGTATTTTTCGGATCGAGGTTCATAAACACGAAAGGCACATCAACACCATGGGGTGTGCCATGGTCGGCCTGAGGTGAATATGCAGGGCGTTCGGGGTGTTGGTCGAAATAGTAATAGTACACATCCGATTTCCCTGTATTCGATTGAAGCCTTGCCCAGCTCCAGGTATGCCAGCCAAAGGCCGCATCGCGCATCAGATTGCGGGCCGAGCGGGGCAAGTTGTTTTCGCCAACCGGATAGGCCTGTATCAACGAATCGGCATACGGTCCAAAACGTTCCTTTACATTGGTGACGTATTCCTGTGGTGAACGGCCTGCCGGAAAACTAAGCCCCTCGTCGGAGTTATAGCCAATGAGCACCGGCACATCGTTATAGTTTCCAGCTTCATACAATTTGAACTGATCATCGGGAATGATATAGCCATCCACAATGGGCCAGCCGCCGGGCATGGTCCATCCACGGGGAATCAGCTTTTCAGCTTCGACTTTCCGAAGTTCTTCCATACTCGAAAGCCCAAAACCTTTCAGGTATTCAATACCATCCTGTTCGGCCTGTTGAAGGGTCTTCATGTTTTCGCCGGGATAGGTTGTGGAGCGGGTTGGTCCAAACGACCCTCCACTTTGCGAAATAGCCCCGTGGAACAAACCTTTTGCCAAGGGCGATGCGCACAACATGCTCACGGCAATTCCTCCGGCCGATTCGCCAAAAATGGTCACTTTGTCCGGGTCGCCACCAAAGGCTGCGATGTTGTTTTGGATCCACTGCAATCCGGCAATTTGGTCGAGCAAACCGTAGTTACCCGACACGCCGTTGGGGCTTTCGGCACTCAATTCGGGATGCGCCAGAAATCCCAGCTGCCCTACCCTATAAGCAATGCTCACCAGCACAACGCCTTTGCGTGCCAGATGCTCACCATTGTGAACTGGATCGGAGGTGGAACCAAAGCTGAAGCCACCACCATAGATCCAAACCAAAACTGGTAACTTTTCGTTGGCCGATTTGGCAGGTGTCCACACATTTAAGTACAGGCAATCCTCGCTTTTTCCCGAAACAGGATTTCCACCCTGCATGGGTGCCGGGGCATATTCGGTGGTTTGCTTTACGCCCTCCCAGTGTTCAACAGGTTGAGGCACTTTCCAGCGCAGTTCGCCAACGGGCGGTGCCGCAAAGGGAATGCCTTTGTAAATGCTCAAATCATCGGTAAGGGTTCCCTGGATGATTCCCCCTTCCACCTTAAGCTGACCAGGTTGAAGTTGGGTGCAGGCACTGATAGAAAATGCCAGTGCAGCTAGTATGAAAATGTATATGTTCTTCATTATAAATATTTTTTTGTGTTGGTAAAAGCTTAGGATTGCTTCTCCGCCAGTTGGCGGATCGCAATGACGTGCCATTGAAAGAATATTAAGGAGGAGGGTTGGCGGCTACGCCGCCAACCCTCCTCCTATCCCAATTAAACAATATTGAGCGTCATTGCGAGCGGAGCGAAGCAATCTGCTGTTCTATTTAACGTATTAATTTTTAGCAACATATCTTTAATTTTGGGCTAAAGCCCGTTTTTAATCCTAACTCATCAACCCCGACATTATTTGAAGGGCTTTTCATAACCCACTATTTCAAACCCAGGCAACATTTGTAGGGCTAATCATATCCCACCATTTCAGGTTTTTCGCTCAACTTTTTCTCCAAAGGTTGGGTAGAAAGCGGTAATACAAGAGGTGACGCCAGGTAGACCAGTCGTGGCCTCCATTTCCACCTATGTAATATTCATGCTTGATATCATGCGTGTTTAAAGCCTCAACCAGGCCCTGAACCCGTTGATTAAAAAAGCCCTGAGCTTCCTTCGTGCCTTGACCTACAAAAAGGTAGTCAACTTTCTCGTTGACTTTGGGATCAACTAAAAAGCTTTTTAGCGTTGTTTCGGCTGTTACATCACCGGCACTGAGAATACCAAAATTAGCAAACAAATCGAGCGAGCGGAAACCGATGAACATGCTGTGACGCCCGCCCATCGACAAACCTGAAATAGCCCTTCCTTTTGGAGATTGAATGGTACTGTAACTTTTATCGACTAAAGGAATGACCTGCTCCCGAAGCTCCTGCTCAAAAAGATCGAAGGTGAGTTCGGCATGCTGTGGATGATTCCGGTGAATGATTTGGTTGTTGGGAAGAACGATGATCATGGGTTCGGCTTTGCCCTCGGCCAGCAGGTTGTCCATGATGAAATTCACGCGGCCATCGTACACCCAGTTGGAAGGAAGTTCGCCGCTTCCACCCAGTAAATACAAAACCGGATAATTCTTTTTCGGATCGTAGCCCGGAGGTGTGTACACATAGAGTTCACGTTCGCCCTTGGTAACATTCGAATGATAAACATGACGGGTTACATTTCCATGCGGAACATTTTGTGCATCGTACCAGGCCGGTCCGTCACCATGTACAATCAACTGACTGTAAGGCGGCATGGCGGTAAAAGCAGCACAGGTATTGCTGGGGTCGGCTATTTGCACTCCGTCAATCCTGAAATGATAAGCATATATATCGACCGGCAGCGGGCCAATGGTCAGGGTCCAGATGCCCTCTTCGCCTTTTGAAAACGGGAGTGGATCACGCCCCAGATCAAGCGCGGTATGTATTGCCCCCGGGTTTAATTCAACCAATTCTGCATTGGGTGCTTTCACCCTGAAAGTAACCGTTCGGTCATCGTGCACTTCGGGGGAATTTAGCGGAGCACTGAAGGGAGTCAGACCTTCGGTGTTTTTCTGTGGCATATAATCGAGATTGACATTGGCCTGCTGTGCAATGCAAACTATTGTACTCAATAGGAATGCAAATGAAACTAGGATTGATAAAGGATGAATTATTTTCATACGACTAAAATGTTAGTTTTTAATGGTATCGTATGGAACTCGCATGAATTTAAATATCGCCTTGGGTGAAATTGATTTACATGCTCGTTTCATATTGTCCAATATTGTAGCTTCTTATTCAATTTTATTCCTTAGTAGTTTAATGCTACTTTCCGGCCAACGTGCAATCATTCTTTTATTTTACTAGCAACCGTGGCCGGTTTTAGTTTTTTCAGTTGAGTTCCGTCAGCTAATCCCGATGAAATATCGGGAGACGGCAATTCAAGCAATGTATTTCTATCTTCATTCTTTCCGAACAACAAAGGTGTCATTTAAAAAGCAATTGTGCATACTGGTAAAGGCTTCTTCGCCAGGTTTGCCATTCGTGGGCTGTTTCGGGCGATTCGTAATACACATATTTGATCCCCTGTCTTTCGAGCATCTTCCGAAAGGCGCCGATGGAACCCGGAAAAGGTTCGGGTTCTTTGGTTCCCAACCCTAGCCAGAAAACATCGATTTGTTCATTCACTTTCTTTCCATCGTTGAATTGTCCGCCGAGAAAAGTTGCCGGATCAATTTCGCTGGCGCTCGGGTAATTGGAAGTCCCGCTAAAACCACCGTAACTGGAAAACTTGTCGAGGTTGTTCATGATGATGCGCATGGTTTGATTGGCTCCCATCGACAAGCCCGTTATTGCGCGGTGTTTACGATCGGAAATGGTGCGAAACTTAGCATCAATCATCGGAATGATCTCAGTAATCATCACTTCTTCGAATACCGAGACCGGACGCGCATTGCCGGCAGTATGATCCTGCGGTTTATAAGCATAGCCATTGTCCATTACGATGATCATGGGAACGGCCTTTCGGGCTGCAATCAGGTTGTCGAGAATCAGATTGGCTTTGCCCTGGCCCGGCCAGCCGGTTTCATCTTCAAAACTTCCGTGCTGGAGATAAAGAACGGGGAAATGTTTGTCGGCCTTTGTTTCGTAACCCGGGGGAGTGTAGACAAAGCAACGTCGGAACGACCGGGTCAGTTTCGAGAAATAATTCACCTCGCTCACCAGTCCGTGTGGCACTTCTTTCATTGCGTAAAAATCGCGGTCGTGTGCCGGAATTTCAATACCACTGCCCCACCGGCCGGCACCATAAAAGTATTTGGTGCCGGGGTCGGGTACCGCTGCACCGTCAATATTCAACTGATAATAGTGAAAACCTTCGTCCTGTGGTTCCGATTCGCCGGTCCATAGCCCGTTTTCATCTTTCACTATGTCGTACTTTACTCCGCCAATGTCGAGCTGAACCAGCTTTGCTTCGGGAGCCAAAATTTGTACACGTACGCGCCCTTCAGAATTTACCTGCGGAAATGCTTTTCCGGGCTGGTTCACTTCCGAAGGTTTGAAATCATCAACTGCCTGGGCAAATACACCAGAGGGAAAACTTGTAAATACAAGTATGTTTACCCAAAACAGAATTAAAATGTACGAAAGCTTGCTGGAATTAGTCATTGTTGTGCCTATTTCACCTCCAAATTTTATTTGTCTGAACGGTTCCGTCGGACATGATCTTTTTTTCAATATAAAGCCCTTTCCTGTTTTCAATATTCACTATTCGTTGTCCGGATAACGTGAAATAATGAACGCTCACAACTTCTGCCCCTGAGGCATTGAGGTAGTCGAATGAAGTTTGCTTTTCAACATTTCCACTCAAAGATACTGATTTAGAAGATGCTCCGGCAGAAGACAACAGCAAATTGCCGGCAAAATCACCCGGAGACAGTCCTGCTTTTAATCGAACATAAATGTTTGTCTCCTGAACCTGTTTCTCTTCGGGATACAGGGTAAGCAAGTTTGTAAAATTTTCTGCACTATCCTGGCTTAATTCGAAACCATCTGGCACAGTCATCTTAATGTGATCGCTTATGTTTGTTCCTTCAACCAGGAATGCCTGACAGGCCGAAGGTCCTGAATCGCTAACATAGCTGAAACCGGAAAGCGAGGTAAGTTCATATCCTTCAGCATCATTCACATAAATGACCGGCGGATCATACTCACTTGAGTTGGAAAGAAATACCGTATCGATCACAAAAGGGTTGTTGCCATTTGACCAGAAACCGGCAATGTAAATATGCTCAGGATTTAGCGCTTTTCCATCATTTTTTTTGGCCTTGTTCAGGTTCACCACCACCTCACGTTTACTTCCAAATTTATACGAAGCAGGCGAACCCCAATAGCTTGGACCATCATAAATATTAAAAGCAACATCGGCGTTGTTGGCACTGCCCAGCTTAACAACAATGTATTTGAAGCCCGACAAATCGATGCCATCGTATTGCCATCCGCCAAAACCCCACTTGCCTGTACGAAGCGTTTTCGTGTTTTCGTCGAAGGTTCCGTTTTCCCAGATATCGGCATTGAAGAGTTGTTCATTTAACGGGAATGTTGTTGAAACAACCTGGAGCGAAACTTCCTTTTTGTTTCCCCTGGTGTCGGTGTAGGCTGCCTGAACACTTGCCTGACCTTCTTTCTTTGAGAATATTCGTCCCCGTTCAACCTGCACCACATCCGGGTTGCTGACCGTAAGCTGCGACAATGAGGCTACATTTTCGCTGTGACCATCGGCAAAAATTGCATTGATTTTCAAACTAACAGAGCTCTTGTTCAAAACGGTAAGTACCGTGTCGCCGTCGAGCTTTAAAACCGTCATCTCCAAATAAGAATCTTCTACTCCATCGAGACCGTATTCGCTGGCATAGTCCTGAAACCAATGATAGATTGGGAATGGACAAGCTTCGGGATCGGTCAGGAAATCGACCACATCGGCCGGCGCGGTGGAATCTCCAAATTGCGCCAACAATTCGGGGCCCGTAAAAAGCATCCAGCTCACGTTGCCACAATCGTCGGTAATTTTTTTGAAATTGGCACCAAAGCCATCACCCCCTGCCGTTCCTGTTATGTCTTTACCCCACGATTTGTCGTGTCTTTCGGGAGCCCAATCCATTTCTGTAACCATAATTGGAGCAAAATCGGCCACAGGCTGTACCTGCTTGTCCCATCCGCGTTGAAAGGGCTCATAACCATTGCCGCTGTTGAACCAACCCGGATAAACGTGCACGGCATAACCAATATTTTCACTCTCAATGGGATTAACGGCATAGCCGGCATAAAGTGACTGATACCCTAATCCCGGAACCCAAAGGATGTTGTTGCCTGAACTTCGGATGGTATCGACTATGGTTTGAAAGAAGGTTTTCAGATTGTCGAAATGGCCTTGCGTACCAGCGCCAAAAGTACCATCAGTTCCCATTATATTGATGGGTTCGTTAGCCAGTTCGAACATAATGCCGGGCCTGTCTTTCAGATTGGGATGTTTCGATACAATGCCCCACACTTTGATTAAATATTGATGATAGTCGTCGCCCACCTGAATATTTTCGGGGCTCACACCGGGAGGGCGCATTACCACGTACAAGCCTTTTGATAAGGCAAATTCAGCCATGGGAACAAACACCTCGTCGAGGTATTTTCTGAAACGTATTTCGTTAAAACAATTGTGTGCTTCGTGATAATCGGGTTTACAGCCTGGGGTATTGCTCCAGTAGGGATCCATGTGTAAGCGAAGAAAATTCATTTTCCAATCGGCCTCCAATATCTTGTCAATAAGTCCCTGGTTGTATTTCAGACAAGCATCCACATCATAATTATCCCATTTTGTCCCTCTTTCATTGAACCAGGGTGAATAGGTTTGTCCAAAACCATGCAGGTTCACGATATGTCCATGGCTATCTTTCAAATACCGGCCTTCAACACGAAGTTCGGGCATGGGCATTCCTTCCCAGGCTTTTACATGAATGGTTTGTAATAAAATCAAAAAGAAAAAACTGTAATGCAGAAATGACTTCATTCGTTTAAAATGTTTATGTTTTGATGTAATATTCATTTATTTATTGATAATAAGTACCTGAGTACCTGAGTGCCTGAGTGCCTGAGTGCCTGAGCCCATAAGTCCAAAGTCTCAAATCCTAAGATTACCCTGTTGAAGAAGCGAATCAATTATTCATTATCAATTTTTCATCTTCCTTCTTCCTTTTTCCTTTTCCTCAATCACTCAATCACTCAATGACTTTTTTGTCTTGATACCTGATACCTTTTTTTCCATCTTCTATCTTCCTTTTGTCTTGATTCTTGTGTCTTGTGTCTTGTGTCTATTATCTTAAAATCTGGCGCTCTATTTCAAAAGCCACCAGTTAAAATTGAACAACTTTTCGTTATCCCCTTTAAACACGAAACACAGATCGTGAACACCTTTAACTTTCTCCAGTTTAAAGGTTTGTGTTTCCCAGTTTTGTTCCCCGCCGGTATTTTTCACCTTGCAAATGCCCAACAACTCACCATCAACATCGTTCAGTCGTATTTCAATTTGGGCATTTTTAGAGGCGGAAGCAATGTTGGCTGCAAATTTCTTTGCGCCTTTACCAAAATCTACACTCCTCACCTGGATATAATCTCCATGATCGATTTCGGTCACATAAACACCGGCCTTGCTATTGGCTGCGGTTTTCACTCCTTCGGACCAGGCAATGGTTTCGGCTTCTACTTTCTTGTATGGATCAAGCGTCGATACGTTTTTGCTTACGCCTTCGTTGGTGGGTAAAATCATCGGGATGGTGCCATCTTTGTTGTACGTGAATTGTTCAACGCTTACCGAACGTTTAAAGCCTTCGCCTTCCGATAATTCCTGGGTATGGTAAAAGAAGTAGGAGTTCCCTTTGAAATCGATGATGCCCGGGTGGTTGGTAAAAGCAAGGTGTTCGGCCCGTTCCATGATGTAGCCTTTGTAACTCCACGGCCCTTCAATGGTAGGTGCAGTGGAATAGGCAATGTATTCCGGAATTCCTGCTGCAGCATAAATCAGATAGTAAAGGTCGTTTCGTTCATAAATCCAGGGGCCTTCGGTGTAAGCGATGCGAGGTTTTCCATCCCTGCCTTTGCTTGTCCCAAATGCAGTTTCGTCCATTTCTACTGCCACAATTCCATTTTCACCTATGCTGCGATCGTATGAAACCATGTCTTCATTCAATTTTACATACCACAATTGGGGATTGCCCCAGTAAAGGTAAGCCTGTCCGTTATCATCAATGGCAACTGTTGGATCAATATCCTGCCATACGTGGTCGCTGTCAATCAGGCGTTTTCCAATTGGATCGCTAAAGGGTCCGGTGGGTGAATCGGCCACCAGTACAGCCACTCCATCGCCGTGAATGGGACAATACAGGTAGAATTTACCGTTTCGTTCAATGCACTGCGGTGCCCATGCCCCGTTTGTTTTATCCGACCAGGCAAAATCCTTTAAGGAGGCAACGGTACCATGGTCGGTCCAGTTCACCATGTCGGTCGATGAATAACAGCGCCAGTCGTACATGGTGAAAAAGTTATTCACTGTTGAATCTTCGTCGTGGGTAGTGTACAAATACACCGTTCCATTGTACACCATGGGTGCTGGATCGGCAGTGAAATAAGTTTGAACAATGGGATTCTGTGCATATCCAGGTCCCATGCACCAACTGGTGATGAATGCTAAAATGAGAAAAATTCTGGTGCTATTCATTTCTTTTGATTTATGTTTATTTCAGTACTACTTTTCGTATAAACTGCTGCTTGTCTTCCCGGGTAAGTCTGATCATATAAATACCTCTTTTCAATTCAGCTAAATTAACATGAAGTTGATTACCGGGAGACATTCCACCATATACTTTAGCTCCCAGCGTATTGTACATTTCAATTTCAAACGCTCCGCCTTCGCAGTCAACTGTAAGCCGATCGGTAGCAGGATTCGGATACACCCTAATACCATTGGCAGACAGGTTAGCAGCGCTGACATTTGTTTTTTCAGGTAAAACAGATTCAGGACCGAAAGCATCGGCGCTACTTCCGTCGGCCGCTTTCAAGTTGCCGGGAAAATAGGCAACCGAAGTATACTCATCTTCGTTAACTGTTGTGCTTAAAGTTAGTAATAATGCTTTGTCGTTCGTGCTTTCAAGCTGAACTGCTTCCAGACCAATGCTCCTGCCTGAAAAGAATTTAAAATCGCTCCTTTTCAACGAGTTGCCATCAATGGCTTTATCGAATAACAAACGTACCTGATCAGTGCCATTGTGTTCGGCATTAATTAATTGTGGGCCTTTCAGCAATGCATCCGCTTCATGTAGGGTGAAAATTGAATCGGCATTTTCTTTCAATAACGGAACATTGAACACCTTGCTTACGCCATCCATTTCAACTTCGATGGTGTAATGCCCATGATAGGCAGTGAAAACCATCGGATCGACAGGGCTCATTACGGAATCAAATTGGGTGGTCCATTTAGTTTTGGTGTAATACAGCAAGGTATCAGCAGCCAGTTTGGGTTGATTATTGGCATCGAAAAATCCGGTGTTTTCACGCCATGCCCCTTTATCGTTAATTCCCCAGTGCATGATCCCAACGATGGATGGATGCGAAAAAGCAATGGTAAGCACTTTGATGTAATCGGCCGCTTGTTCGGCCTGGCTCAGGTTTCCACCATAGTCGTACTCGGTAAGTTTGATGGGCAAACCGGCTTCGGCGACAATGTTAATGTTGCTTACCAACTCATTGATTCCCGGACGGCAACAGTCCCAAAAGTGTGCCTGCATGCCCACACCTGTTACCGGTGCTCCCATTTCTTTCATTTTTAATATCAGATCACGGTATTCTTCGGCTTGTCCCCAGTTAAATTCCACATTATAATCGTTCACATACAGTTCGGCATCGGGGTCAGCCGAGCGTGCCCATTTAAAACAGTTCCATAAAATGGAATCACCAACAGTCTTCCTTAAATGATCGGCATGACCAGTTAATGGTTCATTAATCACATCGTATTCTTTAATAATTCCTTTGTATCGTGACACTTCACGAATTACCCTCATTTTACAGGTATCGGTAATGGCTTGCGGGGTGGGCAGGCTGCGCACCCATCCGGGCATCGAATGGTCGTCGTCGCCCCCCCACAACAGGGTATGTGCCCGAAGATCCCATCCTACTTTTTGTGTCCATCGTACAGCATTCTCAAAATCGGTGTAATTGGGGCTAGTATGGCGCGACTGTATGCCACTCCATTTGAACGAGTTGCCCGATACCCCCGCATTAAAATATTTGTACATGACTGCTTTCATCCATTGTTCGCTGCTGGCAACGGTATTTACATCGGGATCGAAAAAGCCTGCTTCTGAAACATATTCATTTCCGTTGGATGTTATCAAAGCCTGGCCGCCACAATTGATACGGATGATTTGATCGCTATTTAGCTCTTCGAGAACAATGCCCTTTAGTGCTACATTATCAAGTGAAGCAGTCAATTCAATACTGATCGCATTGGTGCCTGAAGTTAATGACAAACTGGTATCGATGGCAATATTCTTTCCTCCTGCCAAAGCATGCGTATCAAAATTATCGAGAAACATTTCACCATCAACCTTTACATCAAAAATACGGGCCTTGTTGCTCCCGTGATATATTTCGGCAAACTTCAAAGTTAATTTATATTCTTTCCCACGCTCTACAGGAAGAGAATAAGCCAGATAATCGGACCAGCGTTCAGTTTTGTAAATTTCGGCATCGGCATCTGCCTGGATGTTGCTATTTGTGCTGTATGTATTGCCCATGGATGCACCACCTTCATAAAAATCGAAAGCCGCACCAAAGGGAAATTCATGTTTGGCTAAACGAACAGCAACTTCTCCGGTGTAAGGCTCACCGTTATCGTCGATTATTTTTATACCATACATCCCTTTTCTGAGCGTATCGATACGCTGTTGGGCATTGTTGTACCACGTTTGATACGACTGGGCTTTCACCTTAAGAGGCCACAAAAAAATACTTCCTGAAACGAAAAGCACACTTAAGAATAAAAAAATCTTCTTTACTAATCTCATTTTAATAGGTTTTTGAATAGAATAGGATGCGCTAAAAGTACGCAGGCAGATAAAAAATGAGTTTTCAAAATAGATATTCAAGTTTCGATTTTAGACATTATTCAAAAAAACACCTTATCGTCAATGTCGATAAAGTGTTTTCTTTCAAGCTATAAGACTGTAATAGATTTAATCCTGAAAAAGAAGCTGGGCCAGCTGATGCAGGCTGCGGCGCCAGGTATGAAATTCGTGGGCTGTTCCTTCCGAGATGTAGTATTCAGCGTTAATCCCGCCAGATTTCAGTTCGGTCGCTGCGCTTTTAACTCCATCGGGGCGTTCCTTGCTTCCACAACTCATGAAAACGAGTTTCAGGTTTTTATGATCAGCCAATTCTTCCGACTTGTACACACCGCCACTGAACAAGCCATAATACGAAAATACATCGGGCCGGTTCAGGGTGATCAGCCTGGTTTCAAAGCCTCCCATCGAAAGGCCTGCCATGGCGCGGTTTTCCTGATTAGACAGGGTCCGGAAATTCGCATCTACATATGGTATCAATTCGTCAATAAGAACGGTCTGGAAGGGCTTGATGTCGAAATTGCGTAAGCCGCCGAAACTGATCTCGTTGGTCATGCCGTAGGTCATCACAATAATGAACGGCCTGGCCTTGCCCTCGGCAATCAGGTTGTCCATGATGAAGTTAGCCCGTCCCTGAACTGGCCACGAAGTTTCATTTTCGCAATAACCGTGCTGAAGGTACAAAACCGGATAGCGTTCCGACGATGCCTTGTCGTAACCCGGAGGCGTATAAACATACGCGCGGCGATCGGTTTTGGTACTTTCCGAAGGGAACCAGATTTCGTGCACATGGCCGTGCGGAACATCCTTCATGGCAAAAATATCCTGATCGTCGGATGGAACTTCTATACCACTTCCGTAGCGACAGGCGCCGTAAAAGAATAAGCTGCCGGGATCGGGAACCGAAGCACCGTCGATGTTCAGCTGGTAATAGTGGAAACCAACGTCCTGCGGGGCCGATTCACCGGTCCAGAGTCCGTTTTCATCTTTCACCATGTTGTACTTCACCCCGCCAATATCGAGCTGAACAGATTTGGCATCGGGTGCCATAATTTGCGTTCTTACGCGGCCTTCGGAATTAACCTGTGGATACGCACTTCCCGGCTGGTTCACCGGCGATGGTTGGAAGTCTTCGACTATTTCTGACTGACTGGTTTGTGCCCAACCAATATTTGTGAGCATGACCAATATGATTACTAAAGAGAAAAAATGATTTTTCATACTTGTAAAAATTAGTTTTCTATCTCAATATTTGAATGATAAAGATTTCAAACGTATAACTAAACTGCTCGTTTTATTATCATCACTACCATAGGAGTGACACTTCGTTAATGCCGATAACAGATTTACGTATTGGACTATTTCATAGAATATGATTCAACCAATTATTATTAAACGCTACCTACCGGCCAGAATACTGTCGTTCTTTTATTATACTGACTACCGTGGCCGGTTTAATCCTAGCTTTTGAATTCCGTCAGCTAAAGCTGACGGCAATTCAAACCCACCTTAGAACCTCCCCCTGTCATTTTTAGCATTATGCCCAAAATTTCTGACTGGTAACTCGGGATAACACTGTCGATTGTGTTATTTACATCAATGTTATAACGGCACTTTTCAGATCTTTGGCATCGGAACTGTTGCCATAAAGCACTTCATATTCGCCGGGTGTAACAGCCATTTTTCTTTGGCTCCAGTCGTAAAACTCGAACGATGAAGGGGTGAGTTCGATGGTGGCTGTTTGTGATTTTCCTGCTGCCAATTCCACCCGCTGAAAGCCGCGCAGGGTCTTCAATGGGCCTTCCACGTCGTTTACTTTGCGGATGTAAACCTGCACAATCTCGGTTCCGGCCCTTTTGCCGGTATTTTTTACAGGAATGCTTAACTGTGTATTTTCGTGGGCCTGAATGTTGCTTTTGCTGATTGTTGCGTTTCCAATTTCGAAAGTGGTGTAACTTAAGCCAAAACCAAAGGGGAAAAGCGTTTCGGTGGTATAACGATAGGTACGGTCGGTCATTGAATAGTCTTCGAAATCGCCCAGCTTGTCGGAGTTTTTATAAAAAGAAAGCGGCAGTTTACCCCCGGGATTGTAGTCACCAAAAAGCACATCGGCAATGGCTGATCCTCCCCGTTCGCCTGCATACCAGGCTTGCAGAATGGCATCGCAGCTTTGTGTTTCGGGTTCAAGGGCGATGGCCGAGCCCGAACAATTCACAAAAACCACCTTTTTACCGGCTGCTTTCAGGGCCTTCAGACAGTTGCGCTGAACTACCGGCAAATCGATGTTCGTGCGGTCGCCTCCTTTGAATCCCGGATAATTTACCGGCATTTCCTCTCCCTCGAGCCTGCCCGACAGACCACCGGCAAACACCACGGTTTCGATGCCTTTTAATTGATTCACCAGCTCGGTATAATCAACATCGACTTCTTTTCCAAAATCAATTTCGATGTTGGCCTGCCAGTTGTTGAGCTGTGCATAACGAATTTCAATTTTGTATGTCTTTCCTGCTTCGAAATGATAGGGAATTCGTGAAGGCAGGGTCCGCCAGTTATTGTAATACTGGAGTTGCTTTCCATTGACCAGCAATTCAAAATACCCGGTGGCTCCGCCTTTAAACACAAGCTCCTCCGTTTTTTTCGGGATGAATTCCGTTTCAAATAAGGCCGAAAAACCTTCGAGTTTTACTCCCGAAGCAAACTCATGCTGTCCGGCAGTAGTTTTCTTAATTGCACTGCTTATTTGTTGCGAAACAACAGGTTGTCCTTCCCGGTCGGGATTATTCCAGTAGGTGGCTTTAAACCCTGGTTTCCCTTCGAATGTAAGTTGCGAAAAATAGCTTTCGGTCACTTTGTCCTCAACCAGGTCACAGCCTTTGTCGTAGAAAATTTTCTTTTCGGGCAGCTTAGTTTTGATGCCTTCGAGAATGGAAATGGTTTCAATGGGTGTTCCGTTATAGTTCCCCCACAACATCACCTCGTCGTTGGCATTGGGCCCAATCACAGCAATTTTGTTCAACTTTTTTGATAAAGGCAGCACGTTGTTCTTATTCTGAAGCAGGGTCATGCTTTGTTGGGCCATTTCATAGGCCAGTTGCTTGTGCTCATCACTGTTGATAACCGATGCCGGAATTTGTGACCAGGGCACCAGGGCATCGTCGTCGAAATCGCCCAATTCGAAACGGCCAATAAGCACACGTTTTAAACTTTTATCGATATCCTCTTCCTTCATCAGACCGCGCTCAACAGCTTCGGGCAGGGTTTTGTAAGGATAGTTCTCCCACACGCATTCTACATCGGTACCGGCCAGCACGCCTTTGGCCGCAGCATGTACCGGTGTTGATGACACCTTGTGTGAGGTGAAGAAATCGGTAATGGCACCGCAGTCGGAAACTACAATATGCTGAAAACCCCACTCATCGCGGAGGATACGCTGTAACAAACGGGTGCTGCCACAGCAGGGCTCATCGTCCAAACGCTGGTAAGCACACATCACCTGACGAACATTGGCTTCCTGTACCAGGGCTTTAAAGGCGGGCAGGTAGGTTTCGTGAAACAGGCGCGGATTAACATCATTCAGGTTCAGTTCGTGACGGCTCCATTCGGGTCCTGAGTGAACGGCGTAGTGTTTGGCACAGGCCAGCAGCTTGCGGTATTTGGCATCTTCGGGGCCTTGCAAGCCTTTCACCACCTGGATGCCCATGCGTGATGTCAGGTAGGGATCTTCACCATAGGTTTCCTGCCCACGTCCCCAGCGCGGATCGCGGAAAATGTTGACATTGGGTGTCCACACCGAAAGGCTGAGGAAACGTTTGTTATCGTTACCACGCCTGAGATGCTGGTGGTATTTAGCGCGCCCTTCGTCCGACACCGCATTGAAAATATCGTAAATCAGGGCATCGTTGAACGAGGCCGCCATGCCAATCGGTTCAGGAAATACGGTTACACTATCGTTATTGGCGTATCCATGCAATGCTTCGCTCCACCAGTTGAATTTACGGATGCCAAGGCGGGGAATCGCTTCGCTCTGGTCGCACATCAAAGCAGCTTTTTCCTCAAGTGTCAGCCTTGAAATCAGGTCGGCAGCCCGCTCTTCGAAGCTAAGTTCCGGATTTTGAAAAGGATATTGCTGAGCAAACAGGTTATTGGTCAGAAAAAATATAAAAAAGAGCAAAAGAACTTTTATGTGCACAGATTGACATTTCATCTCATTATATTTTAAATTGTTATAAGGTACTCTTCTCATTCAATCGTTTATCTTCAATTCATCTGTTTTAAACTGGCGGCAAAACCTCCGCGACGGAGCATTTTGACCTCAATTTCCGAAGTTGTATCAACAAGCAGATATTGGGTAGAAAACGCTTTATCATGCGCTCCATCAGTAATTAAGGTGAGCTTGTATTTTATTCCTTCGGGTAAAAAGCTAAAATTTAATGTTTTGACCTTTTCTCCGTGAACCTCGGCATTGATTCCGCCGAGGTACCAATCGGTTCCTTTTCGGCGGGCCATTATTACATCTTTTCCGGGATAGCCATCCAGCAGTTGGGTATCATCCCAAGTGTTGGGAACCTGGCGCAAGAAGTTTTTAGGAGCATCAGGCAAAGCATCATATCCTTCGGGGCGATCGGCAAAATGCTGCATACCCGACTCGAACAAAACACTCAATGCCAATTCATGTCCATAAGAAGTTAAGTGCGGATGCTGCGAATTGGTGAAGGTGACCGGCGTATAATCCATCGAACCTACCACGTTTCGGGTAAAAGGCAGTATGGTATTGTGCACGGGCGCAGTAGTTGTGAGCTCAGGATTGTTGTTGTACCACTCGGCACCGCGAACTCCTTCGTAAGTCATCAGGTGTGGATAGGTACGTGCCCAACCGCGTGGCACCAGGCAACCATGAAAGTACACCATCATTTCATTTTGCGCAGCATCGTCCAATATATCAAGATAATAATCGATCATGTATTGTTTCTCGCTAAGGAAGAAATCGATTTTAACTCCAGCAAAACCGACACTTTTAAGCCAGGCAAACTCTTTCATGCGGTTTGCGTGCGTAAGCATCCGATCGACGGGTGTGGCAGTAATCCATTTGAACATGCCCGAGTTGTACCAAATTAATGGTTTCACCCCCTTCGACAGGGCATATTTTGCAGCATCTTCAACGTCTCCGCCGTTGGTCATGGCATCCCACTCCCAATCGAACAAAGTGTAGGGCCAATTCATGGCTGCAGCCAGATCGGTAAAACGACAAACAGTTTGAAAGTCGCGGGTTCCGTGATTATCCGACCAATAATTCCATGATGCCGCACCGGGTTGAATCCAGTCACTTTTTGTCAATACCGAAGGTTTCGAAACATCGTCGACCAGTGTTGATTCAACAATATCAGACAATTGCCCCATGATGACCACGCGCCAGGGTGATTTCCATGGAAGCGTAATATGCGGCAGCGCTTTTCCTTCGCCTTCATGCTCATAAGGCAAGGTGACTTTATACGCAGCATTTTCGGCATAGTTACTGAGTTTAGTGGCACAATACGAACGATCAATAGCTGCTTCATGCACCAAGTACCAGCAATTATTACCGTTTGCTTTGAACAAGGCCGGATAGCACCAGTCGCCTTTGTCCTGCGCCTTATTTGTTTCTTTGTATAATCCTTCGTTCGAGAGGTCGAACTTTTGTAACCAGCGGAGGGTGCTGTCGGGCACCAGATACGCTGTGTGTTCATCGGTAATGGTAAAACTCCCCTCTTTTTCCGGAAACTCGTAGCGAAAAGCCACTCCATCGTTGTAGGCCCTGATAATGAGATTCATTCTTGCTTTACCGGCATTTTCGAAATTCACAACAATTTGGTTGGCCGAGTTGCTGCATTGACTCCGTTTTCCGTGAATGGCGGTGTATTGTTCGTTAATTCGAAGTGGTTTTCCGGCTTTCAGTAACTTTAATTCATTGAAGAAATCCTGATCGTTGCGCGAAAGACCAAGGTCAATTCCGCCAAGCACCTCTGTTGTTGAACAACTGTCAGTATAGTTCACTTGCAAGTACCAATTGCCTCTTTCCTGGTTTTGCCTGTTTAACAAGTCGATATTTATTTTACCATTTGGTGAAACAACCGTGGCTTTTTGAGACTGCGCCGGAAATGTTGAAATTACAAGAAGCACAACAATTATCAAATGCTTCATTCTTTCCATAATCATCATTAATCCTGTTTTCTTATTCTAATATCTAAAGAGCATTGGGGTATACAAATACAGGCTTTCTTTCCATACTTTGAAATCATGAGCTCCTCCCGGAAAAACATGATAGATGTGAGGCACTTCATGCGTATTCAGGTAATCGTGTGTACGTTTACTTATTTCAAGCAGACCGTCCTGATCGCCACATGAAAGAAAAAGCAGATTTAAATGAGTTTTGGCTTTGTCCGGATTGGGGAATAGTTCGGAAGGCATTTTGGTGTTGGGAGCCGATGAAAAGCCGCCCACCCACGAAAATTTATCAAGGTTGCCCAATCCAAAGTTAAGCGACTGTCCCCCTCCCATCGACAATCCGGCAATGGCGCGGTGTTGACGATCGTTTAATACTGTATAGTTACTTTCGATATAAGGAATCAGGTCATTCAGAAGGTCTTTTTCGAAGTTTGCGAAGGCTGCCACCTTGTCGGGAGCAAAGATGTTTCCGGTGGCCCGGTCGTCTTTCATTGCACGTCCGTTGGGCAACACCACGATCATAGGTATCAGTTTGCCATCGGCATATAAATTATCGAGAATGATGTGTGGAACGCCCCCGTTAAACCATTCTTTTTCGTCGCCTCCAATGCCATGCAAGAGATACAGTACGGGATATTTCTTATCGCTTGTGTAAGCCGGTGGGGTGTATACAAGTGCCTTGCGCAAAGCACCTACCGTTTCTGACTTGTAACTTACGGTGTCTATTTTTCCGTGGGGAATGTTTTCCCTGTAAACATCAAAACCATTGGGTACTGGATGAATCGTTCCCTGAGCAAATAATAAATGAGCTGCAAATGTCAGTAAAAGTGAGAGTAGAATTCGTTTCATAAAGAAATGCTTTAGTGCAAATGTGTAAATTTAAGCGCTACAGCCAGAAAAACTTTTAGATATCAGATATGGCTTTTTTGAAATCAGATATTTTAAAGCTTTATTCTTCCTGTCAAAACAGAGATCGATCAACACGCTCTTCCTTTTCACAGAAAGAAACCATTTCCTTACTTCCTGACGAACCAGGGTTGCTTTGCTATGAATTTCAGAATTTCAGCTACAACTTATGCACTGTTATCAAAACATGAGCGAAGCGCTTATCCTTTTTTCTGTTTTGAAGCAAAATGCTTCAAAAATTAGTTCTGATATCCAGTTAATTCAATTTTTTCTGAAATTAAATAGAAGCACTGAAAATGAACGCGACAAGCCAGTCAGCTATGCAGTACATTATTTTTTTCAGCTGATTATTTATCACCTTTTGCCGAGTTTTTGACCTGTATCCTTCCTTCGTTTTTCTATTTTTATGCATCTTTTTTCCATTTAACTTTAAATGGAAGACCAAGACAAACAGAAACGAAGACGCAGCGTCTTATAACAAAAAATATTAAAAAAATGAAAGCACATTTGAGCTCTTTCGTATTAAGCATCATCCTGGCCGTTCTGTCGCTGAACCTGCAGGGTCAAATTGCAACAGGAACATCGGAAAAAATAAATGATAACTGGAAATTCTCGCTTTCGGATGAAGAAGGATACAGTCAATTGGCTTTTAACGATGAAAAGTGGAGAACGGTCAATCTGCCTCACGACTGGAGTGTGGAACACCAGCTAAGCCCAACACTTGCGAGCTGCCAGGGGTATTTGCCGGGAGGAATTGCCTGGTACCGGAAAAAGCTGCAAGTTCCGGCGACAAAAGAAGGAGAAATAATTTATCTCTATTTTGAAGGAGTTTATAACCGAAGCAAGGTGTACTTCAATGGTCATTTGCTGGGTGAACGTCCCAATGGCTATGTATCGTTTATGTACGATGCCACAGAACATGTGAAATACGGAGAAGAAAATGTGGTAGCTGTAAGGGTTGATCACAGCCGGGCAGCCGATTCACGATGGTACACCGGTTCGGGCATTTACCGCAACGTGTGGTTGCTTACTGCTCAGCCTGTACATTTTGAGCAATGGGGTATTTTTGCTTATGGATCGGAAGTAAGTGAGCAAAAAGCAACGCTGAATATTGAAGTTTCCATCAAGAATGAAGAAAAAACAGCAATACAAGCCGAACTGAGCAACACTTTGTTCGACCAGAACGGAAAAAAGGTGGAACAAACATCTGCTCTTATCAAGCTGGCTCCCAACAGCAGCCATACACAAAAAATGCACATGAGCATCAACAGGCCGGAACTTTGGGGCATCGATCATCCCAATTTATACACCCTCGAAAGTAAGCTGATCAGTCAGGGCAAAGTACTCGATGCATCGACCACTACCACTGCCTTCCGCAACATACAGTTCGATCCGGATAAGGGCCTGACCCTGAATGGTGAAAACATAAAACTAAAAGGGGTTTGTCTGCATCACGATGCAGGCGTGCTGGGTGCAGCGGTTCCTGAGCTGGTTTGGAAAAAACGGCTCGAGACGCTTAAAAGCATTGGTTGCAATGCCATTCGTACAAGCCATAACCCGCAAGCCACCGCCTTGTACGAACTTTGCGATCGCATGGGCTTTCTGGTAATGAATGAAGCCTTCGACGAGTGGGAATTCCCCAAGCGCAAGTGGCTCGAAGGATGGAACGTCGGCAGTCCCGGCTTTCAGGGATCTTATGATTTTTTTGAAGAATGGAGTGTAAAAGACCTGAGCGACATGGTACTACGCGACCGTAATCATCCATCCATTTTTGCATGGAGCATTGGGAACGAGGTAGATTACCCCAACGATCCCTATTCGCACCCGGTTTTAGACGGAACAGCCATTACCCAACCCATGTACGGAGGATATAAACCCGATGCTCCCGATGCCAACCGACTTGGCGACATAGCCCAACGACTGGTTGCAACAGTGAAGCAGTACGACACTTCCCGACCTGTTACCGCTGCACTGGCAGGTGTTCGCATGTCGAACGAAACGGAATACCCTGGTGCGCTTGACATTGCCGGCTATAATTACACCGAAAGTCAATACCATGAAGACCACAGAAAATATCCAGAACGTGTGATTTACGGAAGTGAAAACCGTCACGACATGGAAGCATGGAAAATGGTCAGAGACAATGACTTTATTGCCGGCCAATTTTTATGGACCGGCATCGACTACCTGGGTGAAGCTGGTCGCTGGCCATCGCGCGGTTTGTATTCAGGACTGATTGATTTCAGCGGAAACCTGAAACCCCGCGGACACTTCAGAGCCAGTTTGTGGAAAGATGAACCGACCATCTACATTGGTACTTATCCGGTATGGGGCAACAGAAACCGTGAATCGATCGATGCATGGCCCAACTGGAATTACGATGAAGGACGCACCATCAAGGTGAACTGTTATACCAATACCCCGAAAGCCAAATTGCTTCTTAATGGTATAGAAGTAGGCGAAGTAAAAGATTACGACGACAGCGACGGCATTATTTCGTGGGAGCTACCCTTTGCCCCCGGAACACTAACAGCCGTTGGACTCGACGAAAACAACAAGGAGCTTTGTTCCTTTGAACTGGTCAGTTCATCACGACCGACAGCCATCAAGGCCCACAGTGAAGAGAGCACCATCAGTAAAGATCGGGGCCTGGCCATGGTTAGGCTAACGATCGTTGACAAAGATGGAAATCCAGTTTTTCTTTCCGATGAACTGATCACTTGTCGGGTTGAAGGCCCCGGAAAATTACTTGGACTCGAAGCGGCCAATAATTCAGATATGACCAATTATAACGATAACCGTCACCGGGTATTTCACGGAAAAATGCTGGCTTACATTGAAGCGACAGGAGAAGCAGGCGAAATCAATATCCATTTTTCGGCCAACTGGCTCGAAGATGCAAAAGTTAAGATCGTGGCAGAATAAGGTGGATAAAAAAGCAAAACACCTAATCTGCTATTAATCACATCATTGGTTGTTATTTTTCAGAGGAAAAAAAGAAAGTAATTGAAGGAAATAAAAGACAATTGCATCGATTGGGGGCAATAAGATTGTAAGGGCTTATAGAGAAAATAACACGCTCAGCTGATTGGCTTGCTCTGCTTTGAAAAATAGTACCAGAGTCCAAAAATGAAAAGATAAATAAGGCCCTGAAAAATGAAATGATGGAAGAGATCCATTAAATGAGGAATGCGCATTACAATAATACTCAGGGCCGCCATGCGCATTGCATTCAACAGATAGATCAACACCAAACCACATACAGCAAACCTAAGCTTTAGCCTGATGTTGCCCGGATACGCAATAATGAAAATAAGATAGATAAAAAAGAGATTGACCGCCAGGCAGTCGTAAACCACTTTTACTGCCCCGGCCGAACCATTGATCCACAGCAAATTCTTCTCCGGATCGATTATTACATCAAAGCCAACCAATTGAAGGAAAAAGCGGGCAACATACACATAAGTAGTACCCAGCCAGTGGAAGAACATTAAATACTGTCCCTGAAGCAGCATCCATTTACGGATTATTCTCCACACCAGGTAAAGCGCTCCACCTTTTATGAGAAAACGGTTAAGATCGCTTGCAGTCCGAAAACGATCAATCAGTTTCATGTACTTCTAGTTAAGTACAAACTTATAGGTTATGCTTCCAACCTGAAAGGCGGGAGCATTTACATCTTCGTTAAAACGGGTTGAGAGTGCTGCATTTCTGGCTGCATTCAGCAGCGCCGGATTAAGGGTTGTTGAGCCCCGTTGGCCTGCCTCGGCCTTGGTCACCTTCCCATATTTATCAACAGTAATTTTAACAACCACGGTACCTTCCTCGTCACCGGGGTATTCGGGTTTTCGCAGGTTTTCGGCCGAACGACCCGAAAGATTGTAGGATATTCCTTCACCACCGCCCAAACCGTAGCGCTCGGCTCCTGCGGTTCCGGTGCTGGTTCCCTGGTTTCCGCTACCGTAGGTAACGCCCTGTGAACCTGAGCTGCTGGTGTTGTCATTCTGTCCGGCAGAACCACCAAATGCATTCTTTGTACGGCTGTTAATGGCCTCTATTTTTGCTTGTTCTTCGGCAAGGCGAATACTGTCCTGTCGACGCTTTTCGGCGATGCGTCGCAATTCAGCCAGGCGGGCTTCCTCTATGCGCTGGAGGCTGTCGCGTCGTCGCTGTTCAGCCAGTGCCCGCTTCTGTTGCTCCAGTTCTTCCTGTTTTTGCTGTTCCAGTTTTTCTGCTGCCAGTTGATCTTCCAGTTCCTTTTTTATACGGGCTTCTTCTTCGAGGCGTTTGCGCTCGGCTTCTTCTTCCGCTTTTTTCTTCCCCTGATCAATAGCCACTGTTTTCTCATGCTCCTGGGTCATCATTTCCTCAGGGCCTTCATTGTTAACCGGTACGGGAGGCCTTGCCTGTTGTACTGGCGGAGGTGGCGG
Organism: Roseimarinus sediminis; assembly: GCF_050433125.1. Classification (NCBI taxonomy): domain Bacteria; kingdom Pseudomonadati; phylum Bacteroidota; class Bacteroidia; order Marinilabiliales; family Prolixibacteraceae; genus Roseimarinus; species Roseimarinus sediminis. The sequence continues at coordinate 132,168 of NZ_JBNPXV010000005.1, read as the reverse complement.
TGTGAGCTGTTCCTGTTCAGCTTGCTGTGGAACCTGTGGCGTGCGCCTTGGCGCAGGTTCTACCTTTCCAAAGCCATTATCGCTGTTACCAAAATCGACCAGTACCCCTTTCTCGTCGGGCAGAGGCAGCGGAGTGAAAAAACCAAAGCTAAGCAGCAACAGTAAAACTGCTGCATGAAAAACGATGGTTAAAATAAATCCTTCCTTATGTTTTTTGAAGTAACTCACAAACAATGTATTATTTCTCAGGACTGGTAGCCAAAATCATTTTGTACTTATTGCGCCGTGCAATGTTCATGATTTTCACCACCTCATCAATAGGAACGTCTTTATCGGCATTTAACGAAATATAAAGGTCCTCATCGCCAACAATCGTTTGCTGTAAAAAGGGTTCTATTTCGTTGAATCGCACCTGCGTCAGATTACCGTTGTTGTTTACGTAGTATTTCAGGTCGCTGGTAATCGAAATGGTAGTAATTGCTTTTGCCTGTGTCTGATTGTTGCTTTGTGGCAACAACAGTTTCAGTGCATTGGGTGCTATCAGTGTCGAAGTAACCATAAAAAATATGAGCAACAGAAACACAATATCGGTCATCGACGACATACTGAAAGCTGCACTGATAGTATTTCTCTTTTTTAATGCCATATCTACCTTGCTTAAGCTGCGGGTTCGTTCAGTAAGTCCATAAATTCGGTGGTAGAGCCTTCCATTTTAAATACCACATTTTCGACTTTCGCAACCAGAATGTTATAGGCAAAATAAGCAACAATACCTACGATAAGACCAGCTACGGTAGTAACCATTGCCTGGTAAATACCTGATGAAAGCAACGTTACATCGATATTGTTACCTGCATTGGCCATGTCGTAAAAGGCCTGAATCATTCCCATTACTGTGCCAAGGAAACCAATCATGGGAGCACCACCGGCCACACTGGCAAGTAAAGGAAGACCTTTTTCAAGCTTTGAAACTTCGAGGTTCCCCACATTTTCAATGGCAGCACTCACGTCGTTCAAGGGGCGGCCAATACGGGTAATTCCCTTTTCAATCATGCGGGTGATAGGTTTATTGGTTGATCGGCACAAAGCAAGTGCTGAATCGATTTTACCTTCCTGAATATTTTGTCTGATCTGACTCATCAGGTTCGCATCGATTTTAGATGCTCTCTGAATGGCCACATATCGATCGCCAAAAATGAAGATGGCAATCAGCGACAAGAGTACGATCGGTACCATGATCCACCCGCCTTTCATGGCCAGATCCCAGAAGTCGAGCGTAATTCCTTCGGCTTCAACTCCCATTGCATCGGTTGCAGCCTGATTTACCTGTAATAGAAAAAAAGTTAACATACGTTGTTTTTTATATCCTGATAGTAATTAACGATAACTTGTAGTTTTTATTACCACTCGGGTAATTGCTTCACAAAATAAATAAAGAATTTCTAAAACGCAGACTCATTCTTCCTTTTTAATTTCCTTATCCCCGTGCTTCTTTTTATTCTTTCCGAAAACAAAGGTCTTGTATCTTTCGAGTAACTGTTTGATGCTGTTGAATTCCTCGCGATAGGTAAAGCCTATTCCCTGTGTATAGGGCGCTGTATCATAAATCAGATTATCATTCGAATGATTATAAAACTTGAACTGAAGTTTTCCGTTGTCGGTTAATTTGATATTCATATCGAAATCACCAATTATTTCACTGTTGTTATTTGAAGTGGGATTGGCGTTGTTGGCAATGTTTCCGTTAATGGTTACCCTTTCGTTCAACACCTGAGTGCTCAATGCCAGCTCCAGCTGATCATCGGTAATTTCGTTTCCCGGCCGGTAATTGATGCCTACATCGAAAGCATCGCTGATTTGCGACAACCAGTTGGTGAGCTGATTCGAGATCAACTCGCTGGCCGTTGCACCTACCAGTTGAGCACCCGCTTCGGTGGTAGGCCGGCCGGCAAATACCTCCGGAGTATAAAAACGCCCCATCATCAACAGCGAAATGATTTGCTTATTAATGTCTTCCTGGGTAACAATTACCTGGCTCACCTCATCCTTAACCCTTTCTTCGGCCGTGGGCAGTTCAATGTTGAAGTCGATTTTTGGCTGAGTCAGGTTATCGGTCAGATGAATCACACAATCAACGGGAATACGCCTGGTCAGGTCGATGTTCTCATAATTACCAACAAACAGGTCGTGTAAGGAAGTTTTCACTTTATAACGTGCCAAAATATCGATAATGGCATTGTAAGGATCACCCACCCATTCGATGGTGCTTCCCCGTTCGATTGAGAAACGCTTATTGATTACATTTTGTAAGGTAAAAAGATAATCGCCGTTTTCAATCTCATAATTTCCATATAAATAAATATTGTAATTTTTGTCGACCCGAACCTGAAGGTCACCATTTCCCTCTCCCCTGATAATATCGCCAATCTGTGAATTAAAAATAATTTGCACCCTGGCCTCGGGGGTAATATCGACATCAAAATTCATGTTCAGCCCCGAAGTGACCACATCGTAAACCGGTTGTTGATCATCTGTTTGCCGGGTGCCCACGAATTCAATAAAATCGTATTGTTTGGCATTTTCACCACTGTCGAAAGGGATATTGATACTGGTTCCCTTTTCACTTCGCACATCACCCGAAATAAAGATATCATTTCCTGCACCCACAATTTCAATGTGCCCGCTGGCAAAGGCATCGCCATAAAAGTATTCGTTATGATTGCTGGTGGTATTCAAAGCCATAATCCGATCGGTATCGACCGTCAGGTTGTAGCGCATTTTATAAAAGGTTTCATGAATGATATATCCATTGAACCGTCCGCGGTTGTTTGCATTGTCCCTGAAAGTCATTTGGTCGAATAGGATTGAATCGCTTCGGAAACTAACCGGATCGCTGAAATAATAGGTTGTATTAAGGTAGCTGATACCGAAACTTGCTTCATCGACAGGAGTCAGATCCCCATCGATCAGGATGTGCTTAAAAGGACCGTGTAAATGCACCTCTCCGTCAACCAAACCGTCCTGATTATAAAAGGTAGAAGGTAAAATCACCTCAAGAATGGAAACAGGAGAACGATCGAACATTAACTCAAAATCCAATTCCTTTAGCGAAGGATCGATCAGGCCACGGGCATTAAAAACATTCGAACTACCCTTTTGCAGATTGACTTCCGAAACCAGTTTATCGCTTGCTGTATCCCAGTTGCTGTTAACAGTCAACATCCCCAGTTCGCCATAATTTAAGGCAAAATGATCGATATTGAAGTTCATATTCAACATAAATTTGTTGTAATAGTCAGCCAGGCGTGCTCTTCCGTTGAGCACGCCTCCAATTTTTGATCTTCCCAAAGCCGGTTCAAATAAAAGCAAATCAACATTATCGATATTAGCTGTCAGAAACTCATCAATTCTTTTTGATATGGTTCCATCGATGCTGATGCGCTGCTTGTTGTGCTTCATCATAAAATTATTCACCCTGATATCGCTCGAATCAATGATTACTGTTGAAGGCTCAATGGTCCACAGCGTATCATTAAAGTACAGATTGGTGGGTGCAATGGCCACTTCGACGTGCGGTTTGCTGTTTCCTCTATCTTCAAAGGTGGTGAGTGTCTTAATCGCTCCGCTGTAGGTGCTTTCTTCATAGTTGTTCCAAAAAACATCGACGGCCAGTTGGTCTTCCCTCCCCTTGCCATTGATACTTAAATTATAAAGACTCATGTACTCGCTCAACCTGATCCTTTGTGAATACAGTCGTCCGAAAAGCCGATTCCCGTTTCCGTTAAGCCGCAGGCGCACGCCTTCAAAGCCTTTTCCCCCATAACGGGCCATTGGAATATGAGTTTCAAGCAATACACTATCCTTCATTGGTTTATAATAACCCGATATTTCAACATTGGGTTCAAGATAAAAATCGGGAAGAAAGGCCTTGATTACCGGCTCAATGTTTTTCAGTCTGACAGAATAGTTAAAATCATTTACATCGTCAAATGCAGCCAGGCTCATCATCTGAGATGAAGGCAGATAATCATCGTAGAACCGTTTCAACGATTTTGAAATGTTGATAAAATTATAATGACCCTTTATTTCTCCATCAACGATGTCGCTGCGAAGAGAAAACAGGCTGTTTACTTCGCCCGGTGAATTTTGTAAGCTGATGGTGTCGATTTCAAAGCGATCGACGGCGTTGTGATAGGAAATCTCAGTCAGTAATAGTCTTCCTTTCACATTATCGATGTTGTTTCCTTCGAAATTGGCATCAATTTTTAACGATGCCACTGCCTGTTCGTCAGGCAGTAATTTCAGGCGATCGAGGTTGATGTGTTCAATGTTGGCAACAAATTCAAAAACAGGCAAAGCAGGCGAAAGATCCAGTTTTCCACTGTAATCCATGTAAATATTGGGGTCTTCAATTCTGAATTTTCCATTAAACTGATCATTCTGAAGGCTTCCGTTGACATCAATCGATGTAAATGTATACGCATTGAAGTCGATTGAATTAACCACTCCCTTGAAATCCAAATCGTAATCCGACGCATAGTTCAGTGTACCGTTTACGTCACCATTAAACGAAAAAAAGCCCAGTTTGTTATTATCGAAAATGGTTCGGATATCCAGTTTATCGGCATTAACATGACCGCTTACACTTATATTTTCGTGGCGCGAAGGTTTAAACGAAACATCGGTACTTAAGGTACCCAGGTTACTGTAGGCGGTACCATAGGCAACAAAGTCGTCGATAAATCCTGTAAAATTACCCCGATAGGAGAAAACACCTACATTGTCAAGAAAGTATGGCAGATCGTCGATGGCCTGCTGAATCCGGTCGGGCAAATCGAGATGGCGAATTTCTCGCAGATTGGCATACGATTCATTCAAATTAAAAAAGATGTAGGTGGAAGCGATGTCGGGCAGTCCATTCAGGTAGAAGTCGCCATTCAAACGGGTAAAATCACCAATTGAGAGCTGCACCTCCTTCCCTCTCAGTTCAGCCATCGTTCCGCTAAAATTTCCCGACATTTCGGCAACAAAGTCGTTGTTGTGGAAGGTTCCCAGTAAAAAAGCAATGTCGCTGAAGTCGACGCTGAGTTTTTCAATACCCATATTGAAATCAAGCTCGGATACCTTCTTGCTGCTCAGGTAAGCTGAAAGATTAAGCTGCACTGTATCAGCAAATAATTCCGACTGTGCAGTATTAATATGAATATGGTTCAGCGCGAGCAGTGAATCTTTATAACGAAGATGCATCTCGAGCTTTTTCAATTCTAGTTGATTTTCACTAATAAAATTCCCCTCGCTTATTTTGCATTCAAAGTCATTATCCGACCAATACACAATGTCATCAATTATCAGGTTGAATCCGCTAATTTTCAGAAAATTGTTAACGTCGTCGCTCAACAGGGAGTCGGTATAAGCAAAGCGTGCATCTTCTACAGCCAGTTGACGTACATCAACCTGCCACTGCTCAGGAACAACAGTATCCTTTCGCTCAAAAAATGGTTTCAGAAAATCGAAATTAAAACCCGTCGTATCATGTTTCAGTTGAATCAACGGCTTTTCAAGCAAAAGCGATCGAAAACCAACGCTTTTATTTCTGATCGATAGAGAATCGATGTCGGCAATCATCCGGTCGACATGCAAGAGGGTATCGCCCTGAAGATCGCTCATGTAAAAATCGTCGAGTATCACTTTTCTGAAAAAGGAAATATTCACCCGTCGTATGGAAATGTCGGTTTGGGTATTGCTTGAAATACGCTGAGTAATAAGGGCAATAACCTTCGTTTGCACAAAACGACTTTGCAAAGCAAGGTATCCGGTACCTGCCAGCAACAGCAATACCGAAATAATTGACAGGATAATATTTCTTGTTTTTTTAATACTTTTGCCCTCCCGTTTTATGTCGCTGCAAAATAATACATTTTGTACAAAAGTTTCGGTGTATTAACATTGAAAATAAGAATAAGAAATTAACAAATGAACACACCAGAGCATATCATCATATTAGGAATTGAATCAAGTTGCGATGACACCTCGGCTGCTGTAATTGAGAACGGTATTATCAGGTCGAATATTATATCGGGACAAAAAGTACACGAAGCCTTTGGTGGTGTTGTTCCTGAACTGGCTTCGCGTGCACATCAGCAAAACATTGTTCCGGTATGCGATCAGGCCATCAAGCAGGCCGGAATCAGCAAAAGCGACATCAGTGCCATTGCCTTTACCCGCGGGCCGGGTCTGCTGGGCTCCCTGTTGGTGGGCACCTCGTTTGCCAAAGGACTCTCGCTGGCACTCAATGTTCCCATAATCGACGTCAACCACCTTCAGGGACACGTTCTTGCCCACTACATCAAAAAAGATGAAAACGATACGCATCAGCCGGCATTTCCCCACTTGTGCCTGCTGGTTTCAGGCGGTAATTCACAAATTATCCTGGTAAAAAACCACCTTGAAATGGAGGTCATCGGGCAAACCATCGACGATGCTGCCGGTGAAGCTTTTGATAAATGTGCCAAAGTAATGGGACTGCCCTATCCGGGCGGGCCACTTATCGATCAGTTTTCGCGCGATGGCAATCCCGATGCCATTCAATTCAACAAGCCGAAAATTAAAGGGCTGAATTACAGCTTCAGCGGCCTTAAAACCAGCTTTCTGTATCATCTCAGAGACGAAATAAAAAATTCACCCAACTACATCGAAGAACGCAAGGCCGACCTGTGTGCTTCGCTGCAAAAAACCATTGTAGATATTTTATTGGGAAAACTGATCAGGGCAACAAAGGAAACCGGAATCAAAGAAGTTACGGTGGCTGGCGGCGTGTCGGCCAATTCAGGTTTGCGCGAAGGGCTAAAAAAGGAAGCTGTTAAGAGAAACTGGAAACTCTTTATTCCTGAACCTGCTTACACCACCGATAATGCGGCCATGATTGCCATTACGGCTTACTACAAATACCTGCAGCACGATTTTTCAGGTCACGATGCAGTTCCTTTTGCAAGAATGCTGGTGAATGCCTAGCGCATCATAAAAGTTCTCTGAAATTGATCAGCTGGGCACCGGCTTCGCTGAGCTTTCCATGATCGCAAACAAAGGTGCGCGCCGGAAATTTTTCAATAATTAATTGATCATGGGTAGCAATAATTACTGTTTTTCCTGCTTCATGTATCTTTTTAAACAGCGTCATGATCTCGAGCGAGGTATCATGATCGAGATTTCCGGTTGGCTCATCGGCCAGAACAATCTCCGGATCATTCAGCAAGGCACGGGCAATAACAATCCGCTGTTGTTCACCACCCGACAACTGATAGGGCATTTTGGCCTTGACATGCTCCATCCCTACTTCACTGAGCAGCTGATCTATTCGTTCATCCATGAGCCGCTGATCAGTCCAGCCGGTTGCTTTTAGAACAAACAAGAGGTTTTGATAAACCGAGCGATCGGTCAGCAATTTAAAATCCTGGAAAACAACCCCCAATTTTCGACGCAACAGCGGAATATCGCGGGTTTTAATGTTTTCAATTTCGAAACCAGCCACAATAGCCGATCCATGATAAAGTGGTATTTCGGCATTCAGGGTTTTAATCAAACTCGATTTTCCGCTCCCCACCCGGCCAACCAGGTAAATCATTTCTCCGGGTTTTATCTGAAAATCAACATTGGTTAATACCAGCTGTTCACGTTGAAATATGTTGGCTCCTACCAGCGAAATCGCAAAATCTTGTTCCATTCTCTTACTGCTTTTGCACAAAACTAAAACTTTTTTCAGCTAAAAGCATACTATGAGACAGTAATAAACAGTTTAATGTTAAGAACTCATCTTAATAAGGCGGGTCTCTTTACAATTAAAAGGCTATTTTTACCGGGAATTTATTCAGACGTGATTATGAGAAAAAATTGGCTGATTACAAACACATTAGCAACTTACTTCTTATTCATTTTCAGTATAACTGCTCTGGGGCAGCAATTCCAGCATACTGTTTCGCCCGTGAGCTTTAATAAAGCCGTAGCATTGTACGAATCGGCAAACTACATTGCAGCCGAAAAAATGGCATCGGAGCTGTTAAAACTTACCAGCGAAAATGACCCTTTGCGTTACGATCTCGATTTTTACCGGCTCATGAGTCTGGTGAAACAAAATAAGGGAACAGCCGGGAACGAGTTAACACAGTACCTGAATGAATCAGGCGGGAGCCCGTGGGAAAATCAACTGTGGTTCGAACTGGCACGGCTTCAGTTTAACAATCGAAGATATCAGCTGGCTGCACGAACCTTCAATAATGTGAATGCCCGTCTGCTGAATGCCCGCGACCGTGAAGATCACGATTTTTACAAGGGTTACAGCAATTTCGAAGCAGGCAACCTTGAAAAAGCGTCCCAGTCCTTTTTCGAAGTAAAGGAAAGTAAATCGAAATATGCCTCATCAGCTTCGTATTACTGGGGTTACATCAATTATCTCGAAGGCAACTACCAGACCGCACTTGACGAGTTTAGCAAACTCACCAACAATCGCGAATTTTCGGGCTTTATTCAGTATTACACCATTCAGATTTACTACATGCAGGAACGCTATGAGCTCGTAAGCGAAATGGGTGAAAAACTGATTATGGGTGCTCCTGAGGAACAAAAAAATGAACTCAACAAAATTGTTGGCGATGCATTTTATGAAACGGGGCAGTACATCAAAGCCATAAAATACCTCGATGCCTACAAGGGAAGCAATGGAAAAAAAACGCCCGAAGATTTCTTCAGACTGGCCTACAGTTATTACCAGTCAGAATTATTTGAGCAAGCCATCGCTGCATTTGAAAAAGCAACGGCCAATAATGACGCACTGGCTCAAAATGCGCTTTACCATCTGGCCGACTGCCACCTGAAACTTGATCAGAAGAACAAAGCCAGAGTGGCCTTTGAACAGGCTTCAAAATACAATTACGACCCCAAAATTGAAGAAGATGCTCTTTTTAACTATGCCAAATTAACCTACGAGCTATCCTATTCTCCGTTTAACGAAACCATCAGGGCCTTCGACCAGTACATTCAAAAATATCCCGATTCGGAACGCAACGATGCTGCTTTCGACTACCTTGTAAAGGTGTACATGACCACACGAAACTACCGTGATGCCATCCAGTCGATCGAGAAAATCAGAAATCAGTCTCCTTCGGTAAAGGAAGCCTATCAGCGGGTTACCTATTTCAGAGGCCTCGAATTATACAACGACCGGCAATATGAGAAAGCCATCAGCTTTTTTGAAAAATCGCTTGAGAACGATCGCTACAACCGAAGCTTTAAAGCCAAAGCCCTGTATTGGAGCGGCGAAAGCAACTACCGCCTTGCACGTTACGACAAAGCCATCGCACTGTTCACCGCGTTTCAATCGACACCCGGGGCATTTTCACTCGACGAATTCGGCGATGCTTATTACAGCACCGGCTACTGCTATTACAATAAGAAAGACTATGGCCAGGCTGCATCCTGGTTTAGAAAATACCTGAATCAAAGTAAAAAGGACGATCGCATGGAGGCCGATGCCTCGAACCGTGTTGCCGACATCTACTATCTGAACCGCGACTATGCCGAAGCCATCAAATACTACCAACGGGCTTACGAATTAAAAACTTACGACACCGATTACGCCCTTTTTCAACTGGCACTTTGCGAAGGTCTTCAGCATCAGCATAACGACAAACTGATTAGCCTGCAAAGGCTTGTTAACGAACATCCGCGTTCGTCGTATATCGATGATTCGTATTACGAAATGGCACGAACTTACGAGCGCTTAAACAACAACACCGAAGCCATTGTCCAATACAGGAAACTGGTAGAACAAATACCTCAAAGCAATTACAACAAGAAAGCCAACCTACAACTTGGTTTGATATTTTACAACAAGAGTGATTACAGCCAGTCGCTTGGTTTTTACAAGGAGGTACTTGAAAAATATCCTAATTCGGAAGAAGCAAAAGCAGCGCTCATTGGTATAAAAAACAACTATGTTGACATGAACAATGTTGACGGCTATTTCGCCTACATCAACGGGCTGAACACCAATGTTACCATTTCGGTAAACGAGCAGGACTCCATCTTTTACATGGCTGCTGAAAAAAGTTATATGGAAGGAAAAGCCAATGCAGGAAGCCAGCTTTCGGAATACCTGAGCCGTTTCCCCAATGGAAGCTTTAAAACCAACGCACTCTTTTATATGGCAGAGTACGAATACAGCAATGGCAGGTATTCTAAGTCGCTTGAATACTACAAACAGGTTGCTGCACTTTCGGACAACATTTTTACCGAACAGGCACTGATAAAGGCAGGCGAACTCACCTTCAACGCCGAAGAATTCGAACAGTCGCTACAATATTTCGCCCGACTCGAGCAGCTGGCAAGCACCAAATGGAGCCTCTTAAAAGCGCGCCTGGGAATGATGCGAAACAGTTATGCCATGAATCAGCATGCCGAAACAATCAGCTCAGGGCTTGCCTTGTTGGCCACCGACAACATAACATCCGTCATGGTACGTGAGGCACAATTCAAACTGGCCAAAGCTTATTTTGAATCAGAACAGTTCGACAATGCTTTCAAATATTTTGAATTGCTGGCTGCCGATGTAAAATCGATCGAAGGTGCTGAAGCCAAATACCATCTGGCACGCATACTTTTTGATAAAAAACAGTTCGACAAAAGCGAACAGCAAATCATGGACTTCATCAGCAACAATACGCCCCATCAATACTGGCTTGCAAAATCGTTCGTTTTATTGTCGGACATCTATTGGGTGAAAGAAGATCTCTTTCAGGCAAAGCACACCCTCAAAAGTATTATCGACAATTACAATAATTCCAAAGATGGCATCATTGCGGAAGCAAATCAGAAACTTAAAATTATTGAATTAAAAGAACAGGAAACAATCAAAACCCACGAAAGCAGCGATTCAACTTTAATTCCTTAATGACATAAACTGGCGATAATGAAACTTAAAACATATACAATTATATTTTGCATTGCACTATTTACGGGCACTATGGCCTTTGCTCAAAACGACTCAACCCTGAACAAACAGGTGGAAGTAATTAAAGCCTATCAGCCCGACATCAACGATGCATATAAGCTGGGAAGAACACCCGTCATCAGCGACACCAACACCTATGTACCTGCTTTTGATTACCGTATTCATTCCTCAAGCATTCCGGTAAACAAGAACATCAATCATTTGCCCGTAGTACAGCTTGGCACCCCTCCCCGTGCGGGAAGCAATACCGGTTATGCCAAAGCAGGAATCGGAAATGCACTGTCAACTTATGGCGAACTGCTGCTGAACAGCTCACCCGCCCGGAATACTGATTTTGGAATGCATCTCTATCATTTTTCATCACGCCCTCAAATTAAACCCATTGGCGATGAAAAAGTGAAAGCTCCGTACAGCAACAGCCTGGCAAAAATATTTGTAAAGAACGATTTCAGAAAATCAACGCTACAGTGGGATTTAGCCTACCAGCGCGACCGAATCAATTTTTATGGCATGGCCCCCGGCGATACCCTGTCGCAACTGTTTCACGAAAACCACACACCGGGCTACAACGACCTGCATGCATCAAACAGGGCATCAGCTCTTGTTAATTTAAAAAATACCTACAACAGGGCTGCACTTGACTATCAGCTTATCTTCGACTATGATTATTTGTGGAATACAAGCCAGCAACAGGCTCACAAAGCAGGCTATCAGGGAATTTTTTCCAATGACCAGCGAGATTATCAACTCAAACTCGATACCCGCTTCGATTTCTTTCAGCAAAGCAACATACGCCACTATTTTATCGACTCGCTGACAGCCCGTCATTTTTTCCTTGCTGGCCTGACACCTCAGTTCGAAATAAAACGAAACAACATTGAGCTGAAAGCCGGTTTTAACCTTGATGCACTAGTCAATCCCGACAGTGCCATGCTCTGGAACATTGCACCCAAAGTATATTTTGCCTATCACCCCATCAAAGGAATGCTCACCATTTTTGCAGGGAGCGATGGCGGCATTGCTCCCAATAATTACTACCAGGCCCGTAAGCAAAATCCCTTTCTCGATCCACTGGTCGATGTGCAGCCTTCACAAGAACTTGTGAATTTATATGGGGGATTCAAAGGAAAAATCAGCCGAAAAGTAAGTTACCTGTTCGATTTGGCTTACTCCATGAAACTAAATACACCTTTGTACTTCCTTTCGGAGGTACAAGGCAGCGATACGAGCTACCATAATCGTTTTACTCCTGTATACGACGACATCAACACCCTGCGCTTTGGAGCTAAGCTGCGATACAGCAGCACAGGGCTTAACATTGAACTAAAAGGCAATTACTACGTATATGAAGCCCAAAAGCTCGACATACTGCCTCATATGCCCGCCTATGATGCATCACTGGTGTCTGCGTTTAAGCTGAACAATAAAATCAGGGCAACACTCAATGCCACATTGATTGGCCCGCGCGATGGTGGATACCTGATCAATTCTTTCACTTCGACGGGTGAGCCGATTCAGCGCTTTCACCCCCTTCTTCTCGATCCGATCATCGACGTGAATATGGAAGTAACTTATCAGTACAGCCAGGCACTCTCATTTTTTATCAATGCCCGGAATTTACTGAATCAAAAACGTGCTTTTTATACTGGCTATCCACAGCAAGGACTTATGATTATGTTAGGTGCAACATTCACCTTTTAACCTGGCATGAGCCCCGTCTTAATTTGTTGAAAACTTTTGGTTTTAAGCAGCTGATTTCTTAGGCCGAACGCTGATATTTTGCTATATTTGGTCACTTTGTAAAAAAAGGAAAACTATTTTTATAAAATATTGAAAATCAGAACCCATATATTACTTCTCCTATCATTGTTCCGTTACCTGACTTTTTTCAGGATATAAAGAAACGGAACTTCCCGCATCAGTAATTATTATCACAGGGAAGATCATCTGAAGATGGTGTTTGGGTTTGTTTTGAATGTAATTTAAATAACAAGTCAATGAGTGAACAAGAAGACAAAAAATTGACGAACGGCAATAGTTATTCAGCCGACAGTATTCAGGTACTTGAAGGTTTGGAAGCTGTAAGGAAACGGCCGGCGATGTACATTGGTGATGTCAATGAAAAAGGACTTCATCACCTGGTATATGAGGTGGTTGATAATTCAATTGATGAAGCACTGGCCGGCTATTGTAGTAACATTGATGTAATCATCAACGAAGATAATTCCATCTCGGTAGCAGATGATGGACGTGGGATCCCTACCGAAATTCACACAAAGGAGAACAAATCAGCACTCGAAGTCGTAATGACCGTGCTACATGCTGGTGGTAAATTCGACAAAGACAGCTATAAAGTTTCAGGAGGTTTACATGGCGTAGGTGTATCGTGTGTGAATGCCCTGTCGAAACACCTCACAGCCGAAATTCATCGTGATGGAAAGATATGGAAACAGGAATATCAAAAAGGTAAACCACTGGAGAATGTTAAAATCACAGGAGAAACGGAAAAAACCGGCACCATCATCACCTTTCATCCAGACGATTCAATTTTCCTTTCTACCGTTTACAAATATGAAATTCTGGCAGCCCGTTTACGCGAACTGGCTTTTCTGAATGCAGGAATCAAGCTGACCCTTATCGACCGAAGAGAGTTGATTGAAGACAACGGTTTTCGCAATGATACTTTTTACTCAGAAGAAGGTTTGAAAGAATTTGTTGAATACATTGATGCCACGCGTGAAAAACTCATCGAAGACACCATCAATATTTCAACAGAGAAAAACGGAGTCCCTGTTGAAATTGCGCTGCACTACAATACTTCGTTTACCGAGAATATCCATTCGTACGTAAACAATATCAATACAATCGAGGGGGGAACCCACTTAACCGGATTCCGACGTGGATTGACCCGTACGCTGAAAACCTATGCTGAAAAATCGGGACAGCTTGAAAAACTAAAATTCGACATCAGTGGTGATGACTTTCGCGAAGGGCTTACCGCTGTTGTATCGGTTAAAGTAGCAGAACCACAATTCGAAGGCCAGACCAAGACCAAGCTGGGAAATTCAGAAATCAGTGCTTCTGTTGATCAGGCGGTAAGTGAAATGCTGGCCATCTACCTTGAGGAACACCCCAGGGATGCCAAGCAAATTGTACAAAAAGTAGTATTGGCAGCTCAAGCCCGCCATGCAGCCCGCAAAGCACGCGAACTCGTTCAACGCAAGACAGTCATGACAGGCAGTGGTTTACCGGGAAAGCTGGCCGACTGCTCAGACAAAGATCCTCAACAATGCGAAATCTTCCTTGTCGAGGGTGACTCGGCAGGTGGTACGGCCAAGCAGGGGCGCGACCGTAAATTCCAGGCAATTCTCCCCTTGAAGGGAAAAATCCTGAACGTGGAAAAAGCCATGCAGCACAAGGTTTTCGACAGTGAGGAAATCAGAAATATTTTTACTGCACTTGGAGTCAGTATTGGAACCGAAGAAGACGCCAAGGAACTCAACATTAGCAAGCTACGCTACCACAAGATCATCATCATGACCGATGCCGACGTCGACGGAAGTCACATTGCAACCCTCATTATGACGCTCTTTTATCGTTACCTGCAGGATCTAATTAAACATGGTTATCTCTACATTGCCACCCCCCCGCTTTATCTTTTGAAAAAAGGAAAACGCGAGGAATATGCATGGACCGAACAACAGCGTGTTCGGATCATCGACAGCATGGCCGGTGGAAAAGAGAGCGCAGTTCATACACAACGTTACAAAGGTCTGGGTGAAATGAACGCAGAACAACTCTGGGATACTACCATGAATCCCGAACATCGTACCCTTCGACAGGTAACCATTGAAAATGCTGCCGAAGCAGATCATATCTTTTCAATGCTCATGGGCGATGAAGTACCCCCCCGTCGTCAGTTCATCGAAGATCATGCAACCTATGCCAACATCGACGCATAAGAACTTATCATAAACCATAAGCCATTGAAAAGGTGTTTACTTTTCAATGGCTTTTTTACACCATTCAATATGAACATTTGTGTTTTTTGCTCATCAAGCAATGCGCTTGCAAGCGCTTATTTCAACCATGCCAAAGAACTGGGCAGGCTCATTGCAAACAAAGGCCATGAATTGGTTTATGGCGGTGCAAACGTAGGATTAATGGAGCATCTTGCCCTTGCTGTAAAAAACGACGGTGGAAAAATTACCGGTGTTATTCCTCAAAAAATACACGATCGTGAACTGGCCTCGCTTCACCCCGACCAGCTCATCGTTACGGCAAGCATGGATGAGCGAAAAAGAAAAATGCGCGAAATAGCCGATGCCTTTATTGCTTTACCGGGGGGTTTTGGTACCCTCGAAGAGATACTGGAGGTAATCACCCTCAAACAGCTCGATTATCACCGTAAGCCCATCGTATTTATCAACACCAGGGGTTTTTTTGATCTCCTGCTAAAACAATTTGATTTCTCGTACGAAGAAAAATTCGCCAAAGAAAACTATCGAAGTTTGTATAAAGTTGTTTCATCACCGGCCGAAGCCATGGAATACATTGGCAATTATGTTGAAAAACCCATCGACAGTAAATGGTTTAAAGTACCCAACAGACCCAAAGATTAATATCATCATGGCATAATTTCTTCAAAACCACGGGCATCAATAAAACCCTCATACACCAGTTCGGCAGGTCCTTTTAACCAAACATTGGTAAATAAATCACCCTTGCGCTCAAAGCTCACTTCAAGCTCACCTCCCTTGGCACTAATCTGATAACTTCCTTTATCAATTCCATCACGGAGGGCACTACTCAGGGCTGAGGCAGTAATTCCGGTTCCACAAGCCAGCGTTTCACATTCAACCCCCCTTTCATAGGTATAAACAGTCAGGTGCTTACCATCCTGTTTTACAAAATTCACATTGCATCCTTCTGGCTGAAAACGTGCATCATAGCGCAACTGTCGTCCTTCTATTTCTACATCAACAACATGCAGGTCATCTACAAAATGAACCAAATGAGGAACTCCTGTATTTAGAAAATAGCCGTCGGCATATTGAGCAATCGAATCAACATCGATCATTTGCAGATTTACCTCATTATTATCATCAATGCTGGCCTCATGACTGCCGTCAGCAGCCAGAAAAACAGCTTTATTTCCAATAAGATTTAGTTTCCTGGCAAAGGCAACAATGCACCTGCCACCATTCCCGCACATACTGGCCTCGTACCCGTCGGAATTATAATAACTCATCTTAAAATCATAACCTTCGGCATTTTCCAGGGTCATTAAACCATCGGCACCGATACCAAATCTTCGGTGACATAAGAATTCGATCAAAGGGGCATTATTTCCATCAAAGCCTCCTTCGCGGTTATCAATTACAACAAAGTCGTTGCCTGCTCCCTGGTATTTATAGAATTGATATCTCATATCGTGAAATTTTAAAATTAAGCCAATGTCTGTCATGTAAACTACATGACGAAACTACCGTCATTTGTTGCTATACCTGCAAACAACAAAAATTTGTTTGCATTAGTTAACAAAAATAATATTTCCCGGTTAAAGTATGTTAAAGCTATTCTGCCAAAACGTCATTCACGAACCAAGGGAATTATTTTTGCGTTGATAAGCAAAGATAATACAACCTATAAAAAATAGTACCATGAGAAAAATTCAAAACATTCTTTTTTCCGTCTTAGTTGCTGTGATTGGAGGATTTGTTGCCATTTATATTTATACCAATTACATCGAAAAACCTAAGATTGTAACAGTTAGTGAACCCAGAGCCGTGCAATATGCCAGTTTGCCTTCGGCACCTCAGGGACCTGATTTGACACTTGCAGCCGAAAATTCGGTAAAAGCGGTGGTTCACATTCAAACACAGTACCAGAGCCAGGTTTATCAGGGAGGAAATCCTTTTTACGATTTTTTCTTCGGGGATCCCTATCGTCAACAGGAACCTCGTATGCAACAAGCCTCGGGTTCGGGTGTTATCATTTCAGACGATGGCTATATCGTAACCAACAACCATGTAATTGAACGTTCAGAGCAGATCACCATCATCATGAATGACAAACGCGAGTACAAAGCCAGCCTGATAGGTACCGATCCATCGACCGACATTGCCCTGCTTAAAATTGACGAAAAAAATCTTCCGGCTGTTCGCTGGGGCGATTCTGATGCGCTTAAGCTGGGTGAATGGGTACTGGCCGTGGGAAATCCTTTTAATCTGACATCGACTGTGACAGCAGGTATCGTAAGTGCCAAATCGAGGGGCATTGGAATTATTAGCGGACAGTTGCCCATTGAATCGTTTATTCAAACCGACGCAGCTGTAAATCCCGGAAACAGCGGAGGTGCCTTGGTAAACACCCGTGGTGAACTGATAGGTATCAACACCGCCATTGCTTCACGCACCGGTTCTTACAGTGGTTATTCATTTGCTGTACCGGTAAGCATTGTTCGCAAGGTCGTTGACGACTTAAAAGAATTTGGAGAGGTACAGCGTGCCCTGCTTGGTGTTTCAATACAAACAGTCAATGCCGAACTGGCCAAGGAATTTGACCTTGATCAGATTGACGGTGTTTTTGTTGGCGGCCTTGCTGAAGACGGAGCAGCCATGGAGGCAGGCATTAAGGAAAACGACGTAATTATAGCAATTAACAACATAAAGGTCAGCACGGTAAGTGAGCTACAGGAGCAAATCAGCAAACACCGCCCAGGAGATAAAGTAGAAGTTTTAATAAAAAGAGACAATAAAGAGAAACTTTTAACAGCCACCCTGCGTAACATGAAAGGCGGTACAGGAGTGATAAAAAGCAGCCTGACCGTTTTGGGTGCCGAATTGGCCGAAGCCGATCGGGAAACACTCGAAAAACTGAACATCGAAAACGGTTTGATTGTTACTGATCTACTGGATGGAAAACTCAAAAATGCCGGCATTAAAAAAGGATTCATTATTACCCATGTAAACAAGCGTAAGGTGAATAGCATTGATGACATAAAAAACGTGATCAAGATGTCACGCGGCGGAGTACTCATCGAAGGCATCTATCCCAATGGAGAAGAAGCATATTACGTTTTCGGTCTTGATTAAAAAATGATCTTTTGCATTGCGCGCTGCACAAAGGTTTGAATAAGTTAGTTGAAAATTATATATTTGCGCGTTTTTTCAAAAGGAATACATGAGACAGCTAAAGATTACAAAATCAATTACTAATCGCGAAAGTGCTTCGTTGGATAAGTACTTACAAGAAATTGGTAAAGAAGAACTTATTACTGTTGAAGAAGAGGTTGAGTTGGCCCAGCGGATCAAAAAAGGTGATCACGCAGCCCTTGAAAAGCTCACCAGAGCCAACCTCCGTTTCGTAGTATCGGTTGCCAAACAGTATCAGAACCAGGGCCTGAGCCTTCCCGACCTCATTAATGAGGGCAATTTAGGTCTGATCAAAGCAGCTGAAAAGTTTGACGAAACCCGCGGTTTTAAGTTCATTTCTTACGCTGTATGGTGGATTCGTCAGTCAATTCTGCAGGCACTGGCAGAACAGTCGCGTATCGTGCGCCTTCCATTGAACCAGGTGGGTTCGTTGAACAAGATCAACAAGGCATTCTCTAAATTCGAACAGGAGCACGAACGCAAACCTTCGCCTGAAGAGTTGGCCGAGAGTCTGGATCTGCCTGCCGACAAGGTAGCAGATACCCTGAAAGTTTCGGGTCGCCACATATCAGTTGATGCACCATTTGTTGATGGTGAAGACAACAGCCTGCTTGATGTGCTGCCCAATACTGATTCACCCAATGCCGACAAATCGCTGATCAACGAATCGCTCTCACGGGAGATCGATCGTGCGCTGGCTACCTTAACCGAAAGGGAAAGCGACATTATCAGACTCTTTTTCGGCATCGGATGTCAGGACATGACCCTCGAGGAAATTGGCGAACGATTTGGACTAACCCGTGAAAGGGTGCGTCAGATCAAGGAAAAAGCCATACGTCGCCTGCGTCATACTTCGCGTAGTAAATTGCTGAAAACGTATCTTGGATAAGCCAATCTGAAGATAAAACTGAACCGCCTTCGAATACAAACCGAAGGCGGTTTTTTATTGCCCGCATTCTCAATCGTAGGGCAAATACACTAATTCGGCCAATTATAATTATTTTAGCCAATAAAAATGAAATTCCACTTCGGTGTAAAGCAATAACTCAAACAATAACAGCACATGAAAGCCATGATTTTTGCAGCGGGGCTGGGAACCCGGCTAAAACCACTCACCAATTACTGCCCGAAAGCGCTCGTAAAACTCAATGGTCAGACCTTGTTGTGGCATGCAATTCGCAAAATGACCGATCTAGGTGCAAGTTCCGTTGTAGTAAACATTCATCATTTTGGAGAACAGATCATAAATTACCTTCAAAATCAACACTTTGGAATTCCCGTATTCCTGTCTGACGAACGTCACCTCTTGCTCGATACCGGCGGAGGTCTGCTAAAAGCAGCGCCCTACCTGAAGGGAGACGAACCGGTTATTGCCTGCAATGTCGACGTGATTTCGAGTGTCAATCTCCATGAAGTAATGAAATATCATCAGCAGAGCGGAGCCCTGGCCAGCCTGGTGCTTCGACAGCGCGAAACGAGCCGCTACCTGCTGTTTGACGATAAAATGCTGCTTTCAGGCTGGATGAACAAAACAAGTGGAGAACAACGCATCGCCAATGCAAATTTCAACAAGTCACAAGCCTATGCCTTTAGCGGAATACAAATTTTATCTCCCGATTTTTTTGAACTCATTCATTTAAAAGGAAAGTTTTCACTCATCGATCTATACCTTGAACTAGCTGCTAAACATCCCATCGCCGGCTATCTCGATCGATCAGATTTTTGGCTCGACGTGGGAAAACCAGAACAGCTTCAAAAGGCCGAAGCGTATATGAAAGCGCATTAAAGCTTTTATCGCATTACAATCCAAACAGCTCAAGTACACGACTCACTCCGCTTTCATTGTTTGTAGCAGAAACGGTTTTTATTTCTTTCTTTAGCGCTTCAGCACCGTTGTTCAACAGGTATCCGTGTGCAACAAAGCCAAACATATCGAGGTCGTTAAAATCATTTCCAATCCCAAGGGTACCTTCCTGAGAAATGCCAAGCTGCGAGCACAGCCAGGCCAGTCCATGTCCTTTCGAGACCGTATCGGGAAAAATTTCAAGCCATGTATATTCAGGATTAACAGGCGAAGTTGCCCTGATTACTTTTACCCCAGAACAGGCTGCATAAATTTCGTGTTTCAAACTTTCAAAAAGGGCATCATCATTGGGTATTATCGCCATTAACTGACCAGCTTCACCTGGAAAATTATTTACATTGAAAGCTTGATAATCACCGGCATGGCGCCTCATATAATCCTCATACTCCGAGCAATAACCAGCCCCCTGATGATACCAAAATAAATTATTATCGGGTATAGGCCTGTAAACGAAAAAATTATAATCGGCAGACAGCAGGTGTTTACAAAGTTCGTCAATGACAGCTTTCCCGAAATGCTCACTGTGAAGAATTTTATTGTTTTTCCAGTCGTACACACCGCCACCCGAAGAAAATAGCACATAATCAAGTGGCACATCGGCAGGCAATACTTCTTTCACTTTAAATAAACTTCTTCCGGTGGCCGCCACCCGAACAATGCCCAGTTTACCAAGCCGTTCAAGCGAAGCATAATCATCGGTCGATATCATCTTTAAATCGTCAAGCAGGGTTCCATCCAGATCGCTGGCAAGTAGTTCGATTTTTGCTGATTTAATCATGTTTCAGGGCTGGTTTTTCGATTACAACTGTTGGCAATTTATTACAATTTATGCGTATATCAGTCCTGTTGCGGCTTGAAAATTTTATCCAGGTCTCGCCGGGCGCTTTCGGCCAGCCATTCATTGGCCATGGCTTCTTCATAACGGCCTTTGTCCGAATCACGATGCATCAGCATAGCAAATATTTCATCTAAAGCAGGCCCCGTTTTTATTTTCTCCATCAGCCTGATTTGATCTCCCGCAACTACAGCACCTGCTTTAAGTACCCTTACGTAAATTCCCGGATAAGGGGCACCGGCAAAGACTTTAACCATTTGGGGATCGTTGAAGCGAACGCCCAGTTTAAAACAGGGCTGACGTGGCTGGCTCACCTGAACAACGGCCGCTCCAATGCTCAGAATATCCCCCGGAAGCAGCGCTGATTCATGAAGTCCTTCGCTAGTCAGGTTCTCACCAAACATACCCCACTCCCATTTCAGCTCTCGATAGCGCTTTTTCCAATAGGCATAATGCTCCATGGGATAAATATAACAGGCTTTATCAGCGCCGCCATGGTAACGAACATCGATTACCTGATCGGTATCGACACCTGTCTCCCCAAGAAAAACAGGTCGGTTTACCGGATACTTATAGATTCCGGTGGCAACTGATTTTCCCTGGTATTCAATGGATACCTTTTCACCAATATTGGTCGAAATCACCTTTCCTATTGTCATCTTATTCTGAAATTAAATTGAGTGTGCTTCAAAATAGCTTCTTTGAAATTCAATTATCCCCAAAAAAAACTTAAATATTTTTACTTTTGCTTCTGTTGTCTGAAATTATTCTGCGCTTATTTTAGTAAAATGTATGTGAAACAGAAAGACTTTTTTCAGAATAAACCAAATTTAGGATCATTAACAAGATACAGCTAACAAATCATCATGGCGAAAGAATATACCAGTGAATTACAAATTGATTTTGGCCCCGACGGGAGAACATTATTGCCGGTAGTTACCCAGGATGCACATAGCAAGGAAGTATTGATTCTTTCATTTATTAACCGTGAAGCCTACGAGGAAACACTTCGCAGCGGCTATGCCACCTATTGGAGCCGAAGCAGGAATGAGCTTTGGAAAAAAGGACTTAGCAGTGGCGACCTGCTTAAACTTGTTGAAATCAGAATCAATTGTGAGCAGAACTCCTTTCTTTTCCTGGTTACTCCCGAAGGAAAGGGAGCATGTCATGCCAAACGGGAAAACGGCGATGCGCACACTTCGTGTTATTACCGTAAAGTGGATGAGCAACGTAATCAATTAATTTTTCTGGAAAAGTAATCCCTTATCGATTCTGTAAAGTACAAACCTGTCCAGCCATGAAAGTATGCATTGCCGAAAAACCAAGCGTAGCAAGGGAAATTGCCACCATTGTTGGTGCCCGCTCCCGTCATGATGGTTATTTCGAAGGCAGCGGTTATCAGGTAACCTGGACTTTCGGTCATCTTTGCACCCTGAAAGAACCACACGACTATCAGATGAGCTGGAAGCGCTGGAGTTTGTATACCCTTCCCATGATTCCGCCATCGTTTGGCATCAAACTGATAGAAAACGACGGGGTTGAAAAGCAGTTTAAAGTCATCGAAAAGCTGGTTAACAGTGCCGATGAGGTAATCAACTGTGGCGATGCAGGCCAGGAGGGTGAATTGATTCAGCGCTGGGTTTTGCATCTGGCCAATTGCCAAAAACCGGTTAAACGACTTTGGATTTCATCGCTCACAGAAGAAGCTATCAAGGAAGGTTTTGAGAAATTAAGGCCTGCCGAATCTTTCGCTAACCTGTATGCTGCTGGCAGCGCAAGAGCAATTGGAGACTGGCTGCTCGGTATGAATGCCACCCGCCTGTATTCACTAAAATATGGCGACGGCCGTACGGTACTTTCCATCGGGCGTGTTCAAACTCCCACCCTGGCCTTGATTGTTGATCGACAGCTTGAAATCGAAAATTTCGTACCTCAACCATACTGGGAATTGAAAACAGTTTATCGCGAAGTCACTTTTTCTGTTAAATCGGGTCGATTCAGCGATAAGGAAAATGCACTTCAACAGCTCGAAAGCATTAAAGATCATCCCTTCACCATTACCGACTACAGTACCAGAGACGGAAAAGAACAGCCGCCTAAACTTTTCGATTTAACTTCGTTGCAGGTTGAATGCAACCGAAAATTAAATTTGTCAGCAGAGCAGACATTGCGAATCATTCAGGCCCTGTACGAAAAAAAACTCACAACCTACCCACGGGTCGATACAAGCTGGTTACCCAACGACATGTATCCCAAAGTACCGGCAATACTCAAGGGGCTAGAACCTTACCAACAGCTTACTGCGCCTTTATTGCAGAAGAAAATCAAAAAATCGGGCAGGGTTTTCGACGACAAAAAAATTACCGATCACCATGCCATTGTTCCTACAGGGAAGTTTCACAGCGATTTAAGTCCCGACGAGAAGCGGGTTTACGACATGGTAGCCCGGCGCTTTATTTCGGTTTTCTATCCTGATTGTAAAGTTGCCAACACCAGTGTTGAAGGGGAATCAAATCTCATTGAATTCAAAACGACCGGAAAGCAGATTATCGAACCGGGCTGGCGCATTGTTTACCAAAACGACAAAGCGGTTAACGACGATGACAACATCCTGCCCTTTTTCGAAAAAGGAGAAAGCGGCCCTCACACCCCCGATCTGGCAGAAAAACAAACCAAACCTCCAAAGTATTACACCGAAGCATCACTGCTCAGGGCCATGGAAACTGCCGGCAAAACCGTCGACGACGACGAACTTCGGGAGCTCATGAAAGAAAACGGCATTGGCAGACCATCAACCCGGGCCAATATTATAGAAACACTGTTTAAGCGTCGTTACATTGTTCGAAACAGCAAACGCATTGTAGCCACAAAAACCGGCATCGAACTGATACAAACCATTCAGAATGATCTCTTAAAATCAGCAGAGCTCACCGGTATTTGGGAAAAGAAGATGCGCGATATTGAACTTGGAAAATACGACATCAGCCTGTTTATGAATGAGATGAAAGAAATGGTGACCGAGGTCGTATTGCAGGTAAAAAATGCAAAACACAAGTCAATCACCATTGTGGACAGCGAAAAACCAGAAAGCAAGAATAAAACGGAAAAGAAAAATAAAGCAGCTGCACCCCTAAACTGCCCTGCCTGTGGAAAAGGGCTGATAATTAAAGGAAAGACCGCCTGGGGGTGCAACGCTTTTAAGGACGGATGCAAGTTCAGAATCCCTTTTGAATTTATGGGTAAAAAAATTACCGACAAGCAGGCTGAAATGCTTGTTTTAAAAGGGAAAACAAACAAAATAAAAGGATTCAAAACCAGCGACCTGCAAATCAACGAAGGAAGGCTTTCCCTTGATGAAAACCATCAGCTTCAACTCCTATCCTGATAGTCTGCCGATCAAAAATACGCTAAGCCAAAAAAACTTTCACGTTTGCTATGGTGTTTATTAGTATTGTTTGTATTAAACAAAAAAATAACACAGCGGGCTTTGAGCCCCTCATACCGATACTATGGAAGCTTTTGAGATTAACATTCTGAACTTATTTGCCGTACTGGTAGCTGCATGGGCCGGTGGTAATGCTGCCCGCCGTTTGGGATATCCTGCAATTCTGGGAGAATTAATTATCGGAATCCTGCTGGGGCCGGGTTTACTTGGCCTGCTCGATTACACTGAAACCGTCAAAGTATTGTCTGAAATCGGGATCATTTTGCTGATGGTATACATCGGAATGGAAATTGAATTCACCGACCTTAAAAAGGCTTCATGGCCAGGCTTACTAGCTGCACTTGGAGGCTTCATTGTTCCTTTTGTACTTGGTTATTACATCATCATGCATTATGGCGGAACACCGGTATCGGCCCTGTTTGTGGCCATCGCCGTCGGAGTTACCTCACTGGCCACCAAAAGCAGAATTTTGGTCGATCTGAAGCTATTAAACACCCGCATTGCCTACGTACTAATGGCAGGTGCATTGATATCAGATACACTGGCACTGTTGATTTTTGCAGGCATCATTAGTTTTGCCGACAGTGGTGTATTCAACATGCAGGAACTGCTCGTTGTTGGTGGCAAAGCAGTGCTGTTCTTTGCGGTAACCATTTCCATCGGTTTGTACCTGCTGCCCTATGCAGGGAAGCAGCTTACGAAGCTAAAAATAAAAAGCAGCACCTTTTATTTCACGCTAATACTGATAATTACCTTTGCCTATGCCGAACTGGCTGAACTTGCAGGAATGCACAATATTCTGGGTGCTTTCATGGCCGGTTTATTCATCAGGGAAAACTTATTCCCTAAAAATGTATCCAAAGAAGTTACCAAAGCATTTTACGATGTATCGATTGGTTTTATGGCTCCCATATTTTTTGTCACCGCCGGTTTTTTTGTTGACATCAATGTATTTCAAACCGATCTTACGCTGCTCATCATTGTTGTAGTGGCTGCAATAATAGGAAAGATAGTGGGTACAGCGCTTTTTTATCTGCCCACAGGACACGGTTGGCGTGAAGGCATTGCCATTGGCTCAGGAATGAACGGACGTGGAGCTGTTGAGATCATCATTGCCGGTATCGGGCTCGAAATGGGAATTATCGATCAAACCATCTTTTCAATACTGGTTTTCATGGCCATCTTCACAACCATGACCGTTCCTGTACTTCTCAAATGGACCACCAACTGGCTGAAAAAACGGGGCGAGCTGGTTCATGTGAGCAAACGAAGTGGCCTCATTATTTTAGGGATTAATTCCATTAGCAGGATCATTGCACGGCATATGCATGCCCAATATCCGCTTGTGATGATTGACACCAACCGCGATGCTGTACTGGCTGGCAAAGATGATGGATTCAACTGTATTCAGGGAAATGCTCTGAAAGAAGATGTCATGGCAGAAGCAGCACCAGAATCGAAAACAACCTTTATCGGAATTACAGCCAACAGCGAAGTCAATATATTGGGAGCCCAGCTGGCCCGCGATAATTTTCTGGTTCCTGAGAGTCATGTTGCCATTTCGAAAAATGAAACAGGTGCAGGCATCGATCTTTTAAACAGCATCAAAGCAAATACCTTATTTGCAATGAAAGTGGATATTGAAGAGTGGATAAGAAAAACAGCCAATAATCAGGTAAATGAAAACAGTGCCGTGATTAAAGAAAAAACTTCGACCCGCCACTGGATCAAAGCCAACAAAACAGAAGCTAACAATGTATTGCCAATATTAATAAAGGGAAGTGAAGGAATACGCATTTACCGATACGACGACTGGATTTTACCCGGAGAAGAAATTATTTATCTGAGTTATTAAAAAAAGAGGAAAGCAAAACGCTTTCCTCTTTTTTTAAGGCTTATTCCTCGATTCCTTCTAGATAGAACATAAAGGCATATTCGAGTGCTACTTCACGATATTGTTCGAAACGTCCCGACGCACCTCCATGCCCTGCCTCCATGTTGGTATGCAGCAACAACAAATTGTCATCGGTCTTCATATCCCGAAGTTTGGCAACCCATTTGGCCGGTTCCCAATACTGTACCTGAGAATCAAATAAACCGGTTGTAACCAGCATGTGCGGATAAGCCATGGCACTCACATTATCGTATGGTGAATACGAAAGCATGTATTCATAAGCATCCTTTTCCTTAGGATTTCCCCATTCGTCGAATTCATTGGTAGTAAGTGGAATGGTCTCGTCAAGCATGGTTGAAACCACATCGACAAAAGGAACGGCAGCAATCATGCCGTTAAAAAGCCCGGGAGCCATATTGGCAACAGCCCCCATCAACAAACCTCCGGCGCTGCCCCCCATTGCATACAGGTGCCCGGCTGAAGTATAATTCCGATCAATTAGAGCACCAGCGCAGTCAATGTAATCATTAAATGTGTTGATTTTATTAAACATTTTTCCATCCTCGTACCATTCACGCCCCATGGCTTGTCCGCCCCTGATATGGGCAATGGCAAAGATGAATCCACGCTTGAGTAACGACAGTCTGGTTGATGAAAAATAAGGATCGATGGTACTACCATACGAACCATAAGCATAGAGCAACAAAGGAGCTTTGCCATCGAGTTTCGTTCCCTTCTGATAAACCAGCGACAAGGGAATTTGCTTACCATCGCGGCTTTCAATGGTGAGTCGTTCAGTTACGTAGGCTGCCGGATTGTGACCACCTACAACCTCCTGCTGTTTTTTCAGTTCGCGGCTGCGTTCTTCCATGTTGTAATCGTAAACCGAGGTCGGAGTAGTCAACGATGAATAGGAATACCGCAATATCGGCGTATCAAATTCAGGATTGGTAGAAATCCAGGCCACATAGGCGGTTTCTCCAAAATCGAGATAATGCTCTTCGTTGCTGTTTTGATTGATGATTCGCAAATTGGTGAGCGCATTTTCACGTTCACTTAACACCAGGTAATTGCTGAAGATTTCAATATTATCAATCAGCACTTCATCGCGATGAGCAAGTACTTCTTTCCAATTTTCTTTTGAAGTGGCATGCGCGGGCGTTTCCATCAACCTGAAATTTTTAGCATTCCAGTTTGTAACAATGTAGAATTTATCTTCATAATGGACAATGCTATATTCGTGTACTTCTTCGCGGGGAGTAAAATTCACCGGATCGCTTTCCGGCTGATTGGCGTCAATCAAATGGTAGTCTGTAGAGAGCGTACTGCTGTTCCATATAATCACATAGCGATTGGATTTAGATTTGTACACCCCGATATAATACGAAGGATCATTTTCCTCATACACCATTACATCCTTTTCAGGAGCAGAACCAACATGATGTCGCCAAATTTTATTTGATAAGAGGGAAACTTCGTCCTTTGAAGTATAGAAATAGGTAAGATTGTCGTTTCCCCAGGCACCGCCACCTGTTGTATTATCAATCTTATCGCTCAGCATTTCACCTGTTTCAAGGTTCTTAAAGCGAATGGTATACATGCGTCGGCTCAGCGTGTCTTCACCATAAGCAAGCAGCTTGTTATCGGGACTAACCTGCAATCCGCTTACCTGGTAATAACTGTATTCCTTAGCCAGTTCATTCACATCGAGCATTACTTCTTCCTCATTTTCCAACGAGCCTTTTTTTCTGCAGTACAATGGATATTCCTGCCCCTCGTTAAAGCGACTGTAATACCAGTAACCATTTTTGAAATAAGGCACCGATTCGTCGGTTTGCTTGATTCGTCCTATAATTTCATCATACAGTTTTTCCTGAAGCGCTTCGGTAGGCTCCATTACGGTTTTGGTGTAGGCGTTTTCAGCATTCAGGTAGTCAAGTACCTTTTGTGTTTGTTCATCGGGCTGTTCGGCCTGTTTTTGCTCATCAGTCAAACGCATCCAAAAGTAAGGGTCAACACGGGAATGACCGTGTATGCTTAAAACTGAATCATCTTTTTCTGCATCGGGTGCCGAAGTAAAATCTGATGCTTTTATAACTGTTTTCATCTTGGTATTATTACAACTTATCGCTACGATAAAAGAAAGTGTAAGAAAAAATAAATGTCTCGTGTTCATTTTATTGTGTTATTGGTTTGGGCATTTGAATTTGCTATCTCAAAAAGAAATAAAACCATCAAGCCCGGAAAAGTTTTCGGAGCATAAAAGTTACTGTACTTAAAACAAATAATTAAGACCAATGTAAATTCCACTTTTGCCATCCTGAGGATCGACGGCCCGGCCATAATCGGCTGCAATTACAAAGTTTTGATTCATCACAATGCGAAGACCGGCACCATAGCCGATATGAAATTTTTCGGTTCCCGGCGCAAAATAGTTGGCCGAATTTTCAATTTGAGCAATTTGCTTATCGATATCAATTTTCTTTGTTACTCTTCCAAAATCGGTAAAAGCATTGAGACCTATATAAAAATTATTGTTGATAAACCTAAATCGTACAGCTTTCCAACGCATCTCCAAGTTTCCATACATAAAACCATCGCCCACAACACGATTTCTATACAAACCACGAATAGATTTGGCTCCTCCCAAACCTTCGCTCAATGCTTCTAGTAAAATCGAAGTCATAACCTGCGGTTGATAGTAAAAGGGTACCTGCTTATCGCCTATAGTCGTTTGATATGCCAGCCTGTATGCAAAAGCTAAATCATCGGGGATAATTGTAAAGTACTGTCGATGAATAAGCGCAAACTTCGCAAACGAGGCTTCAGATCCAATAATCTTCGAAGTACCTTCAACAACTGCTTCGGTCCAAACCCCTTTCATTGGGTTGGTTTTTACATTTCGTGTATCGAATACAACCCCGGCTTTGAGAGTTGGAATAAATCCACCATCAGCTTCATCGTCGCTAATCAGCCCCCACTCCTGGTATTTTTCGTACAAACCATTTTGAGGAGGCAACAAGTCGCTTTCTTTTCCTTCATTCAGCTCATCTATATCGACCGACGAAATCACAAAATTTTGCAAATTGAAGCCTGTTACCCAGCGAATTTTGTTCCCAAGCAGTTTTCCCTGTACATCGAGTTTTGCACGAAACATTTTGCGGTTGTATTTATAGAAGGTACGCGAAATGTACTCACTATTATCATCGACATCGGATTTAAACCAGGAAGTATTTACTACAGCTTCGTAACCATTAAAACCATAAAAATCATATGCCTGATCGGTAAGATAACTTAAATCGAATGTTGTTTGAATACCTGGAATAAGCCTGTCTGAGTCGTAACTAAAACGATTTATTCCACTTCCTTTTGTAAAGCGCGAAACCTCGAAATAAAGCGATTGATTGTAATTCGGATATCGACTTCCGTCGCCGTAGTTGTACAAATTAACGAGTGCTCCATACTGGAAACCCAGATCAGTATCAAAAGTAATGGTTGGAAGTGCTCCAAAATTCCATCCTGTTTTTACCTGCTCGGCCGACTCGTCCTGGGCCTTTGCACCCACACACAACAACACGAGTACAAAAAAGAGTAAAGCTTGTTTCATTTAATTTTTGGTCTTAAGTTGCTAAATGCATTTATAACGATAAAGCTATAAAAAAATCCAATACCTCTGCCTACAAGCCTGTTTTCTTGCATCGAAGGAATTATTCAGCGCTAACTTGTTAAAAAAAGGATGGTAACATTTCCATTTATAATAGTAATAATTGTGATTTCTTACTATTTTGTTAGCACGATGTCGAAGAAAAAAAGCACTCATAAACCGCAGGTCAGGAGCATCATTCTTACCTTCTTTATTACCCTTCTGCTTGGAATTACAGCAGTGGGGACCTATTTTTTTTTCAACATCGAAAATCTGCTTAACAAACACTTATCTGATTTTGTATATGAAAAAACACAACACACCTATCGTTTTAGTTTTGACCAGTTGAATGTCGATTTGTCGGAACGTTCGCTTACCATCGACGGACTTTTACTTGCTCCCGATTCACTTCATGCAGATGATAGTACCCAAACACGCTACCGGCTCAACACGAGCAGGGTAAAGTTTTCTCACATTGAACTGTGGCCTTTTATCAGTGGTCGAAAAGTAAAAATTGGCCTGATCACCAGTACCGCTCCCGACATCAGGCTCAGCACAGGAGAGCAGCTGGAATTCAATCGCTTTTCAAAAAGCAAGCTAAACAAAGGAGATACTTTGAAACTGCCCTATCTTTCCGAAATATTTATTGACACACTGCGCATCGAGCGTGCCAGCTTTAACATCGACACCCTTTTCTCTGAAAATTATGAATTGCCCGAAATTAACATCGAAGCAAACCACTTTAAGCTGGGCGGTAAAAAATACACCGACAGCCCCTTCTTGTTCGATGTTTCAGATATCAGACTACTACTTGAAAACCTGAGCACCAGGCTTCCCGACAGCATACATCAAATGCATGTCGAAGCCATTGAGCTGTCGCTGATAAGGCAACAACTCAGCGCTACCAATGTGAACTTGCAGCCTTTAAGCGATACCACAGGCAATAGCGAAAACCAGTTTCGGATTTCAGTGCCTCAAATAGTAGTGAAAACCGGTCGGTTGCAGGAACTATTGCACAGCGACACCATCAGTTTTCAGTCGATGGAGTTGCTTGCCCCTTCGATGTCCATCAAATTTGGATCGAAAATTTTAAAAGGAACGCCCATTAACGAAGTCAATTTGTATCAGCTCATCGAGAACAAACTGCAATTGGTTAGCATTGATCATTTCAGCATCAGGGAAGCAGATCTCCAACTCATTCCCTCGAATAGCGACAGCGTTGTACAACACTTTGAAATGCTGGATGTGAATTTCTATGACTTCAAGGCAGACTCAACCGCCTACAAGGATCCAGAAAGAATTTTATCGTCGAAAGATTTTGATCTGAAGTTCAATAAATTTACGCTCAAACACATCGACGGACTGCACCAATTACTGATTCATCAGCTTGCAGCTTCATCACACAACAACAAAGTGCAAACCGGCCAGATTCGCTTTGTGCCGGTCGACTCCAACCGGGTCGAAAACATCAACACGGTGGTCGAAACAACCTGCCAAACAGTACAGTTTAACGGAATTGACTTTCATGAGTGGTATCATCACCAAACACTGCCCATGCAGGAGCTGATCATCGAAGCGCCCCACACTGAAATCAGTTTTGAAAATAAGCAGGTCAACCAAACTACGGGCAGGGATAAAAGCATCATTCTCGACAAAACCAAGGATTATCTCAGCGGTATTTATGTTGAAAAAACGAGCATTAATAAGGGAACGATTCAATACAATTACATCGACCACAACGAAGAATCGGGTTTCTTTAAAAGCAATTATCAATTTGCCTTGGATGAACTTTCGGTCGACAGTGCCACCTTTTACCAATCGGATAAAATTTTCTTTGCCGAAACTTTCGACCTGAATTTTTCCGATTTACAGCTACAACTGGCCGACGAAATGCATAATCTGAAAGTTGCCAGCCTTCATTTTTCAAGTAAGAATCAGATTGCCAGCATCGAAAACCTGAAAATTGAGCCGGCCAACGAACCTTTGCAAAATAAGTACGGCGAACAGCTCGAAGCGGCAACCTGGTTGCATATTGCATTTCCAAAAGTCAGTCTGCACGGTGCCAACCTGCATGATGCCTTTTTCAATAAAAAACTTCACATCGATCAGCTAACAGTTACTTCACCTGAATTCAACATACTCAGGCATGGGAAATGGGAAAAACAAAACAAAGCGGATCGTTTTAACTTTCAAACCGATTTGTATTCACTGATCGACGATTACATGCAACGCATTAGCATTAGCCGTTTGAACATTGTGAACGGAGAACTTAAGCTCACCCAGCAGCAAAACGATCAGGCCGATTTTAATTTATCAAATCTTTTTTCAGCAACACTGACCAATTTTACACTCGATGCATATACTGCGCGAAGAAAAAACCAGCTCCTGTTTTCCGACCAAATTGACCTGATCTTAAAAGAACATTCGTTTAGCCTGGCCGATGGAGTGCATAAGATTGATGCTGCTGAAATTGGACTTTTATCGTCTTCACGAAGGGTTTATATAAAAAATGCACGACTTTATCCCGATATATTAAGTAAGGGCTTTAAGAAGACCAAAACTTCATTTTTTGCAAATATTCCCGATTTACAAATTAGCAATGCCAATATTTTCAGGCTTTTTAACGAAGGGATGCTGACAATGGATGAAGTGATTTTTAATCAACCCCACATCAGCCTGTTAATTCAGAAAGATGCTGGTGTTAATCAGAAGCAAAACAGTGATAATACTGAGCAGCCTCCGATGCTTGACCAGCTTCATTCGATTTCGGCCAATGCGATAAAAATTAATGACGGGGAACTTGAACTGGCACGTTATGAAAATTTTGAGAAGAAAGTTTTATTTACAAGCACTGTGAATTTCGGCCTAAACAAGCTGGAGATTAATCATCAAAACGACGATTTCGCTTTCAATTATTACGATTTTAACTTCCTGCTCGACGATCTGCATTTTCAGCTAGCCGACAAAGTGCATACAAGCACCATAGAACACCTGACGTATCAGCATCGAAAGAAGTACCTGTTCATCGATAATTTGTTAGTAAAACCTGCTGAAAGCATTAGCGGCAATGAAAAAAAAATAACAAGCCGTGCCAGGATTCCGGCACTTTCGCTCGAAGGTTTTGATTTGGTCAGGCTGATTGAAGAAAAAACTTTTCACTCCGATCAGCTCATCATGCATGCACCGGAAATTTACATCCGTGATAAAAGGATTGAGAAAGAAAGCAATTTCAGCCCTTACACCACAGGGCTATATTCAAAAATCAGGCAAATAGCCAAAAAAGTTCAGATTGATCGTTTCAGTGCCGGCAATATTTCGCTTACCCTCGACTATACAAAAAAGAGGGTATTCGATCGGCTGCAAATCGATCTTCACAATTTTCTGATCGATGAAAAAGGAACCAACGACGGTCGCCTGCTGAACGCCGAATCGGTCAGTTTGAGCATTGAACAACTCGGAGGAAAAACACCACAGGGATTTTATCGCTACCAAACCCGGGGCATCAAAGTACACAGCGATGGCCGGTTTAAAATTGACGAAGTACAGCTCACCCCCCTCTTATCGAGAAAAGAATTTGCACGGGCAAAGCGCTACCAGGCTGACTATTTCACTATTGAACCTTCCAGTTTTTCGGGTTCGGGGCTCAACCTGAGAGCATTGTTTGAAGAAAATAAATGGCAAGTTGAGTCTCTCGACGGCCATTTCAGCAGGGTAAGTATCTTCAGGGATAAAACCTATCCGCTCGATCCGGCCCAGCTTCGTAAAATGCCACAACAGGCCCTGCGCGATCTGAACATTGATTTAAGTATTGACACAGCCCGGCTTAATGCCACTCGTTTCGACTACTGGGAAATTGAGCCCGATGCCGTCGATCTTAGCCATGTTTTTGTAAACGATATTCAGGCCGAAATTACAGATATATCGAATGAAAGTCACCGGCTTGCCTCCCGACCAATCATGAAAGCTTCGATTAATGGCCTTTTGATGGGCAAAGGTGCCACTCAGATAAAAATGAATTTCAACATCCCGTCGTTTGGTAACGAATTTACCTTCGACGGTACAGTAAGCAATATGCAGCTCGCCGAATTTAATCCCATTACCGAACCCGGATTAAAGCTTTCGATCAAGGAAGGTTACACACCTTCGATGCAGGTTTTTTTCGAAGCCAACGGTGATTCAGCCATCGGACAAATGCGCTTCTATTACAACGATTTGAAAATTTCGCTTTTGAATAAAAAAGGAGGTACATTGAAAGAAGGCAAACTGGCCAGCTTTCTTGTTAATTCAATAGCCTTAAAATCGGATAATCCACGTCACGGGAATCTGATATTACCTACAAAATTTGTAAAACACCGCGACAAACAGCGTTCGGTGGTTGGCTATTGCTGGCAATCGGTTTATGCCGGCATCAAATCAACACTGGGTATTAAAGAAAAGGACGAAGCAAAATAGAGTATTTCTATATTAGGCTGCAAGCCTTGCCCTGTCTCCTATTTTCACTATTTTTATCATAAAATCAAAAAGCATATACCATGTCAAGTTTGAAAGGAACAAAAACAGAACAAAACCTGCTGAAGGCCTTTGCAGGTGAATCACAGGCAAGAAACCGCTATACTTTTTTTGCGAAACAGGCTAAAAAAGACGGATTGGAACAAATTGCAGCCATGTTTGAAGAAACAGCCCTTAACGAGCAGGAACATGCCAAACGTTTCTTTAAATTTCTTGAAGGAGGAATGGTGGAGATTACCGCAACTTTTCCGGCAGGAGTAATCGGCAGCACATTGGAGAATCTGAAAGCAGCTGCTGACGGTGAAAACGAAGAATGGACGGAACTCTATCCTGAATTTGCCAAAACAGCCGAAGAAGAAGGATTCAAGGAAATTGCCATGGCCTTTAAGTTGATCGCCAAAGTTGAAAAACACCACGAAGAGCGCTATCGTAAACTCTACGAAAACCTTGAAGCCGGGAAAGTCTTTAAGCGCGACAATAAAGTAGTTTGGAAATGTCGTAACTGTGGATTCCTTCATGAAGGAATGGTCGCTCCTAAAATTTGTCCGGCCTGTCAGCATCCACAATCTTACTTCGAGATCAACGAAGAGAATTATTGATTTTTACCATAAAACAAATCAGGGAAGGACGACTAAGCATGTTGTCCTTCTTTGTTTTATAAGCCTTTTTTCTCATCCGTCTGTCCCTCCCGTTTGCTTAGTAACAAAACAAATATCAGGCGATTCATTTTAAATATTCAGTTTTCTGTCTTTTTTCTAATCATTTCTTTCAGATTATTGTTAATTAAATTAAACAAAAGGCACATTTCGAATGTCATTTATTCTTATTTTAAAAAAGAATTAACTAACCGTTGGGAGAAACCGATATGCACTACGATTCGCCATTAAGCAATCTCGATACCGATGCTGTAGAAGCGCTGTATCAACAATATTTAAGCAACCCGGCATCACTCGATCAAAGCTGGATCAATTTCTTTAAAGGCTTTGAACTGGCTGCCGGCCGAACCCCATCAGCAAACAACCAACGTGGGACCGGCATCGAACTGGATAAAGAATTTAAAATACTGAGTTTAATTCAAGGCTACCGGCAGCGGGGTCATCTGTTTACCCGAACCAATCCGGTTCGAACACGCCGTCAGTACACCCCCTCCCTCGAAATTAACAACTTTGGTCTGGAAGATGGTGACCTGGATAAGATATTTGAAGCTGGTTCAGAAATAGGACTGGGGCCATCCACTTTGAAACAAATCATCGCTCACTTACAGGATACTTATTGTGAATCGGTAGGTGCCGAATACCTGTACATGCGCGATCCCGAGGTGGTGAGCTGGTTGAAACACAAGATGGAAAGCAGCCGTAACCGACAGGAATTCACTGCCGATCAGCAAAAGCACATCTACGATCATCTGAAGCAGGCCGTTGGCTTTGAAAACTTCATTCACAGAAAGTTTGTCGGACAAAAACGCTTTTCACTCGAGGGAAGTGAAGCGATGATTCCTGCGCTTGATGCCCTTATTGAGAAAGGAGCTGAATTAGGTATTTCAGAATTCATATTCGGGATGGCACATCGCGGTCGTCTGAATGTACTCGCCAATATTCTTAAAAAGCCGTATCAAAATATTTTCAGGGAATTTTTTGGAAAAGAATACTCTGGCGACATTTCGCTTGGCGACGTAAAATACCATCTAGGCTATGAAAACGAGATCATAACACACAACAAGCAAAAAGTTAAGTTAAGCCTCTTACCCAACCCATCGCACCTCGAAGCAGCCACCCCGGTTGCCGAGGGAATGGCCCGTTCGCGCATCGATTCGTTTTATGATGGCGACTGTAGTAAGGTAGCCCCCGTTATCATTCACGGAGATGCTGCCATTGCCGGACAGGGTGTGGTTTATGAGGTTGTTCAGATGGCCAACCTCACCGGATACAAAACGGGTGGAACCATTCACATAGTTATCAACAATCAGGTTGGTTTTACCACCAACTACCTCGAAGCCCGATCGAGTACCTATTGTACCGATATTGCCAAGGTAACACGTTCGCCTGTATTTCACGTGAACGGCGACGATGTGGAAGCACTGATTTATACAGTCAGACTGGCCATCGAATTCCGCCAGCGTTACCAGAGCGATGTTTTTATCGACGTACTTTCCTATCGGAAATATGGTCATAACGAAGGTGATGAACCACGCTTCACGCAACCTTTATTGTATAAACAAATAGAAAACCACCCTAACCCGGGAGCCATTTATGCTGAAAAACTGATCGGGAAGAAAATATTTACCAAAGAAGATGTTAAAAAACGAGACAACGAATTTGAACAGCTTTTAGACGAAGAACTGAATGAATCGAGAAAAGATCACAAACTCGATATTACCAACTTTTTGGTCAATGAATACAAAGCATACAAAAATCCCCTGAAGGGCGATCTCTTTGTGCCGGTAAAAACGGCTGTTTCGGAGAAAAATTTGAAAGAAATTGCTAAGTTGTTACTGAATCTGCCCAAAGAAAAAAAATTCTACCGAAAAGCATTAAAACTGGTTGAAATGCGCCAGCAGATGGTCGAAGACAACCGGCTCGACTGGGCAATGTGCGAATTCCTGGCATACGGAAGTCTGGTAAATGATGGTTTCCCGGTGCGTCTCAGCGGACAGGATTCCCAACGGGGTACCTTTGCTCACCGGCATGCAGCCCTGGTGGAAGAAGATACCGGGAAAAAATATTTTCCTTTAAATGATTTGAAAAAAGGGCTGCCACACATTCATGTATTTAACTCTCCCCTTTCGGAATACGGAGTGCTGGGTTTTGAATATGGTTATGCACTGGCCATGCCAAAGGTACTCACCATTTGGGAAGCTCAGTTTGGCGATTTCAGTAACGTTGGTCAGGTAATCATCGATCAGTACATCACTTCGGCACTTGAAAAATGGGGACTTTACAACGGCCTGGTGTTGTATTTGCCCCATGGCTATGAAGGCCAGGGCCCCGAACATTCAAGTGCCCGTATCGAGCGTTTTATTGCACAGGCAACAGGAAACAACATGCAGCTGATGAACCTGACAACACCAGCCAACCTCTTTCATGCACTTCGACGCCAGATGCTCTGGGATTATCGTATTCCCATGGTAATTTTTACCCCGAAAAGTTTGTTGCGTCACCCCGAAGTAGTGAGCACCTTTGAGGAGCTGAACCAGGGCTTTAAGGAAACAATTGATGACCCGCATGCCGATCCTGAAAAAATTAGCACCATGGTGCTTACCACCGGGAAGATATATTATCAGCTGGAAGAAATCAGAAAAGAAAAACAACGCGACGACATCGCATTGATAAGGGTCGAACAATTGTACCCCTTCCCTGCAAAACAAGTGGAAAACTACATTGCCAAATATAAAAATGCAAAACGAAAAGTATGGGCCCAGGACGAACCGGTTAACATGGGAGCCTGGCCTTATGTTGGTCGTAATTTTCCTGAATTTGAACTGGAAGTGGCAGCACGAAAAGAAAGTGCAAGTCCGGCAGGCGGTCTGATGGAACAACACAACAGACGTTTTCAGAAAATTGTAAGCGAAATATTTGAGTCGTAAAACGAATTCAACCCATCGATATGATTAAAGAATATAAAATTCCCAGTCCGGGAGAATCGATTAGTGAAGTAGAACTGGCCAGCTGGCTGGTTGAAGATGGAAGCTATGTTGATAAAAATGACGAAGTTGCCGAGGTCGAATCAGATAAAGCAACCTTGATGCTGGTGGCTGAAGAAAGTGGAAAAATCAGCATAAAATTACAAGCTGGCGAAACAGTAAAAGTAGGCACAGTAGCATTTACCATCGACACCGAAGCGGAGGCGCCTGAACAAAAAGAAGGTGACAAGCAGGAAGCAGGTAAAAAGCGCAACGAAGAGGAAGAGCAAGCGGATGAAAAAGATACAACACAGGATCAACACAACGAAGAGGAAACAAAACAACCGAAGGTAACTCCGCTTGCAGCCAAAATAATGGATGAGAACCACCTTAATGTCGACGACATTATTCAGGGACTGCGCCGCATTGGAAAAAGCGAGGTGGAAGCGGTAATGAATGCAGCAAAATCAGGCAAACCGACAAGCCCTTCCCAAGCCAGTGGAACAGCGCTTTTTTCGCGCGACCAGGAACGAAATAAAATGAGCATGTTGCGCCGAAGACTGAGTGAAAGGCTGGTAAGCGTTAAAAATGAAACGGCCATGTTAACCACCTTTAACGAGGTCGATATGAGTGCCGTGATGAATTTGCGTAAGCAAATGCAAAACCGCTTTGTTGAAAAACACGGTTTTAAACTTGGCTTCATGGGTTTTTTCACCAAAGCTGTAAGCATAGCTGCCCAGCTTTACCCGGCTGTCAACTCACAAATTGATGGTGAAGAAATCATTTCGCCTTCTTATGTCGATGTGGGAATTGCAGTACAAACACCCAAGGGACTCATGGTCCCCAACCTTCGAAATGTTGAATCGAAAAGTATTGCCAGCATCGAAAAAGAAATCAAAGACCTTGCACAAAAAGCCAGAGACAAGAAAATAAGCATCGAAGATCTTTCAGGTGGCACCATTTCTATTACCAACGGCGGAGTATTTGGCTCACTTCTGTCAACTCCCATACTCAATCCTCCGCAGTCGGCCATTCTTGGCATGCACAACATTGTTGACCGACCGGTTGCTGTTGATGGACAGGTAGTAATCCGCCCAATGATGTATCTTGCCCTTTCGTACGACCACCGGATCATCGACGGGAAAGACTCGGTCGGTTTTCTGAAAACAGTTAAAGAGCTGATTGAAACACCCGAAAACATGCTCTTTAATGGGATTAACCCACTGCATGCCTTGCTCGATTTATAGCAACAACACAGAATAATTGCAGGGATGATTGCGCAAGGTGATCATCCTTTTTTTTGATATATTCGTGGCCTGACAACAATAACATCATGTTTAAAAGAACAGTAATAATACTTATCACATTGTTCTTTGCTTTTTTTTCTGAAGCAAGGGAACAGTCGCTTTCACCCAATGCAAGGGTGGTAATGTTTACCTGTGGACCGGGAGCAGAATTATACGCCGGATTTGGCCACAGTGCCTTGTGGATCAATGATCAGACCACCGGAGTCGACCGGCTGTACAACTATGGAACCTTCGATTTCAACACACCTAACTTTTACTGGAAATTCATCCGGGGCCGGCTCGACTATATGCTTACGGTAACAACGGCAAGTCGCTTTATGGCTGAATACAACCACCGTAAAATTGCAGTGAACGGTCAAGCACTTCACCTGACTTTGGATGAAAAACAAAAGCTGTTTTCCTTACTGGAAGAAAATCTGGAACCCGAAAACCGTTTTTACAAATACGATTTCTTTTATGATAATTGTGCTACCCGCATTCGCGACATTGTGGAAGAAGCAGCCAGCGACTCCATTGTATTCAACGGAAGAGCAAACCATCAATCGTTCAGGGAATTGCTTTTCCCCTATCTTGAGCATACCCCCTGGACCCGCTTTGGAATTAACCTCATCCTTGGCTTAAGCGCCGACAAAACAGCAAGTCCCTATCAAACCATGTACTTACCCCGCCACATGGAAAGTCATTTCGATAGTGCAAGTATCCGCCACAGCGAAAAGGAAGCCAGATTGGTTCAATCGAAGCAGGTCTACCTCACATCGAAACTTCAGTTCACCAATAAGCAATACGATGATCCAATTGTTGTTTTTTCACTGATCTTAATGTTGATTGCACTTCTTACTTATTTTGAACAAAAAAAGAAGATCAATCTGAAATGGCTCGATTACTTAATAAACACAATTGCTGTACTGGCAGGTTTATTTCTGCTTTTTATGTGGGTCGGAACCGATCATTCGGCTACCAATTATAACATGAATATTTTGTGGTTACTACCGGCGCAGCTGGCATTTTTAATAGCACTCAGGTGCGGTATTAAACTTCAAACGCTTATTAAAAAGGCATCCTTAATCTGGATACTTGCAGTTACGCTGGCGATGTTGTTCTGGCCTCAGGAGCTTGAAGCTTCATTTATTCTCATTACACTTACGTTTGCCTTGCGTTACATTTTCAGCCTGCGCTTAAAATAAAAAACCGGACCTTTCATTGAAAAGTCCGGCATTGCTTAATCGTTGATCATTCCAGTACGCACACGGCAGAGTGATGAGCCATGTGGCTGCAAAAAAATTAGTTTTGTTCTAAAATTATCTTTCCGTCTTTAATTTCAAAATTAAGGTCCATTGAAGTACAGATAATCTCCATCACTTCGTTGATATTACCAGTGTTAATCGATCCGGTAAATGACTTATCAAGTAGCTGATTGCTAACAATATCTAGTCCGAAAAAGTTTTCTACAACAGGCCATACTTCCTGTAAGGGCATGTTATTGCAATTGAACGAAAAACGTGCAAATGAAGGATAATCGACTGACTGGTTTTTCTTTATAGTAAATGAACTGTTTTCGCCATACATCTGCATACCACCTTCCAGTTTAATTCTTTTATTTGCATAATCAACGCCAACAATTCCTTCATAGCAATGTACCTTTAATGCCTTATTCAAATCGTTTACACTGAAACGGGTTCCAAAAACAGTAATTGAACCATTTCGGGTTTTTACATAAAAATCACTACCCGATTCCACCTCAAAAT
Source organism: Roseimarinus sediminis (assembly GCF_050433125.1). Lineage (NCBI taxonomy): Bacteria > Pseudomonadati > Bacteroidota > Bacteroidia > Marinilabiliales > Prolixibacteraceae > Roseimarinus > Roseimarinus sediminis. The sequence goes on along the minus strand of NZ_JBNPXV010000005.1, from coordinate 91,148 downwards.
AAGCTTTTCCTTCAACTTTAACATTTCGCTTAAAAAACAGTTTTGAATAGGAAATTGTGGCGTTTTCATCAAGAACAACCCTTGAATTATCGGGGAGAAAAAACACATTGGCCGCACTACTGCTACCAGTGTATTCTTCAAAGCCAAATGAAAAGTATATGGTAAACAAAACCAGAATGGCAGCAGCTGCAGAACCCAGCTGATAATAAAGTTTTCGTACTTTGCCACGGTGCATCCTTACACTGCTATGCTCGTTGATTTCCTGAAGTAAAAAGTTCAGGACATCCGCCTTTGCTTTCACGGCCGGAACCTGTAAGTACCGAATTGATTGATCGATTTTCTGCTCTTTTGCAAAATCGTCTGTGGTTCCGTTTCTATGTTTTAAATTTGGATGCCTGAACATAATCCTATCTTTATTACTCGACTATACTACAAATTAAACGGCGATCACCCTACCCGAAAAAATAAAAAAAAATAAAAAACTGATAAAGCACTCAAGCGAAGTTTAAACGAACAGAATTACTCGTAGCGCAGATTGACATAAAACAAAGGAGAAAAAGCAGTAGCTGTGGTGCTTGCCGAGACCTGATGTTGAGCAGGTCCTTCACTCAGCAAATAATGATGCACCCATAATTCGTTCCGGCGATTCAGAATATTTAATATAGAAATCCCGATGTCGGCATAAAAATATTTAAAATCGAATTGCTTAACTACTGAAGCATCCAACTGAGAAAAATAAGGTAATACGCCAAAAAGCAGCTGACTTTGATCGGAATTTGCCTTCATATAGGGAAGGCCACTGGCTACATGCCAGTTGAGCGACAGGGTCCAGCCACTCCAGTCGTACATTTCGGTAAGTCGCAGCCGATGTTGCTGATGATCGGTCGAAGGGAAAAAGCGGTTTTCATTGATTCCGTTGATTTGTTCAACCGACTCCGACAATGAATAGGCCAACAGGTGCTTAAAGCGCTTTGAACGATACTGCATAAAAAAATCGATTCCCCTGTTAATTTCCACTCCGCTAAAATCCTGATAATTGACCACATTGAGCCCACCCTGCATTTCGGGTGTACCAATAAAATACACTTTATTTCTATTTTGTTTCAGGTAACCTTCAACGTTAAGGTTAAACTTTGAATACTCCAGTTTTACACCTGCCACATGATGAGAAGCATCAAGGTTCTGATTAAGTGCCTCGGGTATAAACCAGACTGATGAAATGTTTTTGTACGAATCCATTCTGTAAGTAAGATATACGTGCTGAACATAACGACCGGTTGAATAGTTAAATCGCAGATGATCACCGCTGCTTACTTCCAGACCAAAGCGGGGTTGAACGGTAAAAACCTCTTCATTAATATGGTAGAGGCCCCGGGTGCCCCCTCGAAGGTAAAGCCATGGAAAAGGTTTTAAAGAAAGTTGATAAAAACCGTATACCAGACCCGCACTGGCGTTCGACGCGATGGAATCGTTAAAATTGTTGGCCCCCGTTATTTTTACTTCGTGATTTTCATAGCGGTAATCAATTGCATCGTAATTATATCCCGCACCCAACTGATGTCCAAACATACGGTGTCTGTTTTCCGATTTCCAGGCCATTCGTAAGGTTTGAAGGTTTTCGCTATCGGCATCAAAATAGTTTTTTACAGGCTGGTCGGCAATAAGCGCTTCCTTGCCGTGCTCCGACTGACTAAAACTGCTCATGCTGTTATAGCCGGCACTTAGAGAATGTAGCCAGGCATTTCTTGATTGGTTTTTCAAATTAAAACTATAACCGGTTGTACGCACCTTGTTGTTGTTTTTTTGAAAATACGTTTCACTGTCGTCGAAAACATAATTACGCTGCTGACTATCAAAACTATCAAAAAAATTGAAGTTGATTTCCCTGCGTCGGGTGGGATGAATGCTAAGTTTTAGATTTACATCGGAATAGTTAATCAGCGTTTCATCAACCGTTCCGTTAAAAGTTTCTGTTCCGTCAACTTGCAGTATTTTATTCTCGAGCGCAAACTGATCGATGAGCAGTTGAGGCCAGACATCGACAAATGATTTCTTGAATGCTCCGGTAAGTGAACTTTTTTCATTGATTGGAATTCCAACATAAATATTGGTATGCAGCAGGTTGGCCGTAAAATCTACTTCTGCCACCTTACTGTTCACTGTTTTACCGGAGAGATCGACAATGCCCGAAGTTCTGCCTCCGTATTCAGCACCAAAACCACCTCGCGAAACGAAAACCTGCTGTACGTATTTGGCATTTAAGATGCTCAGATTTCCCATCAAATGATTGGTTTCGAAAACAGGGATTCCATCAAGCAGTACGAGATTGTCGGAAGGAGCTCCCCCCCTGATCGAAAGACCGGTGTCGGTTCCTTTCAGATAATTGATCCCGGGAATAATGGTGAGCGATGAAATCAGGTCATTCGATTCAACAGCGGGAAGCTGAAAGTTATTACGGGCCTCAATAAGCATCATGTCGGGAACCTGAGGTAATTCAATCATGAATCGTACAGGTCGTGAACTTCGTCCTTTGAGGTTTTCAAGCAAGGGCAAAGGCTTTAGTTCGAAGACCAGGAATTCATTCTCACCAGGAACCAGTGTTGTATCGCTTGATAAAAAACCTGAACGCTCAATGGAAACTTTAACCGTATCGTGCTTTAAAGCCTCAAAGCTAAAATATCCCATATCGTTGGTAAATCCACTTTCAACACCATTTACGCGTACAATGGCATATTTTAGTTGCTCTCCGGTACGCTTATTTTTAACAATCGTTTCCATTAATAGTATCCTGTTTTCTGTTTCAGTAAAAACAGGAACTTCAACTTGTTGTGAAGAATCGGGTAAGGTTGGCAAACTGGCTTGAATGGCCTCAGTTATTTTAACTTCATCATCGACATAAAACACATAGGTTCCGGCTATTAAGCGGTATTTTAATCCATAATGTTCAGCTACCTGATTCAAGAATTGTTCAAGCCTGATGTTGTTGTATTGAAAAGTAACACGAATTTGTGCAAGCAGGTCATCATCGAAAGCAAAACGGACGCTATTATCCCTGGCAATGTTGTTTAACACCACACTCAGTTGCTGATCTGCCACATCGACTGAAATTCGCTGTTGCGGAAGCGCTTTCTGCGTGAGCAAAAGGAACAAGCTCAAAAACAAATATTTAATCAGCTTCTGACTCTTTTGCATCTACTTTGATTGTTTGCCTTTCGTGGTCGACCGTGAATTGTAAATCCATTGCAAATGCTATGATATCCAAAGCATTGTCCAGATCGGACAAATCGATTTTACCTGAAAAATTTCGTTCTCCCTGATATTGGCTGTATGTTAATTGATAGGCAAATCGCTTTCCGATGAAATAAAGCAATTCTTCAACCGGCACCCTGTTCCAGTAATACCTGCCCTGCATTCTTTTAAGAATCAGTTCCGGTTCAATCAGCTCCTTCACCGGTGCATTGCCATTGAAAACCTTTAGCGTTTCGCCTTCACGAAGTAAGAAATTCTTTCGTTTGAGATCAACCTTTATTCTTCCTGAAATGCAGGCAAAATGAAGATAATTTTCATCATAAGCCACCACATTGAACGCTGTACCATCTACCTTTATCGATCCACCGGCAAAATCAACGGTAAATTTTTTCCCATCCTTAACGCTGAAATAAGCCTCACCTGAGAGCAATACATTCCGTTCGCCGGTTAACTTGTTGTAATGGTACCTGACATTTGAATTCGAATTGAGTACCACCAGGCTGCTATCAGGCAAAATGAGTTGATCAACCTGCTCTACTGCTGTCACCAGGGGTGTCGAATATTTACCGGTATTAAACATTCCGATATACAATATCACCAAAAAAACAGCAGCCGCAGCACTTGATCCTATAAACAAACTGATCTTTACACGCTTTTGCCTGTTAGTGTATGATTGAGGACGTTCAAGCCTTTCACTCAGGGCCAACCAGGCATCTTCCTTCGACTTTGAAACAGGAACCGCATAATGACTGGTCAGATGATCGATATGTCCCAACAGATCGTGTTTCATACCAATTTAAACTTTGTATTCAATGTTTTGTCTGAGCAGCTTCAGTGCTTTGCTTATTTGCTTTTCAACGGCCTTAACGCTTATTTTCAAACTTTCTGCAATCTCGTGATATTTCATTTCATCGATGCGGCTCATCAGAAAAATCGTACGACAGTGTTCGGGTAAATTGGAGATTGATTTCTGAAGTTTGCTATCAAACTCCTTCAACTCCATAAGGTATTCTGGCGATTCATGTTCCTTTTCGACCAACACATTATTGATAAAACGCAGATCGAGCATGCGCCTTTTATGGGTATTAAAATAGAGATTGCGGGCAATTTTAAAAAGTAAAGGTTTAACAGTGGCTTCCTGAATCGTATCGCGAACCTCCCATACTTTCATAAAAACATCCTGCACTATATCCTCAGAAACAGCGATATCGCCTGATAAATAGTACAGATAATTCCTGACAAACTCGTAATGTTCATCAAAAATACCTTTAAACCAATCTTTTCCTTTTGATGTATCTACCATAAATGGTTCTACCAATTTAATGACCCTGCTAATGGGCAGCTACAAATCTACAAATTTTAAGCAAATAGCATTTGCATGCCCAAAAAAGTATGTCGATTTAATTAAATAATATAGCAGCGGCCCTTTAGAATTTGAAAACTTACATATTAACAAAGCTATTTAACAGTAGTAGCTACAAAGATCAATAAAAAACATTACAAGGTGCAATACTTAATTTATACCGATACCCACAACCAAGATTATGTTAATTTTAAATCTTCAACAAGATCATTTTTAAATAAATACGAATGGCTATTATCAAAATATTTTATTAAATTTGGCTAAAACAATGCGATACCCTTTCAAACTAAAAAAGCAAATTTACCATGCAAACAATCCTAGGATCAGGAGGGAGCATCGGTGCAGAACTGGCAAGAGTACTCCCGCAATATACCAGCAAAATCAGGTTGGTTAGCCGAAATCCCAAAAAAATTAATCAAAACGATGAGCTACTGGCAGTTGACCTGAGCAAGCGAAACAATATTTTCAATGCGATTAAAGGATCCAAAATCGTTTATGTAACCATAGGGTTTCCCTATAGAACCAAAGAATGGGAAAGGCTTTGGCCTGCGTTTATTCATCATGTAATCAATGCATGCATCTTCTATCATGCCAAACTGGTGTTCCTCGACAACATGTATCTGTATTCGCCTGAAAGCTATTCATGCATGACCGAAGATGCCTTAATTAATCCCCCATCGGAAAAAGGCAAAATCAGGGCTCAGGTTGCCTGTAAACTGAGTAATCAATTCACAAACCCCAAAATTGACTTGCTAATTGCGAGGGCACCCGATTTTATTGGCTGCAACAACAGTATCTTCAACGCCTTGATTTACGACAGGCTGAAAAAAGGCAAAAAAGCCAACTGGCTGATCAACCCAAAGGCCGTCCACAATGGCATTGCACCTGTTGATGCTGCAAAAGCTTTAGCCATTTTAGCTAACGATCCATCGGCCTATAAACAAATCTGGCATCTTCCTTCGCTTCATGAAAAACTAAACGGTGAAGAATGGACCCAACTTTTTGCACAACATTTGCATGTGAGTCCCCGTTTTAAGCTTATTACTAAGTCGATGTTGAAAATAGGCACTTATCTGAAACCCATATTAAAAGAGTTGTACGATATTCGGCATCAGTACGAAGTAGATTATTTCTTCGACAGCACAAAATTTGAAAAGCATTACAATTATCAGGCTCTGAGTGCCGAACAGTTGATAAAAAGTATGATTGAGAAAGAGTAAATAGAAATAAATTCAGGAAAACAGCCACCGACAGCTGATATTTATCAAACTTTCTGCCATCAGTTTTATTAATTTAGAGCCTTCAAATTTGCAGATTATTAACTTAAAAGAGAAAATTGTGAATATTAAAATCTTACCATTATTAATTGTTGTTACTATGCTTGCATCGTGCACGAATACTGAAAAAGAAGAAAATCCGTTCTTTACAGAATACGATACTCCTTATGGAGTTGCTCCGTTCGATAAAATCAAAACCGAACATTACCTTCCTGCATTCAACAAAGGTATTGAAGAACAAAAAGCTGAAATTGATAAAATTGTCAACAGCAGCGAAGCTCCCACTTTCGAAAATACCATTGTTGCCATGGAATACACCGGTGCTCTTCTTCAGAAAACAAGCAGTGTTTTTGGCAACCTGCTAAGTGCCGACACCAACGATGAGATGCAGGAAATCGCTAAAGAAGTATACCCAAGGCTTTCAAAGCATCAGGATGAAATTTATCTGAACAATGAACTGTTCGTTCGGGTAAAAGCAGTTTACGATCAGAAAGAGACCCTGGGACTCAATTCAGAATCGCTGATGCTGCTTGAAGAGGTCTACAAAGATTTTCTGCGTAGCGGTGCCAACCTTCCGGCCGAAAAGAAAGAAGAACTAAAGAAAATTAACGAGGAATTGTCCTTGCTTTCGCTTCAGTTTGGTGAGAACCTGCTGGCCGAAACCAACAACTTTAAGCTGGTAATCGACAAGCAGGAAGATCTAAGCGGACTTCCCGAATCGGTGATCTCAGCTGCCGCCGAAGCTGCCGGTGAAGAAGGAAAATGGGTTTTCACGCTACACCAACCCAGCTGGATACCGTTTTTACAGTATGCCGACAAGCGCGAACTACGTGAAAAACTCTACAAAGCCATGTACATGAGAGGAAACAATGGCAATGAATTCGACAACAAGGAAATCATTCAGAAAATTCTTCACTTGCGAACACAAAGAGCCAATATCATGGGTTTTGATAACCATGCAGCCTTTGTTCTTGACGATCGCATGGCCAAAACTCCCGAAAATGTTTATGAGCTGCTATATAAGCTGTGGACACCGGCCCTTGAAATGGCGAAACAGGAAGCAGCCGACATGCAGGCCATGATTGACCGTGAAGGAGGCAACTTTCAACTCGAAAGCTGGGACTGGTGGTATTATACCGAAAAAATCAGAAAAGAAAAGTACGACCTGGATGACTCGGAAATCCGTCCGTATTTTGAATTAAACAACGTACGCAACGGCGCCTTCCTGTTGGCCAACAAGCTATGGGGCCTTCAGTTTAGTGAAATTGAAAACATACCGGTTCCTCACCCCGAAGCAAAGGCTTTCGAAGTAAAAGAAGCTGACGGAACCCACATTGGTGTGCTTTACACCGATTATTTCCCCAGAGCCAGCAAGCGTGGTGGTGCCTGGATGAACAGCTACCGCAAGCAACATCAAAGCATCGATGGCGTACACGTAGCTCCGGTAATTACCAATGTTTGTAATTTCTCAAAACCAACCGGCGATAAGCCCGCTTTGCTTAGCTTTGATGAAGTTAGCACCCTGTTCCACGAATTTGGACATGGCTTGCATGGATTGCTTTCAAACTGCCGTTATCATAGTCTGTCAGGCACTTCGGTGCCCCGCGATTTTGTTGAACTGCCTTCACAAATCATGGAAAACTGGTGTTCAAAACCCGAAATGCTCAGGCTTTTTGCCAAACATTATGAAACCGGTGAAGTAATACCTCAGGAACTGATCGACAAACTGGTAGCCTCATCGCAGTTTAACCAGGGCTTTGCCACCGTTGAATACCTGGCAGCCTCCATACTTGATATGGACTACCATACCACTGCCAACACAGAAAACATCGATGTTGAAGCCTTCGAAAATGAAAGTATGCAGCGCATTGGATTGCCCTCGTCGATTATTCCACGTTACAAGTCAAGCTATTTCAACCACATTTGGGCCAGCGGCTATTCTGCAGGCTACTACAGCTACATATGGGCCGAAGTACTCGATGCCGATGCCTTTGCATCGTTTGTTGAATCGGGCGACCTGTTTAACAAGGAAATTGCTGCCTCGTACCGCAAGAACATCGTGTCAAAAGGCGGCACCATCGATGCCATGACCATGTACCGTAATTTCAGGGGCCAGGAACCATCGATCGAACCACTGCTGATAAAAAGAGGTTTGCTTAATTAGAATAACAGAAAAAAATAACAGAGAGGTTGTCCCCATAAGGGCAGCCTCTTTTTTATTGTTCCAGGGGAAGGTTTACATCCTCATGGTCCTCGCGCTTTCCCTTTCGCTCAATCATGAGCGATACGGCCATAATGAGTGCGGTGCCAAGTATCACCACAAACAAAACTCCGCTTTCGAAATCTGAAATCACAAATTCTTCAGGAATGGCGAAAAACAAAAGAATGGAAATCAGCCCTCTTGGAGCAATCCACACCGAAGGATATTTTTTCTTTGGATTGATGGTAGCAAACAAAACAAAACGCACGATAAAGAGAATGAGCAAAACAAGCAGACTAAGCATCCATACCTTGCCACCTCCCAGTGACTCGACCGACATACTCATTCCAAAAAACACAAAGAAAAAGGTGCGGACAAAAAAGGAGGTTTCGGCTGTAAACAGTTTAAAATCGTCCATCAGGCGGGCAACTCCTCTTCGGGTGGTGAGCTTGCTCAGGCGTCCTCTGAAAAAAACAGTCCGGTTATTGAGTATCAGACCGAAAATAAGAATGATAAGCAAGGACGAAATATGCATCATCTTACCCACCGAATACAGTAGGATCAGAATGGCAAGTATCAGAAAGAATTTTACTCCACCGCGCAGTGCCTGAAGCGCCATTACCAGCAAATAACCCAATACAAGCGACACAACAATGGTTGTTAGCAGACTGGTTGAAACATTGATTGCAATTTCCTGAAGTCCATTGGAATTTACATTCCCCAGTACATAATAGAAAAGCATGATCCCGAAGATGTCGGAAAAGGTACTTTCATAAACCATGAATTCACGCTTGTCTTCGGATAAATTGACAACACTTGGGATGATGATGGCGCTGCTCATAATGGAGAGCGGAATTGCGTAGATAAAACCGGTAAGAAAGTCAATATTGGGAATAAAAAACCTGAAAAGATAAGTTATGATAATAGAGCTGATAACCAGCCCCAATAAGGCGATGATCATCGATTTGATGATTAAGGTACGTTTTTCCTTTCGCAGTTCCAGATCAAGTGCAGCTTCAAGCACGATCATGATCAAACCAATTACGCCCAATACTTCGAGTACCGGAAAAAGATTGACATCAATTTCTGAACTTTCGAGGACAGCACGTATTGCAATACCAAGGCCAATCAACAACAAAACACTTGGGAAGCTGGTACGTTTGGCCAGTATGTTAAAAAGTGAAGAAAGAACGATGACTATGCTGGCAGCTATAATCAGAGAATATGTATCCATAAATGTTTCTTTGCAAGCTGGAGCAAAGATAACTTTTTAGCTCCATTGCCTGAAACAATCAGGAAAAAACACAAAATCAGTGTGGATATTTTTCAGCTTGCAGATCTCCTTTCAGCATTAATCGGGCATTCATTGCCATGGCTTCCATTTCATCTTCACCGGGATAGGTAATTACCGGAGCAATAAAATCTGTTTTTCTGGTAAGGGCTTCCACAATATGACTGCTGTGAGCAATTCCACCAGTGAGCAGAATTGCATCAACCTGCCCTTCCAGTACGACCGACATCTCTCCTATGGCTTTAGCTACCTGGTAAACAAATGCTTCAATCAGCACCTTGTATTGCTCCTCTCCCTGAGAGGCATGTTGTTCAATGTCGAGCATACTATTGGTCCCCAGATAAGCCACCATCCCCCCTTCTCCAACCACCATCTGCCGTATTTCGTCTTTTGTAAAATTACCGCTAAAACAAGCTTCAATCAACTGTCCCACAGGGAGGGTCCCACTTCGTTCAGGACTAAACGGACCTTCACCGTCGAGGGCATTGTTCACATCGATTACCTGTCCATGTTGATGAACGCCAACCGAAACGCCTCCCCCCATGTGTACTACAATGAGGTTCAACTTTTCATAGGGCTGTCCTACTTTGGCAGCATGAACCCGGGCAATGGCTTTTTGATTCAGGGCATGAAAAATAGAACGACGCTCGAAGCGTGGATGCCCGCTTATTCGTGCAATCGCACTCAGCTCATCGGTAACCACCGGATCGGCAATATAAGCCTTTGCATTCCCACATTCGCGGGCAATGGCATGCGCCAGTATGGGGCCCAGGTTCGATGCATGTTTGCCCAATACCCCTTTTCGAACATGCGTAAGCATTCGGTCATCAACCTCATAAATACCCGATTTCAGGGGATAGGTTAAGCCCCCCCGCCCCATCACAATTCCTATATCATTGAGCTCAACTCCTTCAAGTTCGAGGGTTCCCAGAATAATATCCTTGCGAAATTCGTACTGGTCGATGATATCATGGTAATGAATCAGGTCGTCGAGGAAATGCCGTATGGTCTCGTTTAATAGGCATTTCTCGCCCTGATAAACAGCTATTTTTGTAGAAGTCGATCCGGGATTGATGACCAGAATTTTCGTAATGTTGTTCTTCATTCGCTTTATGAGCTGATTAATCTTTTGTGGCATTGGTGCTGCCAATAAGGGCTGCCAGCGCTATTGAATTCAACTTGGTATCCACACTGTCGCCTCTCGATGAAAGAACAACCGGCACCTTTGTTCCCATAACAATAGCCGCCATCTCGCTTTTACACCACTTGGCATTCGTCTTATAAAACACATTACCGGCTTCAATGTTGGGAAAAAGCAAACAATCGGCATCGCCCGCCACCTGCGATGCAAAATTTTTAATGAGGGCTGCCTCCTTGTCGATTGCCAGATCGATGCCCATCGGTCCATCGCAGAAAGAAGAGCCAAACCAACCGGCTTCCCACTTCAACTTTAAGGTATAAGCATCGGAACAGGCAGGCATCTTTTCTATAACTTTCTCGGTTGCTGCAATGAAAGCCACCTTGGGCCGATCGATTCCAAAACTACGGGCTACATCAATCAAATAACGGGTTATCACAGTTTTTTGATCGAGCGTGGGTAGAGGAATAATGGCCACATCGCTAAAAAAAAGCGGCTTATGATAATTCCTGCTTTTCATCATACTCATATGGGCCAGTAAGGCGCCCGGAGACAATATTCCATAGGTTTTATTAAGTATGGCTTTCATGAAAACATCGGTATTCAGCAAGCCTTTCATAATTAAATCGGCCTCGCCCGAGCGGGCAAGATCAACAGCCATGGCTGCTGCTTCCTTATCGTCCGAACAATTTCTCACCTCATATTTATCCGATGGAATACCAAGCCGTCTGCATTCTTCATGAATTAGGGACGCATCGCCTGTAATAATGACGGTAACAAGATTTTTGCTGATTGCTCGCGCCACTGCTTCAAGGGAATGTATATCGACACCATTGGCCACAACCAAACGGCGTTGCGGCTGGTTTTTCACTTTCTCAAACAATTCAGAAAATAACGATTGATCCATAACAATTTTTTATGGTAAAATACCCTATAATTCATGAAAAATCAACTAATAAAGATCAGTATTTCTTAATGAAAATGCTTTATTATTCTGCTTTTGTTTTCCTTTTTATACATTAAAAGAAGTTCCAATGCTGAAGTAAAAATCCAAAAGTTTAAACCTTAATTTTATTGCTATTTATTAGTACCCGGCCATATCGTTTTGATAAAAATCATACATTTATTTTTTCTTTGTAAGCAAAGCCTGAGAGAATGATTCCATTTATTGACATACACACGCATAAAAAGGCTTCCGTTTCAAATCAGATAGCCATCATAAATACCATGCTGCACGAAGCAGGGAGCAATGAGCTGAATTCTGTTTCTGCAGGGTGGCATCCCTGGCATCTTGCAGGACACCAACCCGACGAGATGTTTACCCGGCTTAAACTGAAAGCCCAAAGCGACGAGGTGCTTGCCATTGGTGAATGTGGCATCGACCGAACCATTGATTATCCGATGGAGAAGCAGGTCGGGATTTTTACAATCCATATCGACATCGCCGAGAAATATCGGAAACCAGTCATTGTACACTGTGTAAAAGCTTATTCCGACCTGCTTCATGTTCTTAAAAACAGAAAACCCAAAGTTCCGCTCATTCTTCATGGTTACAACGGAAATCTTCAACAGACCCAACAATTGCTGAAACACAATGTTTTCTTCTCATTTGGAGAACTTTTGTTCAAACCCCGACGGCAAACAGTTCAGGTCTTAAATGAAATTCCCATGAAGCAAATATTTCTCGAAAGCGATGAGTCGGCGATATCAATAGAAAAAATATATCTTCGTGCCGCTGAAATTTTAGCCTGTTCAATGTCAGCATTAAAAAAACAGATTTACGAAAATTATATAAGCATCTTTTGAAATGAGTTGGTTAAGCCGAACGGAACTATTGCTGGGGAAGAATGATCTTGAATACCTGAAAAAATGCCATGTTTTGGTGGTAGGCCTTGGTGGGGTTGGTGCCTATGCTGCCGAAATGCTGTGTCGTGCCGGCATTGGTCGCCTGACCATTGTCGACGGTGATGCGGTTGAAGAAAGCAATATCAACCGGCAGCTTCCTGCCACCCGAAGCAACATTGGTAAAATGAAAGCAGATATACTGGCTTCGCGTTTTCTTGACATCAATCCTGAACTTCAACTGGAAGTCATTAATGAATATCTTAAGGATGAAAGGATGAAAGAAGTACTAAAGATGGCAGCTTACGATTATGTTGTTGATGCCATCGACACACTGGCTCCCAAGGTCTACCTGATTTACCATTCAATACAACTAAAACTCAGGATTGTAAGCTCAATGGGGGCAGGTGGTAAAATGAATCCCGGACTGGTACAAAGCACCGACCTGTCAAACTCTTACAATTGCAAACTTGCCCGTATGATTCGCAAACGTTTGGGGAAACTGGGAATAAGAAAAGGAATCACGGTGGTATTCTCTCCGGAGGAAGTACCCGATGAAGCGGTAAAAGCCGAAGAAGGTCAAAACAAAAAATCGGCAGTTGGCACCATTTCCTACCTGCCGGCTGTATTTGGCTGTCACATGGCTGCGGTGGTAATTAACAATCTGTTGGCTAGTAATCAACAATAGTTAATTCAGAGCGTCGGTTCCTCTTACGCGCTTCCTCCGAATCATTATCCGTCAAGGGAAATCGTGCACCATAACCTTTTGAGCTTAACCGAGCAGTCGGTATTTTCTTCGACAGGTATTCAACGATGACCGCTGCCCTTTTTTCCGATAGTTGCTGGTTATAGTCATCGTTCCCTACATTGTCGGTATGACCGGCAATTTCAACTTTCACCCCTGGATTCATTTCCATAAAATGAATTACATCGTTCAACTCCGTTTCGGATGCCTTGTCGAGCACTGCCTTGTCAAATTCGAAGAAAATATTCTCCAGTACTACCGACTTCCCTTTTCCGATAGGCATAAGCGATATTGTTAAAGCCTGTACCTTTTGAAAATCAATTGAATCGGCAAACTCATAATGCTTCGAGAAAAACAAATAACCTTTTTTGTTGATGCTCAACGCATATTGGCTACTTCCAGCCACTGTTGTCAGAAAGCCCTGATCTGCTTCGGCTTTTATAAGTTCAGACTGCCCATTATCAAGGCGGGTTAAAGTGATTTCGGCATCGAGTGGCTGCTTTGTTGATGCATCAATTACAAGGCCCTTGATATAGCCGGCCGGCCGGGGGAGAAATGTTTCAGGCAGCTCCAACTGATACAAATCACGCGCGCTGCTACCAACCCGGTTGGAAGACAGAAAGGCAAGACTTCCTGAAGGCGAAACCACCAGCGCTTCGTCATCGGCAATGCTGTTGATCGGATACCCGAGATTACTTACTTCCGAAAAAACACCATTTTCCTGTTTCGCCATAAAAAGATCGCTCCTGCCAAGACCGAAATGACCGTCGGAAGCAAAGTACAGACTGACTCCATCGGCATGAATAAAGGGTGAAAAGTCGTTTTCGCTGGTGTTGACCCGATTACCTGCATTTTGAGCCGGAGCAAAAACAAGTTGCCCGTTTCGCTGCTTATAAACCTTCGAATACCAAATGTCTCTTTTGCCTGCTCCTCCCTCGCGGTTCGACGACCAGTATAGATAAGCTCCATTGGGTGCAATCGAGGGCTGTGAATCCCACATGGCCGTATTGACATTTCTGCCTGCATTTAATGGTGCGCTCCAACCGGTATCATCCTTGTACATGTAAAAGATGTCACAACTTCCATATGCATCGCTTTTACCACAAACAGTAAAAAATAGATACCGTTGATCAGCCGTCATACTAAACGTTCCCTCATTGACTTCGTTTGTATGATCGGGCATGAAACGTTTGGCCGCTTTCCAGCCTGCACCGTCTTTTTCAGCATAATAAATCCGTTCGAATGCATAAGGTTTTTCATCCCGTATGAGTCGTGTAAAATACAAAGTGGCATCATCGGCCGAAACGAAAGGCCAATATTCATCCAAAGCGGTATTGATTGCACTGTCGAGCAAATCAATAGTAACATCCATACTATCACTCATAATTTCGATGGCAGCCCTGCATTGATTTATTTCCCTTAAAACCTTTATCGAATCCGGTCCATGTTGAATAAGGTGCGAATATTGATCGAGCGCCTCTTGAAACAAGCCCTGCTCATAAAGTAGTTTACCCAGAATTTTGTGTGCTTTGGGAAATTTAGAAGGATATTGTTTTGTAACACTCGTTAAGCTTGCTGTTTGAAGCTTTTGATCTCCCTTTTCGCTGGCAATATCGGCAAGCAACAAGAAGGCCTTTGGGTAAGTGGAATCACTTTCAATCGCTTTGGTCACCCACTGTTCTGCCTGCTCCAAATCACCTTGCGAATAGGAAATCAGCGCTTTATCGAACTGTTTTTCGGCTTTTCTGCGATTAACATTATCGGCATAGGCGCTCAGAGAGAATTGCAGCAGCAACAATACTGCAAGCCCTGATAAGCGAAGGGATTGCCTGCTTCTGGACATGGTAAGGAATCTTAGTCAACGATCAAACGGGCATAACCACCCTGTGGTATTTCGATACTGGCAACACCATTTTTAAATCTCAAACTTCCCCGGGTAAAATAAGTGCCTTTGTGATCATAACTGATGAAATCAACTTTATTTGGCGGATTCCCGGATAAGGAGATGTAATCAGAATCGGATGAATTGATCAGATCAGCATCAGCAAACTCAAATTCACCAAGGGAATACGGCCTGACTCTGTTATAAAAAACAATGATTCTTTTTTGCTCATTTCCTGCATCAATCACCGGATAACGCTGTACCGGATTATCAGCTTTAAATCCGCTTTCGATGAGGTATTCATAATTTTTATCCCAGTAAGCAATCCAAAACTTAAGTGTTTGCTTAACATCATCGGGTAAGGTATAACTGAAGAAAGAAACATAGGGAGTTGCAAACATGATCGAATGAAACTTGCGCGCCACATCAACTGCCGGATCTTTGGGATGAATGCCCATTACCTCGATAAATGGTGAATAATCGCCATACATTAGCCGGTTATTGACCATTTTCTCCCTAACTTCACTCAACACGGTGGTTCCTAAAAATCCGTTGATTGTCTTTGTGTTGGATCCAACCAAAGGACCAACTGCCCTATAGCTTTGGTTAATAGAAAGGTCAGCCTGACCCTCTAACATCTCAACTTCCATATAACTCCGCAACGAATCAAGTGCTTTTCTAACAGAAATAAAGTCTCGTCCAAGGTCTTCGGTGATGATAATATTTTCGTCGGGATAATAACTATTCAAAAAATTAAACCATATGCCCGATAAATCCCACTCACTTACGATGCTTGAATACATATCGCTTAAGTACTGTCTTACCTCAGGATAGCGAATATCGAGCAAAGGCTGGCTCGAAGTGCGGTATTGCAGGTATTTCCCTTCGAACTTTTTAAACACATAATTATGGGCACCTAAAAATGGCTGACTGTACCACAAGGCCACTTTCATGTCCGACTTACGGGCAATATCCATGAACGATTTCACTGAGTTAATTTTTGAGGGATCCCATTTGCCATCCTGATCGACCTCAAAACGAACCACGTTTTGCCAGCCATCGTCGAATAAAATGGATCGGAATCCTAAGGAGGAAATAGAGTCGAAATAATGAGTGACCCCTTCGAGTGGAATATTTTGATCCATGGGATACCACAGTGAATAAACCGGCTTAAGCGACGATTCAATATTGGTGGGTGACTTGCCTTCCTCATTGTCGAGTCGCCACTGTGCCGATGCCCTGACAGACTCGGAATAATGAACTTCTTGTAAATCTACCAGAACCGTTGCCTTGTACTCCAGTATTTCAACATCGGGTGCCGCGTCGTTAAAAAAGTTAAATGAAAACACCAGTGAGTCGGGAGCATGCTGTACATCGAGCTGCGTGTACTGGCTTTTAAAATCGTCGAACGATGCCAAAGTAATCCGGTTCTGATAATTGGATGCAAGCGCTGAAAGTACATTGTAGTCTGACTGAAGGCGTGCGTAATTGGCAATATTGATGTATGATAAGTTGGACCAGGTACGCGAACTCCACAAGGCATCGACCATGTTACGCGGGTACTTCAGTTTAAATTTAAAACGAGGAAGTGATGAAGGGAAATCGGTGTACAGAGTGAAATGGATCAGATAAAGATTTTCAGCCAGCGTATCAATTCGTATTTCTTTATTAAAGGGCTGCACATCACCCTCCACCTCAATCTGATTCATTTTAAGTGCGACATTGGGACTTATTGTTTCAGCTACAGATCCATCATTATAACTGGATGAACCACAGCCATAAAGTAAAAATGCACCCAAAATAAAATAAATTCCGCTTCTAATTTTTTCCCTAAAACTGTCCATAGACCATATACAAAAATTATATTCCAAAACAGTTCGATCCCTTAATGATCAGCTACTGTTTTATTTCACCCTTAAATACAAGGTATGTAATGCACATT
The DNA here is from genome assembly GCF_050433125.1 of Roseimarinus sediminis. NCBI lineage: Bacteria > Pseudomonadati > Bacteroidota > Bacteroidia > Marinilabiliales > Prolixibacteraceae > Roseimarinus > Roseimarinus sediminis. The sequence continues at coordinate 74,219 of NZ_JBNPXV010000005.1, read as the reverse complement.
CCCAATGCCACAACAAATCTTTGAACTGGACAGAACTGTCTTACACACACCACTGCTTTGCGAAGCTTTCGCTTCATGAAGTTCTCCATTACAAATATTCAATTTTTTTTTCAACCGCCACCAACATTCTTTGATAAATATTCAGCCAGAGCCAATAAACAGGTAAAATTCTTTCCTGTTGGCTTTTTTACTCTAAATGTTTGTCAATGTTCATGAAGTAAAAACACTTTTTGTTCTGCAACACACCCACCCTTTTTCTATATTTGCCACATGTTTAAGCCGGGCAACATATACAACAAATACAAAAACGGAATTATCTTCACACTCGTTTTTCATATTGTTGTATTCATTTTACTCAATATTAGCCAGTTTAAGATCAAACAGGAGTTTGTCGAAGCCGAAATACTTATTGACCTGCCTGAAATAGCCGATCCCGAAATTCTTCAACAAGAATCTGAACGAACACCAGAACAAGGGCCATCGCTTCTTAAGACCAATGTTGCTTCAAATCGGGCAATCGAAAATCCCGATCAGTCCGTCGATCAGGAATATCTTAAAGAACTGGAAGCTGCTCGCAACCTGGTTAAAGAGGTAAGTGAACAACTTTCACGCGATATACCTACCATCGATGATTTGCAAATGCCCGAAGAGACAAGTGAAGGAATGGACCCCGACTCCATCCTGAAGAAACTGTATACCGGCGACAGCAATGTTGAATATTTCCTCGATAATCGCTATCACACCGTATTGCCCATTCCTGTTTATCTTACGCAACATGCAGGTACCGTTACGGTGGATATTGAAGTAGCTGCTTCAGGAAAAGTAATCAGGGCCGAACCTCGTTTGAATGATCAAGTAAACAGGCTGATGCTCTCCTATGCAAAAACAGCTGCCTTACGTACCCGCTTTAATTCAGTCGGTGCTAATTCAGTTCAAAGTGGATACATTCGCTATCATTTCATAGCCCAGTAAGCGCAATTGTTAATTCACTGTAAATTCTCATTTTTATTAACATCAATTAACAAAAATAACTTTAGAATTTATGTTCTATAACATATCTTTGCCTCAGGTTTATTTTTCATAGTTTTAGGTTTAGTTAGATTAGTTAGGTTAGTTAGTTAGTACGAGAAAAGGATGGATCAAGGGATCTGTCCTTTCTTTTTATTATGATTAATAATCATCGCTCTTCATGGTCTGTTTTTTACAACAGTACAAATTTTCTGAAATATTTTGCATTTAATTGGTAACCTTTTCCTAATTTTCGGAATTAACAGATGAAACCAACATGAATTTCGAAATTCAAAAAATAAAAATCAAAATTGAAATTCATCGGAAGTTGCATATGATACCTTTGAAAAATGAAAATTTAATCATATGAAATGGCAAGTTACAGTAACGAAGAATTGCTCAGAGGGATTCTGAGAAATAACAGCACGATATTACGACATATTTACAAAAGTTATTATCACATGATCAATGCATTTGTTATCCGGAATAAAGGAGACGAAAGCAATGCAAATGACATTTTTCAGGAAGCAATTATTGTAATTTATCGTAAATTAAAAAGCGACCGACTGATGATAGAAACCTGTACTTTTGAAACTTATTTATATTCGGTGGCTCGCTTATTATGGCTAAAGCAGCTCGAAAGACGAAAGAACGACATTGTTAAGGTAGAAGAGGTTCATCATTTTTCGGATCAAATATACGACGACGAACTTGTAGAGCTGGCGCGGAAAAATGACCGTTACAGGTTGTTTCAGGAGCATTTTCAAAAACTGGGCAAAGATTGCAAGCAAATTTTGCAACTCTTTTTTGATAAACTGACCTTCAAACAAATAGCCGACACCTTGGGCTATACCAGTGAAAGTTATGCGAAAAAACGCAAACACCAGTGTAAAGAATACCTGGTACGCAGTATTAAACAGGATGAAGAATTTAAAAAAATTATTGAAAATGACTATTAACTTAAACCATCTGATTGATGACTTTATTCTCGACAGAATTAAAGGAGCCGAATTACAGAAATTCCAGCTTGCAATGGATCATTCGCCTGAATTCAACGCCGAGATTAAGTTAAGTGAAGCAATTGCGGATGCAATTCAGGAGAACGATGTTATGGATCTGCGATCGAACCTGAAGGAAATAATTAATTTTAATGTCAAAAAGAAAAACAGCCCACGCGATTTTTTCGATTTGGCCCAAAATCTCGACAAAGCGGGCACCGGGAACAAGCAAAAAATGGATTTATCCTTTGCTAATTCACTTCAACTGATTCATTTTGAAAATTACAAGAAGAGCAAAACGGAGCGAATTCATCAAATTAAATCAGACAATAACCCTGGTGAGAAAAAAATGACCCCCGCAACTCAAAGCAGCCAAATTTGGAAAGAAATTGGCGAAGCTATTTCGGAAAACGACATTATCGATCTTCGCAACAATATAAGCCAGATTATGCATTCAGGGGCCGGTTTAGTCAGCGACTTTGAACTGGATCAATACTTAAATAACGAGTTAAGTCCCGAAGAACAGCAGCATATTAACAATCTGGCTAATGAAACCAGTACGCTGCAGCAACAAATCAGGCTTCATCAGGAAATCGACCTTGCACTTTCAGAAAACGACATCAATGCGCTGCGTACTTCCATTGAAAAAATAATTGACGAAGAACAAAGCATCAGTTATACTGAATTAAAACGCATCGATGACTATTTGCTCAATTATCTCAAGCCCGAAGAAGAGGATGTGTTTGAAGAAGAACTGGCTGAAAATCTGCGCTTAGCCAATGAGACAAGGCTAAACAGGGATATCAACGAATCACTTGTCGAACGGGATGTAATGAAATTACGAAGTTCGATGCAAGACATCATGAACGAACAGAAGAAGGAAAGCAATATCCGTCAGTTCATTCCTTCCGGTTTAAAACAAAAACGCACAAGGGTTTTGGGTGTCGCAGCCTCGCTGGCCGCCGTAATTTCGGCCGGAACCATTGCATTGTCGCAACAAAAAACTTCGGCCGAAGCCATTTACCAGCAAAATTTTAAACCTTACGAAGCAACAGGTCTTTATCGTTCGGGGGCCGAAGTTACCCCCGAGGTAAAGGGGATCGAGCTTTACAACAAGCAGCAATACAGTGAAGCACTGCTGGCATTTAAAACAGTACTGGCTGAAAATCCTGAACATCCAACCTGCAATTTCTATTCAGGTCTTTGCCTTCAGGAAACCGGAAACTTCAAAGAAGCTGTGGCAGTTTACCAAAAAGTTATCGACGAAAAGGACAACCTTTTTATCGAACAGGCTCAATGGTATCAGGCCCTTTGCATGATACAAACAAAAAATACGAAACAAGCATATCAGGCTTTCAACAAAATAGCCAACCAAGGTGGATATTACAGTAAGGATGCCTTGTCGATTATCAAAAAAATAAAATAACAGCCCGAAAAGTTAACACAATTTTGGCCTTCACTAATTTTGACCAACTTTTCGACCTTCAGTATTTTAAGTGTGAAAAAGCTGATAGAAAATGAATAGACTGTAATAAAGAAAGAAATATTCATTTTTAACGACTCGTTTCATCCTTTTTAAAGGAATAAATTTATTTTAGCAGAATAATTTTATTCCATGTCATTACGTTTATTTATCACATTTTCAGTACTTCTGACAATTTTTACCTGCTGTAAAAAATCGTCTCAAACAGTTAATGTCGTCATGTACACCAGTGCAGGCAACATCTATCTTGAACTTTATCAGGAACAGGCTCCTGTTACGGTGGCTAATTTTTTAAGGTATACCGACAGTACTTACTACGACAATGCTGAATTTTACCGGGTGGTAAAGCCCGGCAATCAACCCGATAACAACATTAAAATTGAAGTGATACAAGGCGGACCCGGTGAGCGTGATTTCATCGAATTTCCTCCCATTACTCATGAAAATACCATACAAACCGGAATCAAACACCTCGATGGAACCATCAGCATGGCAAGAGCCGATACCGGGACAGTGACATCCGACTTTTTCATTTGTATAGGCAAACAACCAGCGCTCGACTACGGAGGAAAAAGAAATCCCGACGGACAGGGCTTTGCTGCTTTTGGACGAGTGACACACGGAAGCGAGGTAGTAAAACACATACAAAAGCTTCCCCAGGACAGGCAATTACTCAGGCAGGCAGTTAGGATCGACAGCATCCGCAGAGTTAATTAAAACGCAGTTACGAACACCATATCGCGCGCCAAGGCAGGCTTAAACAAGTTGGCGACCCCAATCAAACGAAGGAAATATCGGATAACAGAATTGTAAAAGAAAACAGAATTGACAAACGAAATAAACGAAAAAAGAATTATCGGGAGGAAAGATATTGCTGACTTTCCCGACCTCGACCTTTTCAATATTGCGGTGAAAATCGACACAGGAGCCTACACTTCTTCGATTCATTGTCATCACATCAGCGAAATCGAAGTGGAGGGAAAGAAAGCCATTCGCTTTAGTTTGCTTGATCCGGGACATCCTAATTTCAACAATAAACAACTGATTTGCACCAACTACCGGCTAAAAAAAATCAAAAGTTCTACCGGGCACAGCCAGATCAGATACATCATTACAACCAATATTGTACTTTTTAATCAAAGCTACCTGGCCGAACTTTCACTAAGCGAACGTTCTGCCATGAAATATCCGGTACTGCTAGGCCGAAAGTTACTGAAGAAACGTTTTATAGTCGACCCGGCAAAAATCAACCTATCGTTCAGAAACAAGCTGAAGAACAAAGACATCAACATTCATTAAGAAAACGAGAAAAAATTTAAAAATGAAAATTGTAGTACTATCACGCAATTCAAAACTTTATTCAACCATCCGACTGGTTGAAGCCGGACAAAGCCGGGGACATGAAATGTTAGTTCTCGATCATACGAAATGCGACATCATTATTGAGAAGAAAAAACCACAGGTATTTTTCAATGGCGAAAGCATTCAGGATGTTGATGCCGTCATTCCGCGCATAGGGGCTTCAGTTACCTTTTATGGCTCATCGGTTGTCCGTCAGTTTGAAATGATGAAGGTTTTTACAGCCAATGAATCACAGGCGCTGATCAGATCGCGCGATAAATTGCGCAGCCTTCAAATTCTCTCACGCGCCGGACTGGGACTCCCCAAAACTGCATTCACCAACTATTCAAAGGATGTTGACGGAGTAATAGACCAGGTAGGCGGGGCACCCTGTATCATTAAACTACTCGAAGGAACCCAGGGCGTTGGCGTGGTCCTTGCCGAAACACGAAGTGCTGCCACTTCGGTACTCGAAGCTTTTCACGGCCTGCAGGCGCGGGTGATTGTGCAGGAATTCATTAAAGAATCGAAAGGAGCCGACATCAGAGCCTTTGTGGTCGATGGGGTGGTTGTTGGCGCTATGAAACGTCAGGGTAAAAAAGGAGAATTTCGTTCGAACCTGCATCGTGGAGGAAGTGCTTCACTTTACGAACTAAGCGAAGACGAAGAAAACGCAGCGCTTAAAGCGGCAAGAGTGCTAGGTCTTGGAGTGGCTGGTGTAGATATGCTCCAGTCGAACAATGGACCAAAAATAATGGAAGTCAATTCATCTCCCGGACTCGAAGGAATTGAAAAGGCAACTGGAAAAGACATTGCCAAAAGCATTATTCGTTATGTTGAACGTCATGTTGACTGATTCTTTTTTTCCCGAATCATTGTTGTGAAGCTTATGAGAATTTTAGGAAAAGACATTTTGCCCGGAAAAAGCGTGCAACTCAATATGGTAATTGCCCGTTTGCACACACATACCATGATCGAAGTACCGGTCATTATTGAAAGGGCGAAGGAAGAAGGCCCCTGTTTGCTTTTTTTAGGGGGTATCCATGGAAACGAAATCAATGGTGTTGAGATTGTACGCAAACTGGTTGCCAGTGGTCTCAATAAACCTGAAAGAGGCTGCACCATTACCATTCCTGTATTGAACGTATTCGGATTCTTAAATCAACAACGCGAATTTCCCGACGGACGGGACCTCAACCGGGTTTTTCCGGGCTCGGCTGCCGGCTCACTGGCCAGCCGCTTTGCTCACATCATGATGACGGAAATTATTCCCCACATCGATTACTGTATCGACTACCATACCGGTGGTGATGGCCGTTTCAACTACCCACAGCTGCGTATCGGCGAAAACGATGAAGAAACCCTGCAACTGGCCAGGGCTTTTGGGGTAAAGTTCATCAAGTTTGCCAAACAACGTGAAAAATCATTTCGCGAAATCACTTACAAACTGGGTAAAAAAATTCTGCTTTTCGAGGGGGGCAAAACGCTACACCTCGATAACAAAGTGACACAAACAGGGGTACGGGGAGCAATCAACATCATGCAACACCTGAACATGCGAAACTTCTATCCTGAAAAACTTGAAGAGCTCCTGCTAAGTGAACCCGTCATCATTAAAAGCTCTACCTGGATCAGGGCGAAATACTCAGGCATGTTCCGATCGTTTGTCGAGCTGGGCTCCCTGGTAAAAAAGGGTGAAGTACTTGGAAGTATTTCCGATCCTTTCGGCGATTTTGAACGTATGGTAAAGGCACCTAACAGCGGCTACATTATTTGTTGCGAACATTCTCCCATTGTGAACCAGGGAAGTGCCCTGATTCACATTACAACTTCGCTTCAATAAGCAGTAGAACCCATATCATTCCAACTGTCAAAACCAGCTTAAACAGTAAAACAATTTTGTTATCTTTCAAAATAAAAACATGAAACGATTCCTCTACCTGATCACCTTGTTTCTGATTTCACTGAGCATAAGCTCCTGCTCCGGCGAAAAACTCAAAAAATACCAGGCCTCCAACAGCAGCATCAGTTATTCGGGGCACATCGACAGGCTGGAAAACGAGGTGGTACTTATTGGTTCAGCATCGTCGGCCACAGCCTGGTTTACAGGCGACAGCTGTGTTGTTTACCTTCGCAACTATCATCCCAACGGACAGCATAACTATTATTCTATTGAGCTCGACGGGGAAGATCTGGGGCGTTTTCGCATCGAAGGCGAACAAATGCAGGCCATTCCCGTAAGTGTGGTTTTTCAACGCGAACTGCACCAGATCAGTATTTACAAATCGACCGAAGCCGCCAATGGCTACATCAACTTTGGAGGCATCGCCTGCAAGAAATTAGAAAAAGCAGAAGCTGGCCAGAAAAAACTTATTGAGTTTATAGGGAATTCAATAAGCTGCGGAATGGGCAACGACACCACCCTTCTTCCCTGTCATGCCGATGTATGGTACGATCAGCACAACGCGTACTGGGCATACGGTCCAACTGTTTCGCGGGCACTTGGAGTCGATTTTCTCCTCAGCTCGGTTTCAGGTATCGGCGTTTACCGGAACTGGAACAGCGACGGTCCGGTAATGCCCCAGGTATACAACAACTTGTACCTGAATACCGATGAAAGCAAAAAGCGGAATTTTGATTTACACCAACCCGATATTGTTAGCATCTGCCTTGGCACCAACGATTTATCAAAAGGCGATGGAAGCAAGGAGCGGCTTCCTTTCGATGAACAACAGTTTACTGAAAGTTATATTGATTTTGTTGACGGAATTATTGAGCATTATCCCGAAACACAGATCGCCCTGCTTTGCAGCCCCATGATCGATGGTGCCGAACATGAAATATTGCTCAGCTGCCTCGAAAAAGTCAAAGCTCATTTTGACCCTTTACTGAAAAGTCCCGTCGAAATTTTTCAATTTGAAAACATTGTACCTCACGGCTGCGACTATCATCCCGACATCAATGATCATATCATGATGGCCGATCAGCTTTATCCTTTTTACAGAAAATTGCTTAAACTTTAACAGGATCAACATACAAACGCCCCTGCCATGTGTTTCGTTCAAGCAGCCGCTTCTCAAGCATGGCAGTGAATTCGAAGTTTTTTAAGCCCCAGCGGGGAGCAACGAGCAATTCGGGAGGTGACTGACTGATGAAACGTTCGACAATTATTTCGGGGCGTAACAATTCAAGGTAGTCAGCCATCAGCTCAATGTAAGGCGCCACATTGTCGTACAACTCAAACTCATCCGGATTTTTGCGATACTGTCGTTCCATGATGGTTCCTTTGTGTATCTGTAGTTGGTGAAGTTTTAGATTCTCAACCGGAAGTTCTGAGATTTTTGCCGCCTGCTTTAATACCAGCTCACGGTTTTCGCCAGGTAAGCCGGCAATCAGATGTACACAATTATGAATGCCCCGTTTGGCCAGTTGTTTCACAGCCACCTGCGATTCGTGCCAGGTGTGCCCCCTGTTAATTCGAAGCAAGGTTTCATCTTCACACGACTCCAGTCCCAATTCCACCATTACATAACATTGCCTCGATTTTTCCATCAGATAATCAAGCACTTCCTCTGGCAAGCAATCAGGACGAGTGGCAATAACCAGGCCGATTATCTCAGGATGAGCCAATGCCTCCTCATACAAACTGATCAGATTTTCAAGAGGAGCATAAGTATTGGTATAGGCCTGAAAATAGGCAAGATAGGCAATTGAATGGTATCGTTCGCTAAAAAAGCGAATTCCTCGTTCAATCTGAGCACTTACCGAGGTTTCAAGATTACAGTAACTTGGCTTAAACGAAGTGTTGTTGCAATAGGTACAGCCTCCTCTTCCCTTTGTACCATCACGGTTGGGACAGGTAAATCCGGCATCGATCGATACCTTTTGTACCCTTTTGTTAAACATTCTTTTGAAATGGGATGCGAAATCGTTGTACCTTTTTTCGCCGCCCCATATTTGTGGCTTCATTACTTGTTGCATGCTGCAAAGCTAATGAATGATTGCTAATATTAATTGTTGAAAATTTTTTGATTGAAATTGACCGGATCGATTTTGAATTGTACTTTTGTTTTTTACTTTTAATGCATTGGAACAAAACAAATTATGTTTACAAACAATAATCTGGAACAGATACGAAATCAGGGCCTTACAGTTGAGCTTATTGAAGAACAACTCAATAATTTCAGACAGGGATTTCCTCCCATGCGCCTTATTGCACCTGCAATTCCCCAAAATGGCATTAAAATTTTATCGGAAGATGAAGAAAGCCGGTACATTTCCATTTTTGAGAATTCCCTTTCATCGGGCTTAAACACCATGAAATTTGTACCGGCATCGGGTGCTGCCAGCCGCATGTTTAAAGATTTGTACGAATTTTTGGAGACTGGTGAAGAAAACGACTTCATGAATGATTTCTTTACAAATCTCAAAAAATTTGCTTTTCATGATGAATTGAAGAGCCTGGCGACTACCGACGACAAAAAAGAGCTGATCGCACTTTTACTCAACAGCGAAGGGCTTAATTTTGGTAATCTGCCCAAGGGCTTACTTCCTTTTCACAAATACAACGGTTTTTACCGAACCCCGTTTGAAGAACATCTGATCGAAGCAGCCTCGTATTGCACAGGCAATAATGGCAATGCCAAAATACACTTTACCATTTCACCCGAGCATGAAGAAGGGTTTAACAGACTGGCCGAAAAAATTGTTCCATCGTATCAGAAAAAACTGGGGGTCAGGTTTGATATTGGTTTTTCATTTCAGCACCCATCAACCGATACCATCGCTGCCAATACCGACAATACTCCGTTCATCGACAACGAAGGCAGGCTGCTGTTCAGACCTGGTGGCCATGGGGCGTTAATTGAAAATCTGAGTGAACTTGATGCTGATCTGATTTTCATCAAAAACATCGATAATGTAGTTCCCGACCGTTTGAAGCATTACACCAAACGATACAAAAAGGCACTCGCTGGTATGCTCGTCGAATTGCGTAATAAGCTGTTTGCTTATCTCGAAAAACTTGATAAGCCCAATGCAGCTACCGATGATGACCTGTTGAAAAACATCGAAATGTTTATGAAAAAGGAGCTGGGAATTCAGTTCGACACTTCAAACATGGATCCAAAGACCAGGGTTTTGTTTTTACAAAAGAAACTCAACCGTCCTATTCGCATTTGTGGCATGGTTAAAAACGAAGGAGAGCCCGGAGGAGGTCCTTTCTGGGCTGAAAATACCGACCAAACGGTATCGCTGCAAATTGTCGAAAAAGTGCAGATCGATCTGAACGATCCCAAACAGGCTGAACTGTTAAATCAGTCAACCCACTTCAATCCCGTTGATTTAATTTGCAGCATAAAAAATTACAAAGGAGAGAAATTTGAACTGGTCGCTTTCCGTGATCCTCAAACCGGATTTATTTCAAGCAAGTCGAAAGACGGTGTAAGCATCAAGGCGCTTGAGCTTCCCGGCCTATGGAATGGAGCAATGAGCGACTGGAATACCGTTTTTGTAGAGGTTCCCGTTGAAACCTTCAATCCGGTAAAAACAATCAACGACCTGTTGCGAAACGAGCATCAGCAATAGAAATTGATCGAAAACAGTTGAAAAATTCATTAGATAGTGAACAGGGAAGCAGGAAATTTTCAAGAGGAACAAGAGATTAATGAAGCATTGCAGCGTTACGAAGAGATGCTGAAAAACGGAGCAAAAAGATATTTTGACGTTTTTCAAATCGAACTCATTGCTGAACGCTTCATCGAGGAAGGCAAAATCCACCCTGCACTTCAGGCTGTTGATATGGGCATAGAACAACACCCCACATCCATTCCACTGAAAGTCAGGAAAGTGAACATACTTTTCAATTTGGGAGAACTGGATCGTACGCTGTCGATGGCCGAGGAGCTGTTAATGATCGAAGCCTCCAATCATGAACTTCATTTGATGAAAGGATCGGCTCATTTGTTGCTGGGCAACCGAAATGAGGCCCTGCACTCGTTTAACCGCTCCCTGCAATTTTCAATCGACGACCGTGACGAGACGCTTTTCAACATCGGGTATACTTACGAGCAAAATGGCGATTTCAACCAGGCCATTCCTTATCTTGAGGAAGCCGTACTGCTCAACCCTGAAAACGAAGCAGCCTTGTACGAACTTGCCTTTTGCTATGAGAAAATCGATGAAAATGAAAAGAGTATCCAATACTACAACCGCTATCTCGATCTGGATACCTTTTCTGATTCAGCATGGTTTAATCTGGGTATTCTGTATACCAAAACAAAGCAATACGAAGCTTCGGTTGAAGCTTATGAATATGCACTGGCCATCAACGATGCCTTTCCAAATGCCTGGTTTAACCTGGGACACGCTTACATGCTTTGGAAAAAATATGAACAGGCGCTGAATTCCTTTAAGACCTACATCGAATTCGAAGAAGACAACGATGAAATATACTGTTTAATGGGCGACTGTCAGTTAAAACTGAAACGCTACACCGAAGCAGCAAAAAACTTCCGTCGTGCGGTGAAATTAAACAAACACAACGCCCGGGCCTGGTACAGCATTGGACTTATCAAGAAAATTGAAAGCAAATACAACGAAGCTCTCAAACATTTAAGGTTGGCTGTAAAATACGACGAAGAGAAAAGTGAATACTGGTTTCAACTGGCCAAAGTGAATGCCCGTTTAAACGACCTTAGCCAATCAATCAATGCATACGAGGCTGCATGTGAGCTGAGCCCTGAAAATCTCACCTACTGGCTCAGTTTTGGAGGAATGCTATTCAAAAAAGGAATGGTCGTTAAAGCGATTGAGTTACTTAATACAGCCCTTGAATTTCATCCCGACAATGCCTTGATTAATTACCGTATAGCTGCCTACCTGCTTGAATCGGACAAGGAAAAAGACGCTGTTCAGTACCTTGAACAGGCATTAAAAAACGATTACAGTAATTATCGTTATCTGTTCGAAAGTTACCCTGATGCCCGCTACAGCGAATCAGTGAATCAGCTAATTAGTAAATACAATACCATTGAATAAAATACAGTACACTACACAAAACAAAATTATCTCCATTGATCAAGCCAGGTGCCAAATAAATAAGAAAAATGAATAAGTACGTTAGCCTTTTTTTAAAAGGAATGGGAATGGGAGCAGCCAACGTGGTGCCAGGAGTTTCTGGTGGAACCATTGCGCTGATAACCGGAATCTTTGAAAAGCTCATCGACTCGATAAAAGCAGTCGACCTGCAGGCAGTTAAGCTTTTGTTCACAGGAAAATTCAGTGGCTTTGCCCGTAAAATCAACCTCGATTTCCTGGTAGCCGTTTTTCTTGGCGTAGTAGTAAGCATATTGTCAATCGCCAAACTCTTTGGTTTTCTGCTCATCCATTATCCGGTTTACATCATGGCCTTTTTCTTTGGTCTGATTCTGGCCTCAATTTATTTTGTTGCAAAAACCGTCACCCGATGGAACCTGACTGTAATCATCAGTTTTGCCATCGGAACCGTGGTGGCCATCCTGCTTTCTATACTTGAGCCGGCACAGGAAAACAGTTCAATGCTGTACCTCTTTGTTTGCGGCATTGTAGCCACCTGCAGCATGATATTACCCGGACTTTCGGGTTCTTTTGTTCTAATCCTTTTGGGTAATTATCAACTGGTCATGATCGATGCAGTGAATCAGTTGGACCTGAAAATTCTTTTGCCGGTAGTTGTGGGAGCTGTTGCCGGTTTGGTCTTTTTTGCCAATCTGTTATCATGGGTATTTAAAAAATTCAGGAATCCCACGATCTCACTGCTTTCAGGTTTTATTCTTGGATCATTGGGCATAATATGGCCCTGGAAAAATGAAATTCCTGCCACCAACAGTGCCGGTGAACTGATTTTAAAGGATGGAGAACCCATCATTACCGCTTACGATTGGTTTGTACCTGAAAGAATGAACACCGAAGTAATCATCGCCATCGGATTGATCTTGTTGGGAATACTAATTATCTGGGCAACGGAGTTGCTGGCCTCACGCAAACCGCAAAAACAATAGGAAGCAACAGCTTAAAATTTAATATCATCATCCGACATTTTTTTTAATGTACAGGCAGTAAGCATTTGAAACAATAGCAATTATGAAAACATTCGGACTTATCGGTTATCCACTTGGACATTCATTTTCAAAAAAATTTTTTAGTGAGAAATTTGAAAAAGAAGGCCTGAACGACCATCAATACCTCAATTTCGAAATTGACTCCATTGCACGTTTTCCTTCAATTTTCGATCAACATGAGCAAATCATAGGACTCAACTGCACCATACCATACAAACAGCAAATCATGCAGTTTTTAAACGAAATTGATGTAGAAGCTGAAAAGGTAGGAGCGGTGAATACCATTAAGGTGGTTCAGGCGAATGAAGGAATGCGACTCAAAGGCTACAATACCGATGTCATCGGGTTTGAACGTTCATTAAGCCCGATGCTGAAAGAGCACCACAAAAAAGCAATTGTTTTGGGAACAGGCGGTGCCTCAAAGGCGGTAAAATATGTTCTTCAAAAACTGGGTATTGAATTCGTTTCTGCCTCAATTGAGGAACAACTCTTTGACAACGAAATTAGGTACGAAGAAATTGATGAAGCCATGATAGCAACACGTCAGGTAATTATCAACGCCACACCGCTGGGAACCTATCCTAAGGTAGATCAGTGCCCGCCTCTTCCCTACCATGCCATTGGGCCGAAACACGTGCTTTTCGACCTGGTTTACAATCCCGAAAAAACACTGTTCATGAAAAAAGGCTCAGAACAAGGAGCTCAGTGTAAAAACGGACTTGAAATGCTGCATGAACAGGCCAAAGCAGCATGGGAAATATGGAACAGATAATATGATCAGTTGAATAAAGTGCTTCTAAATAAAGCACTTTATTTTTGGCTTTTTTCCGGATTAAATGAAATTTCATTCACTACAAACCTTCATGTGGGCAGCCTTTCAAGCTGTCTACTTTATTGTAAAATAGGCAAATAAAAGTTTCACGACTCACTGTTTAATGAAAATAAATATTATATTTGGCTTGTGTTGCGGAGAAAATTAAACTGATTAAGCACACTTCTGTTTAAGCTCCCGCTCATTTTTTTGATTTAAGAATGCTTACGATTTATTTGATTTAAAAATTTAAATCATGGGGAAATTATATCTAAGTAGCCTGTTGTTTTTCATAGCCGGAATCCTTAGCTCAGTAAATGCCCGTACAATTGGCGATTTTAAAAGTTATCGTCAGCTGACAGACAAAGAGGTTTTAATAGAAACAACCAGGGATGCCTGTATTCTGCTTACGGCCTACAATCACTACGCGCTTGGTGTTACTGTTCTCAGTGCGCATGAAGCAGAACTACTCACTTCGCCTGACAAAATCCATCTTCGAACCGAACTATCCGGATCGATTTATGTAGAAGAGTTGGATGAGTTAATGCAGATTACCACTACCGTGAGCGATGGCATTGTCATCAAAATCGAGAAAGAACCACTACGTTTGAGCTATATTAACAAGGCGGACAATGCCGTGCTGTTTGAAGAAGAAAAGGGGGTGAAATTTGGCAATAAAGAAACAGAAACAGCCTTCAGCATTGGCACCGGTGAAAATATAAACCTGGTAGCCGGAAATCACCTTAACAGTATCTCACAACAACTCGGCGCCGGAGAAATTTACACAAACGAAACGGTTAACGGTTTTCTTTTCGAAGGAAATGACATTTGTGTTGTTTCTTCAAAAGGTTATGCAGTTGTGCTCGAAGCAGATCAGTCCTATCAGATTGATTTATCTAAAAAGGAACAACTTAAAATCAGCCACAATCAGCTGAAAGCAGATAAATTGGAATACCTGATTCTTTATGGTCAACAACAACCTGAAATGATTGAGAAATATGCTTTTCATGTAAAACAGGAAAACAAACAGATGACTCAGAGATAAGTAATATAAAAACTAAAAGATACCAAAGCTGTAACCTTTAACGGGTTGCAGCTTTTCTTTTTTTAAGCGAAAGGGAACACCAAACGGCAATGAGGAAAAAAACGATGACCGATACAAACACAATTACACCAATTATTACACCATTGCTGAATTTGATGGGCGAAGGATCACCTACAAAGATATATCCTAGCCAGAAATAGGGATGTGCCTTTAAAGGATCAGCATTTCTAATGTGTTCAAGTTTTGCCATTCGCAAGGCCTCTGGCTTTGTTCTTCCTGAAAAGAGGTGCTGATAAAAATTCATCATCAATTGAGCGCTCACCTTGTCTTCTACTTCCCACAATGTCATAACGATTGAAGGACAGCCGGCATATAAAAATGCCCGCGACATACTCATTACGCCCTCTCCTCTGCGCATGACTCCTGAACCGGTATTACAGGCACTTAATACCGTTAGTCTGGCATTAAGCTTCATATTGTAAATCTCCTGTGTATTGAGGAGGCCATCTTCGATGCTGTCGCTTTCGGGAGCAAAAACCAGCTTTGAATACATTGGGATCGAATCGTTAATGATGGTATGCATGGCCAGATGAAGCAGGTCGTAAGCAGCCGCTTTTTCCTTAAAAACCGACTCGGTAGCTGCATCACCCATCAATATTTCACTGTTGTTAAAATCGGCCAGTTGCATTACTTCTTCCCTTGCGCCTGGTAAGGGACGTAAAACAGCCCTGTTAGCCTGACGGTGACGATAAGCCTCCTGGTACAAATCAAACTCGCTAAAATGGTATTCAGGAGCCAGGGCAAGTATCTTTCGGCTTTTACGTTGCCTGCTCTTAAAATAGTCGAATTGAAGGGTTGCTGAATAAGAATAGGTAATATTATAATGATAAACCAGATAGTCGAGCGAACGATAATCGATTGTTTCCGAAAGCGTACGACTTGCTATCAATGCATCAAAAGGCAAATAAGCAAGCCGGCCGTGCGGAATAATGATCAAATCGTCGGTTGATTCAGGTAAGTTCATTCCATCGATCAAGATTTTGTGCAAACGACTGGCTGCATTCAGGTAACCGGTATATTTCGCTTTATTGGTATCTCCAATGTTTTTATCGGTCAGGTGGTAATAACAGGTTTCCAAATCGCTCATGTACTGCCAGCCAATCGGATGTTGATAAAACAAATAGCCTTCGTGATCGAAAACCATGGCATAAACCATCCCCGAATCGGCATAATTTACCGGCTCGTCGACGAAATATTCAACTACCACCTGATTTCTTTTAAGCTTTCCGCTTATCTGCGACGGCGTGATTGTTGTTTTCCTGTATTTCAAAGCATAATAATCGGGGTAGTCACGCTCAAAAAGGAAGACCATGTCGTCGTGTAGGGTTTGAAGATCAAAGATCTTTCTTTCCCATTCAGCCATCAGCACATGATCTGCATCTTCGCGGGCTTTCTCGTTGTATAACAACTGGTTCAGATTGGCCAGTTGCATTTTCAACTCCCGTTCGCCCTGTACAAGCGTATCAGGAATACCCCCAAACTTTCTGGCTTTTACATCGTTAAGCGCAGCCAGCAGCGAAGCCGACTTTCCTGCTTCAGAAAAATCGAGCATTTTCTCAAAGTATTTATTTAGTTGGGTTTTCTGATAAAGTGCTGAGGCAATCTTAAAACCCTCGAGGTAAACATTATCGTATTGTTCCGATAACTCCAGCCGGCTTTCTTCTTCCAAAAAACTGATCCTGAAGTCGTATAAAAATTCCATGCTTGCCTCAGCACTTTTCAATGCCTGCTCAAGATAATTAAGTGAAGAAAATGGCTCATTCAGTTCATCGTAGAGCGAAGACACAGCATGAAGCGCCCGTGTGCGGTTAATAAATACGTCTTTTACCTGCGTTGGCGTGATAAAGTTGCCATCTCCTTCAAGATACGGTATGTGGTGATTAGGACTGCTTGAATTAAGCACCAGTGCCCTGTCGAAGGTCTCAACGGCTTCGTTCAGGAGTTCAAGCCGGCGATTTGGCTGAGCTTCCTCCTCTGCCCTGCCCATCAGATATTGTCCGTAAATTTCATAATAGTAGACAATCCAGGGATCATACTCGCTTTTGTTTTCACTCAGGATGGGCCATGCTTCTTCGAAACAAAAGGCAGCCTTGTCCAAATCGCCATCAAAGATATAGGCCTTGGCCAAAATAAGTCCCGTTTCGGCATATTGCTCCGACTGTTCATCGTATTCTTCGAGCACCTCACTTAAAATGGCAATGGCCCGGTTATATTCATTCAAATAAATGTAGCAATTCCCCAATAACTTTTTGAATCCTATCTTGTTACTTAAATTTTCATTGATCGATTTTAAAGCAGTTTCTGCTGCTTTTATATATCGTTTCTGGAAGAAATAGGTCTGAGCGACTCCATATCTGGCATCGGAATAAGCTCTTTTGTTGCTTTCCCTGAACATTTCCAGGATGACAAGCGAACGGGCATAATATTCCAGCGACTTTACATAATCGCCATATGAAAGATAAAAATAACCGATATTCGAATAGAGCCCTCCCAGCACATACTGCCTTGGAGCAGGAGATTGCGATAGTATTTCTTCGGCTTTTCCATAGTAATAAATACTATTTTTATAATCACCAAAGCGATGATACAAATCACCAAGGCGATAAAAGGGATAGGCTTTCATTTCGTTATACTCATCGAGTTGCTCCCAGATTTCAATTAAGTCAAAAAACAACTGCTCTGCTTCTGCAAACGATTTTTGATTCATCAGCTCAATTCCCTGCGTTGTCATTTCATTGGCAAGCAACTTCAAACTGTCGGTGTTCGAGGCAGAGCTTTTTAGCGAAAAAAATGGCATTTTTAACGCACTGAAAATGAGACAAATGAAAAATAATTTAAAAATTTTCATAAAAACAGGGTAACCTTTTGCCAATTATCGGAATAAATAGGTGAAGGTCAAAATTAGTGTTAATCTTTTTTACAAAATCCATTATGAAAACTTTAAACCATTTTTTTTCTGCAGAGAATGAATCATTCCGTTTAAGCAATGCTGAACTTACAGCCGTTCGTGGCGGAGAAAATCCTCCGGATGCACCAGGTGATCCATTTTTCAAAGATCAGGAAGATGGCGATGGTAGTGGCAGCAGTGACGGGGGCAACTAAGCAAGTTTTCCTACAACATATAACTGAATTAATTGGCTGATAGGAAAGCAGGCTTTTGCTTTCCTATTAAAGCGGGTATCAATATTCGGACAGGCACCAGAAGAACGAGTCAGCTTGTTCTTAATAGGAGTGCACGATCAGGTTTGCTTACAGCTTATATTATTGTCAGCTTATCCAGGGAGTAGTTCAAACAAAAATACGGGACTATTTTTGTCAGTTGAAGTGAGCATCGTTCATTTTACCGGTAAAATTGTGTAATTTACCCAATACTTATTCGTAGAAGGGTTTATAAACTGCACTTTTGGTGTAAAATTAAAAACAATGAGAACAGAAACTGAAAAATACTGCTTTAACTGCGGCGCCGCAATCGATGCGAGAGCTGCTGTATGTCCGAAGTGTGGCATACCACAACCCGACAGTATTAACAACAAAACATTCAACACCCGTTGGCTTGCCGCAGTCTTACTGTGCTGGATACTCGGAATATTTGGAGCACACCGTTTTTATCTTGGACGGACAGGCACTGGCATCCTCATGCTTATTACTGTTGGCGGACTGGGCATCTGGTATCTTGTTGATCTGATTCTGCTCATTGTGGGACGTTTGAGCGATAACAGCGGACGACTGGTTAAGCCTTACCTTGAATAAAAGGAAAACCCAATTATTAAATAGAACCTGTAAGCAAATCGTCACAGTCAGACTGTGATGGTTTGCTTCTTCCCTTTTTGCCGATAAACAATTCATGATCATCGATGGTTATTCTAGGGTATAACTAAAAAAGAAAATCATGAAACACATTATCCCTATTCTATTCCTCATGTTCACGCTGGGTACTTATGCCCAATATCCTGTTCTTGAAATTGGTGAAGCCTTGCCAGGCAGCGAAAACATGAAGTGTTCTACAACGGGTAAAACCATTGGTTTACACGATATAGCCGGAGAAAATGGCCTGCTTGTCATTTTCTCATGTAACACCTGTCCCTTTGTTATTGCCTGGGAAGATCGATATCCCATGGTAAATAAAATTGCCGGAGAAAATAAAGTAGGCATGGTTTTGCTCAATTCAAATTACACCAAACGTGATGGAGACGACTCCTATGAGGCCATGCAGGCTCACGCAAAAAAATATAGTTACCAATGGCCTTACCTTGTTGATGTGGAATCAAAACTCGCCAATGCTTTGGGAGCGCAAACAACCCCCCATGTATTTCTTTTCGATAAAAACATGAAATTGGTGTACAAGGGAGCGATCGACGACAACCATAAAAATGCAGATGAGGTAAAGGAATTCTACCTAAAAGATGCACTCAACAGCCTGGGCAAAGGCACTGAGATTAAAAATAAGGAAACCAAAAACTTAGGTTGTGGCATCAAACGTAAAACCTCGTAGTTACAGGTCATATTGTAAGCCTTTTTTGAATGAATGCAGCCAAGCGGGCAAACATTTAACAGCTTTGAACGTTCTATCTTTATTAAACAATAAATTTATTACCTATGTCAGAAAGAAAAGGATTAGTAACTTTTGCCGGCAAGCCGGTTACCTTAACAGGCAATGCCATTAAAGTTGGAGATAAAGCACCCGATTTCGTAGCAGTAAATCAGGCACTCGAAGAAGTTTCACTGTCATCGTTCGAAGGAAAAACAGTAGTTATTGCTGTATATCCGTCGATCGACACAGGCATATGTCAGAAACAAAATCATAAGTTTAACGAAATAGCCGGTTCGATGAAAGATGTGGTGGTACTTAGTGTATCACTTGATCTGCCTTTTGCTCACAAACGCTATTGTGCTGCCGAAGGGTTGAATAATATAGTCACCCTCTCGGACTACAAAGAACGAGAATTTGGGAATAAATATGGTTACCTGATTAAAGAGCTTGCATTACTGGCAAGAGGCACTGTAGTTGTCGATCAAACCGGAACAGTACGCCTGGTCGAAATTGTTCCTGAAATTACCACAGAACCCGATTACGATGCCACGCTTAAATTACTGAATGAGTTGTAAAAACTAAACGATAAATTTTAAGGCCCTACCTGTTCAATTTTGCGAATACGGTAGGGCTTTTTATTTTGCGATTCAAAATAGGTTCTCATCATGATTTCGGCCAGCAAGCCAAAAGTGATTAATTGAATTCCAGCCAATAACATCATCACTCCCAGCAACAAAAGCGGTTTTCCCCAAATGTCATGTCCCGTTAGTTTTAGTGCTAACAAATAAAGATTAATCAGTGTGCCGATAATGATGGCGAATACGCCGAGTCCGCCAAAAAGATGCATGGGCTTCTGAAGGTATTTTTTCAGGAAAACCATCACCAGCAAATCACTGACAACTTTAAAGGTCCGATTAATACCATATTTCGATTTGCCATGAACGCGGGCATGATGGTGTACATCCATCTGGGTAATAGACCCTCCCTCAAGCGCAACCAGAACCGGAATAAAACGATGCAGCTCTCCGTAAATTTTTATATTCTTAGCAATGTCGTATCTGAAAACTTTCAGCGTACAGCCATAATCCCTGATTTTCACATCGGTGGTTTGACGAATGATGGAGTTGGCAATCTGGCTGGGAATTTTTCTTAAAAACATTCCATCCTGTCGATTGGCCCTGATACCAGCCACCACATCACAATCTTCGGCCTCCAGTTTTTCAATCATAGCAGGTATATCGGCCGGATCGTTTTGCAAATCACCATCGAGCGTTACGATGTAGTTCCCTTCGGCGGTATCGATTCCTGCCTGAAGTGCCGAACTTTGACCGTAGTTCTTACGCAGTTTAACCAGTTTAAAGCGTTCGTCGCCTATTTCACGAATGCGTTCGCGGGTTTGATCAGTCGATCCATCATCGACATAAATGGCTTCGAAATCGTATGCTTCGAGTGCTTTTTTGATCTGACCGGCCAGAGGCAGTATATTTTCTTCTTCATTATAAACACAAATAACCAGGCTTAACTGCTTCATGGAGAAAGTAATTTATCGATGTATAGTTTAAAGGAAGACATCACCAAACGGATGCAAATTTAAAATAAATTCACCACAATTAGTTGTTTAAAAACGCCCGAAAACGAATATTCAGCATGCCAGCACTATTTAAATTGATAAATGACAAAAAATACCAATTAGTAATGAGGAGAAAAGTTGGCTGAATAATTATTTTTGCCAGCGCATGGATAACAAAATAAAAAATACAATAAAAAGGCTGGTGGCATTCTCACTATTCACCATCGTGAGTTTCATCACCCTTAATAACATTGTATTTATACATGCGCATCATCTTGATACGGGTGAGGTAATGACACATGCCCATCCCTTCAGTAATCCCGACAACGAACTACCTGAGAACACACACCATCACTCGACAAACGATTTCATTGTAATAGATCATCTTTTAATCTTGTTTGTTGTTTTTTTTATTGCTGTACAATTGCTTCTTTTCCAAACCAGGGTTTTAAAACACCCATGGTTCAAAAATGAAATTATCTGTTGCAGCATTAACGCTACCTTCGGCCGCTCACCTCCTTCGTCCCTTTTATAAAACCATCACTTATAATACATTCTTTATCAGTCGGCCATCGCGGCTGATTGAATATGCAATGCATTAAAAACCAAAAATTTTCTTAAAAACCAATCAATATGACCAAAATTTTCGTTGTTGTCATACTATTATTGTATACAACAATATTAAGTGGAACTGAAAATGAGCCGGTTCCAGCTGCAACAATAAACGGAACCATTTTATGTGAAGGAGAGCTGATACCCTTCATCAACGTGCTCATCGAAGGAACCAGTATAGGCACATCGAGCAACAGCAAGGGTACATTTGAACTTAAATCCTTGCCTCCGGGAAAACATACCATCATCGCAAGAGGAATTGGATACCGTCAAAATCAACAAACCATACAATTGGAAGCCGGAGATTTTAAAGAGCTTGTATTTGAACTAAAAGAAGATGTACTCCATCTTGAAAGTGTGGTGGTTACTGCCGACAGAAATGCCGTGACCCGTACCGAAGCACCAATGATTATAAACACCTTGTCTTCAAAATTATTTGAAAGGACGCAGGCCACTTCCATTGCCGACGGTCTTGATTTTACGCCCGGCTTACGCATGGAAAACAACTGTCAGAACTGTGGATTTAGTCAGGTAAGAATGAATGGTCTCGAAGGCCCCTATTCTCAGATTCTAATTAATAACCGCCCCATATTCAGTGGTTTGGCAGGGGTATACGGACTGGAACTGTTTCCCACGGGAATGGTCGACCGAATTGAGGTAGTCAGGGGAGGTGGATCTGCTTTGTTTGGAGGAAATGCCATTGCAGGTACCATCAACATTATTACCCGTGAGCCCCGTCAAAATACCTTTGAGATAAACAGTTCACTAGGCATTTTAGGAAGTGGAAACAATTTGTTAAACACCCCCTCACTCGATCGTACACTGAATCTCAATGCCTCGGTTGTTGATGAGCATAGTGGTTTGTTTGTTTATGCAATGGCCCGCGAACGGGACCCTTATGATATAAACAACGACGGCTTTTCAGAAACTGTTTTAATGGAGAACACCACCGTGGGATTCAATGCGTTCTACCAACCTGGTGACAAAAGTAAATTATTGCTTGACTATTACCGGATAGCTGAGTTCCGGAGGGGCGGAAACAGGTTTGATTACCTGCCTCATGAAGCAGATATAACAGAGCAGGTCGATCATATGATTAACGGAGCCAGTATCTCATATGATCTGTTTACTCATCAAAGCAAGTACAACCAACTTAGCATTTATGCTTCGGCTCAAACTGTTGACCGCAGCAGTTATTATGGTGCACAGCAGGATCCGTCGGCCTATGGTCAAACCAGCGATATATCTGCCTCGCTGGGTTCTCAGTATACAATGCATTTCGATCGGCTGCTCATCGCCCCATCGGTACTTATTGCAGGTATCGACAACACACTGAATACCTTAAAAGATACAAAACTGGGGAGCAATGGCCAGGAAAACTCACTGATCACCAACCAGTTGGTTAACACCATCGGCACCTTTGCCCAGAATGACTGGAACCTTGGCAGGGCAAAACTTTCATTGGGCTTGCGCTACGATCACTATCAGATAAGCGATCGGAATGCCATAGACAACAAGCCATTAACGGGCAATGTAATTGCACCCAGAACAACCCTTTTGTTGCAGCTGAGTCCCTCGGCGCAGTTAAGAGCCAGTTATGCAAAAGGATACCGGGCACCTCAGCTTTTTGATGAAGATCTTCATATCGAAGCATCGGGAGCCAAACGCGTACTCCATTCAAACTCCCCTGATCTTAAACAGGAAAGTTCGCACAGTTATACTGCCTCGTTCAACACCAACTTTTCAGCAGGAAACAATTCGGTAGAATTCTTGGCCGAAGGATTTTTTACTCAGCTAAACGATCCGTTTTCAAACGAATACCGGAAGCTTGATGACAATGGCACTTTTGAATACATGCGTATTAATGCAAGCGATGGTGCCCACGTAGCAGGTACCAACCTCGAATTAAACACAGCCTTCAATAAACAGGTGATGGCACAGCTTGGATACACCATACAGCAGGCACTTTATGATAGTCCGCAGTCGTGGGGTGAGTCAGACGAAAGTATAACACGTCGCTTTGTCCGCACCCCCAATCAGTATGGCTTTGCCACGCTTGAGTACCTGGGCATCGAGCATCTTAACCTGTCATTCACAGGCACCTATACCGGTACAATGTTGATTCCACATTTTGGACTCGATCCCAACACCAGCGATCCAGCCGAACTGGAAGCCATTGTAAGGGGTGATGTCATCACAGGAGAACGTCTTGAATCTTCGGAACATTTTTTCCACATTGGTGGAAAAATTTCCTATTGCATTGAACTGGCCGGAAATACCGATATGGAATTGGGACTTGGAATTCAAAACCTATTCAATCAAAACCAAAAGGAACACGACCGTGGTGTGTTCCGGGATGCAGGCTATATGTATGGCCCAGGGAAACCCAGAACCATCACTTTTAGTATTAAAATTGGCAATGCGCTGCATTAAAAAGAAAAGTTAAAAACAGCCAAACGAATACAATCATCGCTGTTAAAGAGAAGATATTGCATGTGGCATGAGCTTATTTTGAAAGATTCTAAATATATTTGCACTTACAGTGAATTTAAATTCAGTAAATAATTGTGTACATGAAACATTTACCAATCAACGCCAACATGAAAATGGCCGATGTGATTCATCTCGACTATCTTTTACTTCCGATCATCGGTCGTTTTGGAATCGACTTAGGCTTTGGCAATAAAACGGTGAAAGAAATATGTTCGGAGAAGGACATAAACATTGCCTTTTTCCTGGAGATCATGAACAGTTATCACAATCAGGATTATTTTATCGAAGATCAATTTCAGAATTATCCTTTAACACTGATTGTTGATTATCTGAAAAATACACACGCCTATTATGTTAACACTAAAATACCTGAACTGGAACTAATGGTGCAGCAGTTCATCGATTCAAGCTCGGAGGAAAACAAGATAAACAACAAGCTGATTGCTGACTTTTTTGAAGAATACAAACTGGAACTGATCAGGCATTTAAGACATGAGGAAAGCACCGTATTTCCATACACCCATACCCTTGAAGAAGTACTTAGAAGTGGTATTCCGCCAGAACTTCTAAAAAAAATTAAGGAAAAACCATTCAGGGACGATGATGACGACCACGGCAAACTGGAAGAAAAACTTTTTGACTTAAAGAATTTGATCATCAAATTTTTGCCTCCGGTGAAAAGAAAAGACATCATGGAAAAACTGTTAATCGAGCTCTACCGGCTCGAAGATGACCTGAACGACCATTCCAGAATAGAGGACAAGGTATTAATTCCCAAAGTTATTCAGCTTGAACAAAAAATACTCGAACTAGGTGCTTCATTATAAAAACAAAACGATAGTGATACTGGCAACCGACCGGTACCTGATCAGGGTTGGCCTTCAAAGCTTAATCAGCCACATTGGTGTAGAAGCCGATTTTCAGCTTGTTGATCATTTGGATGAAAGATTTCTGCAACAGTTTTCGGAGCATGATTATTTAATTGTACATCACAACATGCTTTATAGTAATCATAAAGAACAACTCGACAACTTCAAAAAAGCGTTTAAAGGCAGTGTACTGGTAATATGCAACAAACTAATTGCCAATAGCTTTCATCCTCACATCCTAAACATCGATGATGGAGAAGAGAAAGTATTGGAAACACTACAAAACTTTTTTTCCAGTTATGAACAACACGAAAATGCTTCGGATGATTCGGTACTCAGCGCACGTGAAACCGATATTTTAAAGGAAGTTGCCCTGGGTTATTCCAATAAGGAAATTGCCGACAAACTGTTCATAAGCATCAATACGGTAATCACACATCGAAAAAATCTGACAGAAAAGCTGGGAATCAAAACAATATCGGGTTTGACGGTGTATGCAATGATGAACAAGCTGATCAACCCCGACGAGGTAAACGTCTGAAATCAGTAAGTTACCAACTCTTCAACCGTTCCATAGCTTACAGTTCCCGAAGAGCCCCAATCACCTGAATTCCCACTGCTGCCAGTGTTTCCGGAAGAACCATCACGTCCTTTGGGATCACCCTGTCCTCCATCTCCGGCAGAACCCGCACTTCCGCCAAAGCCTCCTGTCCCAAACCATCCACCGTTTGAATCGGGAACGATCAATTGGCGATAAGGTGCTGCATCGTCAGTAAAATAAACATAAATATTTCCTCCGTCACCACCATTGCCACCATAACCACCGTAGGCGCCATCGCCACCGTCACCACCATCCTGTCCGCGTCCCTGCCAGCGTTCAACCTTACTGGTGCTATCGCTTAGAACAACCGTTCGCTCGCGCCATCGACCTGCATTCCCGTCACCACCATCGCCACCATCACCGCCCCGCCCGCCAGTACCTCCGGAACCGCCGTGCGATATAACGTGCAACAGTCCACCATTGGTATTGATCAGAAAATGATACGATTTACCAGTCCAGAGATTTTCTCCATAAACATACAACATGGGTGCAGCTAAAAGTGAATCGAAATAATAATCGACCCAAACTCCCATGTCGGGTCCATCGTCTCCGTTTCCACCATCTCTTCCATTTTCTCCGTGCCGTCCATCCGCACCGGATGATCCATCGGAACCATCGCGACCATTAGAACCATGGTAACCATCGCTACCACCCAGCACAAAACGTTGCTCTGCCTTATAATCCATAGCCAGCGTATAGGTATAACTTATATCGGGATTTCTTAACGGACGGGCAGTAATGCTTATTTGATGCTTATTCAGTTTATTAAAATCCTTTTCGATGTAGCAACGGCTTTCCTTTATGGAAACACCTTCGTTTTCAAATTCAAAAAGATGGCTAAAACGACTGTTCCAGCGATTCAATATTTCCAATTCTTCTCCATTGTTAAAGCTTACAAGCATCTTAAATCTGAAACTATAGCCGGGAGTTGGCACAACATCGGTGATGGGAATCAGCTGTATCTTTTCTTCATAATTCAACGGAAGTATGAGCTTTTGCTTCATTTTGGGTGCGCCATACGGATTGATCGAAATGCTCACATGCTTTCCTTTGGAAGGCAGAAGTGTTTCATCGATGAAAAGAGATCCGTTACTGTAACTTCCACCTTCTATATCAATTTCAAACTTACCCCATAAAGTATTGAAGAAACGGGGATCAATGGTGCTTTTCACCTTCCCGTTATTCTGATATACAATGATTCCAATTGGAAATGAGCCACCAGGTACACGCAATACCTCACTGTCGCATACAATTTTAAAGGAATCGATTTTCTGGTGATAAGGCTTCCAAAACGCCGGCGAATGGTTAACAAAAAATAGTAACAACAGCCCGGTCAGCAAAAAGGTAACATGAAAGAACCTGTTTAGTCCCAACAGGTACCAGTGTTTATTTTTCTTTTTCGTCATCATCTGATTTTCATTTAGAATTTGTAAACAAAAAAGTTAACAGAACCTAAAAGCTGACTATCGGCTACCATATTGCCGGTATAGCATGTAATTTCGAATTCACCTCGTCTTATCGAAACCGCTGGTATCAGCACTTAATAATACAAAGGTTAAAACACAATTTTTATACCAAAGCGAATTGATGAATGAAGGGATTATTAACAAAATTTTATGGACAGCCTGGCGGAGCTAAATTTAAACCGGCTATTGTATGAAAAAGCTTATCTTTGCTTTTTCATTCATCCTGTTTAATGAGCAGTTTAAATCCGATCAGGAGATGAAAACAGACTTCGACTCAAAAATATTACATATTGATAACCAACAACTTAAAATACATATTCGGATGAAACGTGACGCATTAGTTTTCGACATCATTGCAAAAGAAAAACACCGCCAGTTGAGTGGGATCGAATTAATTGCATCAGAGAATTTCGTGAGCGACCAGGTAATGGAAGCAATGGGATCGGTAATGACCAACAAGTATGCCGAAGGCTATCCGGGACACCGGTACTATGGTGGTTGTCAGTTTGTAGACATGACCGAACAGCTGGCCATCGACAGGATTAAGAAACTGTATGGTGCAGCCTATGCCAATGTACAGCCCCACTCGGGCGCACAGGCCAATGCTGCGGTATTAAGTGTAGTACTGAAGCCAGGTGATAAATTTTTAGGACTGGATCTTTCACACGGAGGACATTTGTCGCACGGTTCACCGGTCAACTCATCGGGCATACTTTACCAGCCAATTGCTTACAAGGTAAGTCAGGACGGGTTCGTCGATTACGATGAAATGGAACAACTTGCGATCAAAGAGCAGCCCAAACTGATCATTGGAGGTGCATCGGCCTATTCGCGTGACTGGGATTACGAACGCATGCGTGCCATTGCTGACAAGGTGGGTGCCCTGTTCATGGTCGACATGGCTCATCCGGCAGGTCTCATTGCTGCTGGTTTATTGAAAAACCCCGTAAAGCATGCTCACATCGTTACTTCAACTACTCATAAAACTTTACGTGGGCCCCGTGGAGGAATCATCCTCATGGGTGAAGATTTTGAAAATCCCTGGGGAATCAGCACCAAAAAAGGCGAGGTGCGCATGATGTCGGCCCTGCTAAATTCTTCAG
Organism: Roseimarinus sediminis; assembly: GCF_050433125.1. NCBI lineage: Bacteria > Pseudomonadati > Bacteroidota > Bacteroidia > Marinilabiliales > Prolixibacteraceae > Roseimarinus > Roseimarinus sediminis. The sequence goes on along the minus strand of NZ_JBNPXV010000005.1, from coordinate 46,129 downwards.
TATTTCCAGGCCAGCAGGGAGGTCCACTCGAGCATGTGATCGCAGCCAAGGCAGTTGCTTTTGGTGAAGCACTCGACCCTTCCTTCAATGTATACCAGAGCCAGGTACAGAAGAATGCAGCCGTCATGGCACAAGCCTTTGTTGATGCAGGATACAAGGTAATTTCGGGAGGTACCGACAACCATTCGATGCTGATCGACCTCAGAACCAAGTACCCCGACGTAACCGGAAAACAAGTTGAAAACGCATTGGTAAAAGCCGATCTTACCGTCAATAAAAACATGGTGCCTTTCGATAGCCGCTCACCCTTCCAGACTTCGGGATTAAGGGTTGGAACACCGGCCATCACCACCCGTGGTGCAAAAGAAGACCTGATGCCGGCGATTGTTGAAATGATCGATACGGTAATTGCTTCATTCGAGGACGAAAATGTGATTGACAGTGTACGCAAAAAAGTGAATCAAACCATGAAGGACTATCCTTTGTTTGCCTGGTAGTACCTCATCAAAACAATAAAAAAAGGCTGCAATTTCAATAATTGCGGCCTTTTTTATGGTCATCGGGTCAAAATACTGATCTGCAATTTTTAGATTCAATAAAGCGATCCAGCATGTTCTTTAATCAGCTTCCGTTTTTTTTAGGTTTTCTGTCAGTTTCCTGATGAGCTTGATTTCTGACAAAAATTCAGCAGCAAGTACCCTGAAAATGGTATATACAGGAATCGCCAGTATCATGCCTACCACACCGGCAAGACTTCCGGCAGCCAGGATTACAAGAAAAATCTCCATAGGATGTGCCTTAACACTACTGGAATAAATCAGTGGTTGAAACAGGATGTTGTCAATCACCTGTACCGAAACAAAAACCACGACCATCAAACCGAGCAAAGGCAGGGTTTGCGACATAAAATCGGCATTAATATTAATGGCCAAACCAATAAGCACTCCGGCTGCACTTCCGAGCCAGGGCCCTACGTAGGGTATTACATTGAATAAACCACAAAACATTCCTATCACAATGGCATCACTAAAGTCGAGGCCAATAATGGTCAGTCCGAGGGTATCGAGCGCCATTACCATGATGATTTCAAGGATAATACCAATAAAATAACGACGAAGCAGGTAGGCAATCCGGTCGATGTTCTTCGAAACCCGCTCTTCGAGCCCTACCGGAACCAACAACATAATTCCATCGCGAAACATGGTTTCCTCGCGCAAAAAGAAAAAGGTAATAAAAGTGACTGAGAAAAGCCCAATGAGCAAACTGCCCAGCATTCCGGCAATGGTCCCAAACAAGTCGGTTACCTGCGATACCTTGAAGAAAGAACTGACACGATCACCAAGCAAAGTAAAAATGGATCCGTCGGTCAGGGTGATTGATTCGCCATACAGAAATTCGGTAAACTGACTAAGCGGTACTTCCAGCTGCCTGAGATACTTATTTACGTCGACCTTTGCCAGTTCTTCAAATTCACTGGCCAATAGCGGTATCATAAAACGAAAAAGACTAAAAAAGAAAATCCACAAAGCAAGCAGGGTGATCAGTGCACTTACTGAACGCCCCAGATGAAAGCGGCCAATATGAATTTTTTTTAATCTGCGAACCAGCGGACGACCAATCATGGCCAGGATGGCCGAAATGATGATGTAAGTAACAATCGATCGAAAGTACCACATCAGAAACAATACCAGCAAAACGCCGAATATTAACAAGATATTCCTAAGCCTTCGGTTCATTGTGCATCATTTTAGTTTAGTAAATTCACAAAAACTGGCATGAATTATCCCAGTTTCAGCAACTGCATCTCTTCAAATTTTTTAAACACATTTCTTGTTACAATAAATTCCTGTTGTTCTGCTGTGTTACAGTTCAGATAACATTTCCTGTTGCGGGTGTCAATTTTACAAATGTACTTCAGGTTGATGATGATCGACCGGTTAATGCGCATAAAACCCTGCTGGCTCAATTCTTCTTCAATATCAATCAACGCCACTTTAATTTTTTCGGTTTGATTGTTTTGAAGCACCAACTCGGTACGTTCACGACCTGAGCGTATGTACACAATTTGATCGGGCGCTACAAAAAGATAGCCCTTATGGGTTTTAAACCGCATCTTCTGCGGCACCATTTTAGCCCTGGTTTTTATGTTGGCAGGCCTGCTTTGCTCTTCATCAAGTACCTTTATCACCTTATCCAGCACATTCATTACCTCGTTAAGTCCGAATGGTTTAACAAGGTAATCGAGCGGTCTGACCTGCAATGCTTCAGGAGCATAATTACGATAGGCTGTTGTAAATACAATGATCAGATGATGATCTTCCTTTCGAACTCTGCGGGCAAACTGCAGTCCGTCTTCATGGGGCATATTAATATCGAGAAACAAAACATCGGGATGATGTGATTCAATCAACTTCATGACATTTTCGGTACTCTCTTCATTTCCAACAATTTCAACATTGTCATTAATTTCGAGATATTTTTGCAGGATGATTCGGGCTGAGCGATCATCATCTACAAGCAGTACTTTTATTGCCCTGTTCATATTTCCCTTATAATAGTTGGTTCTCTTCAAATTTTTTCAACTGCTGACGGGTGAGTTTAAACTCTTTGATCTTACCATCGTACTCAATAAGACAACGTTCGTTCCTTTTATCGATCAGCTTAATCAATTTTATATTGATAATCACCGCCCTGTTTACTCTCAGAAAATAGTAATCGCTTACTAATTTTTCAATCTTTCCCAAATAGTAGCTTGAATATACAGTCTTTCCATCTTTAAGAAAAATAGTAGTATAGGAGCCATCGGCTTTAAAATAGGCGACTTCCTCTAAATCAAGTACCTGATAACCACTATTGGTACTAAGACGAATTTTCTCGGGTGCCGGAAGCTCCTCCTCGTTACGTTCGATGTGCTTTCCTAAATAAATCAGTGCATTTTGGATCGATTCTGCCAATTGCTGATCGTCGACAGGTTGTACCAGAAAGTCGAAAACATTGCTGCGTATGGCCTCAATGGCATTGTTGGCATCATTGGCAATCACAATTACGGGTATTTTAATTTTCAGGTGATTCAACAAGGCTACCAGATCGAATGCCGATCTGAACGAGAGAACTTCGGAGCAGATGATCAAATCAACATGGCTTTCGAGCAAAACAAACAAAGCATCTTCAGCCGAAGTACTTTCAAGCACTTCGACATTGGGCACCAGTTTTATCACTCTGTCACTGTAATACTTTCGTGTATCGGCCAATCCATCAACTACCAGCAGTTTCATCTTTCTTAATTCGGATTTAGATTAAACAGTACCAATTTAATACTAAATGATAAAAACTAAAAATCATTTATATCAATGTAAAAAGAATACTGCAATGCCCGCCACTGCCAACAAGGCCCCAAGAGCCTCATTTAGTGTGAGTTTCTCTTTTAAAATTAAATGTGAGGGCAACAAAATAAATACAGGAACTGTGGCCATTAGCGTGGAAGCAATCCCTACCGAAGTATGTTGAAAAGCAACCATCCCAAGGGAAACTCCCAGAAAAGGACCAAAAAATGAACCGATCAACAAGGCTTTGGATGCTTGTTTGTTTCGGATGCCGGCATTGACCATCTTCCAGCGTTTCATCAGGGTGATCATAATTGCAAAACCTGCAATCCCGGTAATGACGCGTATTTGTGATGCAGCAAAAGGGTCATAATCGCCCATTCCTATTTTACTAAAAACAGCTCCTACCCCCTGCCCTACAGCTCCTACAAAAGCAAACAAGATGCCTTTAAGCGGGTAACGGCGTTTTTTAATGCCATTCTCCACATCTTTTTTCAAAATTACGATTGATACGCCCAGTATGACCAGGGTCATCCCCAAACTGTTTAACCAGCTAAAGCCCTCTCCCATCATGAACCAGCCAAGCAAGGCAGCAATGGGAGGAGCCATGGTCATGATGAGCATCGAAATTTTTGAACTGATGAATTCGTAGGATTTAAAAAGAAAAAAATCGCCCAGAACAAAGCCGATTACACCAGAAATACTCAAATAAATCCAGGCCTTTAGTGGCGCATCGAAGGGCAGCCACTGGTTCATAAAAATTTTGGTATAGGCCACATAAAAGAGAAAAGCCAGTACCAGGCGGATAAGGTTGACCGAAACCGATCCGATACGGCGCGAGGCCACCTGAAAACTCATGGCAGTTGCTGTCCAGCAAACTGCAGTGGCCAAACCGGCCAATTCACCTGTGTATGTCATTGTAGCATTTTATTACCCGCCAACACATTCAAAAAAAAAATCTATTTACAAAAAAGGAGCCTTTGTGGCCCCTTTCACTATTTTTTTATCAGCCGTTTATTACCAATCCATACAAGCAGTAAACCGCCCAGCACAAAAGGTATGCTTAACCATTGTCCCATATTCAATAACATATCAGCCTCAAAAGCTTCCTGATTTTCTTTGATGAATTCGATGAAAAACCTGGCTGTGAAAATCATGATAAAAAAGATACCGCTTAACATGCCTATTTTATCCTTAATCGACGTTTTCCAGTACAACCAGCGAAGTACAATAAAGGTAAGCAGGTAAGCCAGTGCTTCGTAAAGCTGGGTTGGATGCTTGGGTACCGTTTCGCCATTGAGTTCAAAAATGAAACCCCAGGGCAAGCTGGTCTCAACTCCATAAATTTCAGAATTGAACAAATTCCCCAAACGGATCAGCATGGCTACCAATGCAGTAGGAATCACCACCCGGTCGATGGTCCAGAAAACATTTCGCTTTGTTACCTTCTTGGAGAAGATCATTAAAGCAATGAATATTCCCAGAGCTCCTCCATGACTTGCAAGTCCGCCTTTCCACACCATGAAAATTTCAAGCAGGTGTTGCGAGTAATAGTCCCAGCCATAAAAAATTACATGGCCTAAACGGGCACCCACAATGGTGGCTATTACCAGGTACATCAACAATGAATCGAGCCATTGCTGGTTTTCCTTCTCATGTTTAAACTGCTTTTCAACAATTTTGTAACCGATAATGAAGCCCATGGCGAACATCAGACCATACCAGCGAACTGACAAAAAGCCCAAACCAAAAATCTCGGGATCAACGCTCCAGTGAATATAACTGAGAAAAGACATGTAGCTAATGTTTTAGTTCAATATTGAAAAACAAAATTAAGCCGGGCTTCCGGCACCGTGGCAATTCTTGTATTTTTTACCACTACCGCATGGACACAGATCGTTTCGCCCCACCTTTTTTTCGGTACGCACCGGTTGCGCTTTTTTGGGTTCATCATTGGCTGTACGCCCTCCGCCTTCGAGACTCGAACGCCCTGTTTGCATGTGACTCATGTCGGTGCGTTTACGCTCCTCGGCCTGACGAACCTGTTCAGGATCTGAAATCGGAATGTGCCCTTTGGTGAGCGTTGATACCACTTTCCGGTTCACGCTGTTGATCATTTGCTTAAAGAGGCTGAAAGACTCCAGTTTATAAATAAGCAGCGGATCCTTTTGCTCATAGGCAGCATTTTGAACCGACTGACGCAGATCGTCCATTTCGCGCAACTGTTCTTTCCAGGCTTCATCAATGGTCGACAACATCACCTGCTTTTCAAACGATTTGGCCACTTCTTTACCACGATTGTTGTAGGCCTTCTCGAGATTGGTCACAATCTGATACATGCGTTTTCCATCGGTAAACGGAACCACAATGTTTTTATACTGATGTGCCTTCGTTTCGTAAACTTTCTTTATCACCGGATATGCCTGAGTGGCAACTTGTTCCTTTTTCCTTGTATAGCCATCAAGCAAGGCCCTGAATACCTTTTCAATTTTATCTTCTGTTGATAAGTTCTTAAAATCCTCATGCGAAAAAGGTGGCTCAGCCGATGCAATGCGCAACAGTTCAAGCTTGAACTGATCGAAATCACCGTCCTGGTATTCATTGATCAGTTCTTCCACCGAATCGTAAAGGTTATTCATGATATCCACCTCGACACGGTCGCCAAAAAGGGCATGACGACGACGTTTGTAAATTACCTCGCGCTGCGAGTTCATTACATCGTCGTATTCGAGCAGACGCTTACGAATTCCAAAGTTGTTTTCTTCTACTTTTTTCTGCGCCCGTTCAATTGATTTTGAAATCATTGAATGCTGAATAACTTCACCTTCCTTCAGGCCCATGCGGTCCATTACACTTGTAATGCGTGCGGTTCCAAACAAACGCATCAGATCATCCTCGAGCGACACGAAGAACTGTGACGACCCCGGATCGCCCTGACGACCTGCACGCCCGCGTAACTGGCGGTCAACCCGCCGGGAGTCGTGGCGTTCTGAACCGATGATGGCCAAACCTCCGGCCTCCTTCACTTCTTTCGACAGTTTGATATCGGTACCACGACCTGCCATGTTGGTAGCAATGGTTACCGTACCGGCTTTACCGGCTTCGGCCACAATATCGGCTTCCCGCTGGTGCAGCTTGGCATTCAATACGTTGTGTTTAATGCCTTTCATGGTGAGCATGCGACTCAGCAATTCGGAAATTTCAACCGAAGTGGTACCAACCAAAATCGGACGTCCCGCCTTATTCAGTACGCCAATTTCGTCAATAATGGCATTGTATTTTTCTCTTTTCGTTTTATACACCAGATCTTCGCGGTCGTCGCGAACAATGGGACGATTGGTAGGAATAACCACCACATCGAGTTTGTAGATGTCCCACAATTCACCAGCTTCGGTCTCGGCAGTACCGGTCATACCAGCCAGTTTGTGGTACATTCTGAAATAATTCTGAAGCGTAATGGTTGCAAAGGTTTGTGTTGCAGCTTCCACTTTTACACGCTCCTTGGCTTCGATGGCCTGATGCAAACCATCGGAATAACGACGGCCTTCCATGATACGGCCTGTTTGTTCGTCAACAATCTTCACCTTATTGTCGATCACCACATATTCCACATCATTCTCAAAGAGTGCATAGGCCTTCAGCAACTGGCTCAGGGTATGCACCCGTTCCGATTTTACCCCGTAACTTTGCAGCATTTCGTCTTTCTTGGCCAGCCGCTCTTCGGGGGTGAGCGTTGTTTCATTTTCGAGCATCGACAATTCCGATGCAATGTCGGGCAATACAAAGAAATTGGGATCTTCCACATCGCCCGAAATCAGATCGATCCCCTTATCGGTCAGTTCAACCGAATTGTGTTGTTCTTCAATAATGAAATAAAGCGGATCGGTTACCACATGCATGTGCTTGTTGTTATCCTGCATGTAGTAATTTTCTGTTTTCTGCATTTGTGCCTTAATGCCTTCTTCACTTAAGAACTTGATAATGGCATTGGTTTTTGGTAAACCTTTGTGTGCCCGATAAAGCAGCAAAGCACCTTCCTCGAGTTCCTTTTTAGTGGCATTTTCCTTGTTAAGCAAACGCTTGGCATCGGCCAGCAGACTGGTAACCAGCTTACGCTGGGCCGCTACAAGTTTCTCTACTTTAGGCCGAAACTCCATAAAAAGCTCATCGCCGGTTGCTTTGGGCACCGGACCCGAAATAATCAAAGGGGTACGTGCATCGTCAATCAGTACCGAGTCCACCTCATCGACAATGGCATAATGATGCTTGCGCTGCACAAGGTCTTCGGGATTGATGGCCATGTTGTCGCGCAGGTAGTCAAAACCAAATTCGTTATTGGTTCCAAAGGTGATATCGGCATTGTATGCCTTGCGTCGTTCTTCAGAATTGGGCCGGTGCTTATCGATGCAATCGACCGACAAGCCATGAAACTGATAAATCGGACCCATCCATTCGGAGTCACGTTTGGCCAGGTAATCGTTCACTGTAACCAGATGTACTCCCTTTCCGGTAAGCGCATTCAGGAAAACAGGAAGCGTTGCCACAAGTGTTTTACCTTCACCCGTAGCCATTTCGGCAATACTTCCGTTGTGAAGTGCAACACCACCAATCAGCTGTACATCGTAGTGAACCATGTCCCAAACCACTTCATTTCCACCGGCGATCCACCGGTTTTTCCAAATGGCCTTTTCCCCTTCGATGCTTACATGGTCGTATTGCGCTGCCATATCACGATCGAAATCGTTGGCACTTACTTCAATGGTGTTGTTTTCGGTAAAGCGACGGGCCGTGTCTTTCACAATTGAGAAAGCCACCGGAAGCACTTCTTTCAGTACTTCTTCAATTTTTTTATCGATGTTTTCATTGAGTTTATCGATCCGGTCGTAAATTTTTTCACTCTCTTCAATCGATGCTTCCTCTGCTTGGGCCTGTAGTTCGGCTATTTCGTCTTCTTCGGCTTTAATGTATTCGTTAATTCTTTTTCGTACCAGTGCTGTTTCTGCTCTTAACTCATCGTGTGAGAGCGCTTTTATACGCTCATATTCAGCTTTTACAGTCTCTACTACCGGCATTATTTCTTTAATATCACGGTCGGATTTTGTACCAAAAAGATTACTTAAAAAATCGGCGATTCCCATATCTAATGCTATTATTTTTCAGCTTACACAAAAGTAATCTAATTGTAGAAGTATTAAAACGCGAAAGCAGATATTTTGCCCCGTTTAACGAAAGTTAAATATGTGAAAGCAGGGTAATACGACCGCTTACATCACTTTTCACAAGCAATGTATAACGCCACCGAAGCTACTGTTTATTTCCAGGTATTGCTTCCTCCCAGCTGACGATCGGTTTTATCCCGGCTTATGTTGAAGGTTAACGAGATTTGATTTCCACCGAAATAACCCGGAATTTCAACATTTGGATTAAAATTATAGGCGTACATAATTGAATAATTCAGGAAATCGATGGCAATATAAGGCTGAAGTAAAGTATAAGGTTTGAAATTACGCTTGTGATTAATATGCAGCCCGGTAATCAACTGGTACTTCATTTGCCGGCGGATGGATGTAATGGACTCATAAAAATTCCAGTTCACGGCCATGTCGAGAAACACTTCCATACTTTGCGAGCGGGGAGCATACATAATGGCTGTTTTGGGTATGAAGTTAATTTCGAAGTTCGTTTGTTCGGTAATGGTGAAGAACTTAAGCTTCAAATCAAAAACAAGTCGCGGTGAATAAATTGAATCGTAAATTGAATAGCCTGAAGAAAGCACCGTTGTGTCGTTATCAACTATGGAAACTTCATCACCGTATAGAATATTTCCATCTTCAAAGCCATTTTTTGTATTGGTCAAATTCAATACCGTGAAACCAAAATCAGCAAAGGTATTTTGATAAATGGCACCTACATCCAGCATGAAATTGGCTTTCATCATCGTTTCGTTTAAAGGCGGAATCAAATTATCAAAACCATTGTCAATGATAATTCCGTCGTTGTTGGTCATTTTATTCCGGTCGAAGCCGGTAATCAACAGGCGCGGAGTAAAAGCCAGCACCATTTTCCTGGGAAGCTTTGTTTTTACATTCGGACTCAGACGAAGATGATAACCATAGGTCAAACCGAAATTGTATTCATATTGCGGTCCGAAATTGTAATTCAGCATTTGAAAACCCAATGCCGTATTTCCAAATTTTGAAAAGAACTTATTGATTTTGCCGTCCTTCTCAAGCAGATAGCCTTCCCCCAGCCTCGAATGCGCCGAAAAGATCATGCTGCGTGGAGAAGCGGCTCCCATACCGCTAAAACGCGTATCGTAGGCCAGGTTAACCGCATAATGATTATTATTTCCCACGTAAGCCGGGTTCATGTAATAATCGTCGAAAACGTAATAATTGTATTGTCTTACATCCTGTTGTGGCATGGCCAGCTTGGTAAAACAAAGTATCATCGATATCAGTAAAATCTTTTTCATATAGCTTACCCCAATTTACTATCTGTGCCTCAGAATGGTTACCGTTCCATACTCCAGATGTTCTTTTTCCAACGTTACATCAGCATTGTAGATATACATGTAAGTACCTGCAGGTACCGGCCTGTGATCCAAATCGAGCCCATCCCAAGTGAGCCCTTCTTCGGGAACCAGTCCTGAAAATTCGTATACCAACTCTCCGTATGCTGTAAATATTTTAAGATTCACATTACTCTTTTCGTACTGGCTCACCGTCCACAGGTCATTCTGACCGTCGTTGTTTGGTGTAAATATTTTCGGGAAAACATCATCGCATTCCGACGTATCGGCTATCAGCTCAAACTGATAGCTGACATCGCATTCGGTGATGTTATCGATGAAATGAATCTCGTACAGGCCGGCTGTAAATTTGTAGCTCACCGTATCGTGATTAACCGAGTAGGTCCATTCTTTCACGTTCACCAAATCGGATTCGGGTGGCAGACTTACCTGTGCACTGTCGGTGGCTTCATCTCTGAAGATCTGATCGAAGAACACCTCACTGTACTTGTTATAAATGGTATCGTGCTTGTAAATGTGGTAGCGCACTCCGTCTTTCAGGTAGCCGGTCACTTCGAGCATCACCCTTCCGTCTTTGGTCGACGGACAATAAGGATCTTTCACCACATCTACCTCTACTTTTACGGTATCGTGAATCGGATAAATGTAGGTAGTCAGAAAATCAACATCCTGTCCGGGTACCTTGGCTTTGCAATTATAATAGTCGCTAACGTAAGCATATAAATTCATTCCGGTTGGTACGTTCACCAAACCATCATCATCCTGGTTGGCCGGAACAACATTTCCAACACCTTCCATACTTTGAACCCAATATTTATAAGGCTGTGTTCCACCATCAACAGTATATTGTATGGTTCCCTGATCACCGTTGCACTTCGGGCGTGTCGGATCAATACTCTTCAACCAGAGGGTGTCGGCCGGCAACCAGCTGTATGATGCCACCGGATCGCTGGTTTTCGAAACATTCAGGTTTTCAGCATAACAGCCTTTGTGATCCTTCACATAAATTTCGTAGGTATTGTCATAAACAAACAGGTACTCCGACTTATCGCCAATGGTATCGCGGGTGGTCGGACGACTCTCGTCGGCCTGGCTTACAAAGGCTTCGGCAAACAGGCGGTCTTCGACCGACAAATAATAAGGAGCCGTACCACCATCGTATTCAACCGAAAGTGTTCCATACTGACGGTCCCAGCATCGAATCTCATTTTTGGTGAGTGTGGCAACAAAAGCATCGGGCCATTCTATTTCGATCTCTTCAAAAGCGGCCACACAACCCATCGAATCTTTTACTACCGGATTGATGGTATGGCTGCGCACGTTGATAAACAATTCACTGTTTTGGTAGCTAGTTCCTCCGTCAATACTGTACTGATAGTTTCCCGGTGTGCCATATAAATTCTCATCGAGATGGATGATGGTTGAATCATCGGTACTGTAATTACAGTTTTTACCATCGGCATCGACACTGCTAATGACCAGTTTAGGCGGATTGATTATTCTCACCGGAACAGCAATGGTATCACTACAGCCTCTTTCATCGATAACAACCGGTGAATACATGCCACCGCTTAGCTTCGTTAACTTAAAGTTTGTAGTACTTTCAACCGAAAAATCAGGAGTAATTGCTGCATCGTCATCATCCTGCTTAAAGGAATAACTTCCTGTTCCACCTCTTACATTCACTGTAATCCAGCCATCGCCCATATTGTAGCAGCTTACCTGGCGGTGGGCTACTTTTTCGATACGGATGGCTGCTGGATTTACAACAGAAAAATTGACACTTGCTGAACAGTTATTCTCATCCATCACTTCGATGGTGTAATTTACTGTTACATCCATATTGGGTGTATTGGATAATTCACCCAATCCGTTAAATTCACCAACATTCTTGGGTCCTTCAATCAGTGCTTCTCCTTTGTATAAATAAAATTGTCGGGCACCTGTTCCACCATCGGCTTGTATTTTTACACTTCCGTCTTCGCTATTATAGCAACTAACATTGGTCACCTCGGCTGGGAGGAGCACCAATTCAGCCGGATCGGCAATGGTTATGGTTTCGGTCCATACGGTTTCACACTTTCCGCGTGAGTCACGTACAAATACCTGATAGTTCCCGTTGTCAAGCCCTTCAATGTCGGGTTCATTCTGATAGGCGGTATTGCTTACTTTGTACTGTAAGCCGGTATAAGGCTCTCCTCCGTTTGCACTGATGCTGATCACAGCATCGCTTTCTCCGGCACAGCTGATGGCACTGGATACAACGGCTTCGTCAATAACTATTTGCTGGGGTTGGAAAATGATGGTATCCTGATTATTGACCAGTGCAGCACAACCTTTGCTGTCGCGAACATTGACAAAATATTCACCGGCAGCCAGATTACGGAATTCGCGGCTGGTTTGCTCTGCACGGTTGGCATCACCGCTCAGGGCGTAGAGATAGGAACCGCTACCACCCGTTGCCAAAACTTCGATGCGTCCGTTGGACTGGTCATAACAAACAACCGAATCGACATCGGAAAAAGTAAATTCGACCGGAGTAGGTTCTTCAATTTTAACGTTTTCAATATTCGATTCACAACCATTGGCATCGCGCACAACCAGTTCGTAACTGCGGCTTTCCAGACCATCGGCAATGGTTACCTGATTACCAGCAAAATCGACACTGGCAGTTCCAGAACCTTCAAGTCCGTATGAATAAGGACCAACACCACCGCTAACTGCAATTGTAATTTCAGCATCGTCGGCACCAAAACAGGAAACGTTCTTTTGGTTTTCAATACTAAGAACAAGCAGTTCAGGCTGAGCTACATCAAAGTAACGAACAGCCGAACAGCCATCGTCGCTCGTTGCTGTAATGGTATATGATCCACCAGGTAAATTGAAACTTGAACCTGCCAGACCGTTCAGATCAACACCCTGCCCTTTAACATTGATATGCTTATCTGTGTTAGGCCAGCCACCACTGACCGTAATGCTCACTTCAGCTAAATCGCCGTTACATGCTATTGGCTGCAAAACAACAGGTTCATCAATGGTAAAATCTTCAGCAGGCTCTTTGATCTCAACATCATCCGGATTAGTAAGTATACAACCGGCATCATCAGTCACCGTAATGCTGTAAGTACCTGCCGGTACATTGTTAAATACAATGTTTCCATTGCTCGAAGACTGTGTCAGACTTCCAAGCATCACTTCATAACCGGGTGTTCCACCATTGATCGTAAACGACAACGTACCATTATTCCTGGCTTTGCAGGTCTCATCGGTAGAACTTAGATTATTGATTGTTAAGCCCTCGGGTTCAAATACTTCTACATCAATTGCTTTTGAGCATCCATTAATATCGATGATGGTTATTACATGGGTTTCGCCATTTTGCGAACCACTTAAACCGTCGACCACCGTAGTCGTTCCTCCTGTAAAAGGTAGTACGGTACCATTATCCAGCTGGTAGGAAAAGGGAGAAGCACCCTGCACGGTAAGCGGCAATTGCGCCAGCTCACCACTGCAATTTATCATAATAGAGTCGTTGTAGCTGCTTACAATGATTTGTTTCGACGAACTGATCGTAAATGTGGTATCCTTAGAGGCACAAGTTAAGTCACTCCAAATTTTTAAGGTATAAACCGAAGCCGAAAGATCAATAAAATTGGCTGAACTACCGGTTTGTGTTTCTAATTCTGTGCTTCCTTTATATAAGGTATAAGTCATGGTGCTTTGACTTCCCCCGCTGGCACTGACACTCAGGTTGGTCGTTTCGCCATAACACAGGTTAGCACTCGAAAACTCAAAATCATTAATACTGATCTCAACCGGCTCGCTCATTGAGAAGCTTACGGGTGATGCTGTACAAGCATTTTTGTCTTTAACAAGAACTGTATAGTCACCCGCAATCAAATCGGCAATTTCTGTCGTGCCTGTTGCATTACGGCCGTTACGCTCTAATTCTCCGCTTAAATCGTAGGTGTAACCTCCGTTACCACCGGTAATACTAATGCTTACAGCACCGTCATTGCCCGACGGACAGCTTACATTTTCAATTGATCCGGGAACGATGGTAGCGCTTAGCTCGTCGGGCTGTGTAATAACAATCTGGGCATCGTCGGTTCTACATCCATTATCATCTTCAACATAAACAGTATAAGACCCGGCTGCTAGCTGAATCTCAGCTACACTATTATATAAGGTAGTGCCAACATAAAATTTATAGGGTTGCTGACCACCGCTTACAGGAATCTGAACTGTACCATCGGCAGTACCAAAACACGAGGTGCTCCCACCTTCGGGTGCAGCGGTGTATACTAATGGTGAGGCTGGTCCGGGAACATTTATATTTTTAGTTCTTGCGCAGCTGGGAACTTCTGCATCACGTGCCGTAATAGTATAATTTCCTTCACCAACCAGGGTAAAGGTATGGCTTGTACCATAGACAACAGGAGGTGAAAGCTGGTCGTTATTTGGGTCACCATCGTTATTGTCAAGCGCAATAATCATATTTTTTCCTGCTTTGCCACCATTAACAGCAACCGTAATTTCTACTGTTTCGCCAAAACAATCGATGCTTCCTACAAGGTTTTCCTGAATATCCATTTCAAGAACAGGATCGATGGTGAAGTTGCGTTTGACTGCTGTACATCCGTCGCGCCAAACTGTAAGCTCGTAGTCTCCCGCATCGAGACCGATGTAGGAATTGCTGCTGTTTAAGCTGTAGCTGGTATTTCCTGTACTTGTATTTTCAAGTGTCATATTAAAAGCATCGACACCGGTATTTTGTGGCAGGCCGGAAATAACAGCACTTCCGCTTTCACCATAACACGCAATTTGAACCGGTGAAACCGTTGGATTAAGCTCGGCTGGTTCAGTTATATCCAGTGAGCCTTTATAATTACTTGAACAGCCATTGGCATCAACAACAGTCAGAGAATAGGTACCTTCACCCAAGCCTGAAAAGTCTCCGTTATTATTAGAACCAAATAAAGTAAGATCTTCATATAAGCGATAAGTATAGGAAGTATTAAGCCCACCTTCAGCTTCAAAAAATACATCAACAGTTTCTCCAGTACACTGAGGTTGTGTTAATACCTGCTCTAAATTAACACTCAAAACAGGCAAATCAGTTAATGTTCTTTTTGCAGAACCAAGACCACCATCTGCATCTGTCACAAATACAGTATATTCACCAGCATCCAGATTTTCAAATGTATACGTAGCTGGCTGATTTGAAATAGGTGTCTGAGCAGTTTGTCCGGTTTTTTGAATTTGAAAAGTATATGGAGCTGTTCCTGTTCCGGTTTCAATCGTAACACTAATTTTTCCATTACTTTCTCCTGCACAACGGGGTGGCGTAGTAGTTAATAATGGAATGACTGCCAGCGGAGCCATCACTTCATTTCTCTCTCCATCAGTTAGCGCGGTTGGCGTGGTGTTGGCATTTGTCCCCAAAACAATTGATCCAAAACACATTAAAGCGCAACCTGCAATGCTTAATCGCTTTAAAAACATATTTATTGTTTAAATAGTTTTATCACTTGTTAATTCCATTTTTTCCTTATTTGTTACCATGTGAAAGGAAAAAAAATGCGATGGAGAGCGGAAGCAGGTGATTTACAACACCATAAAATCCGTCGACTACATCAAGATATATGTTAAATGCTACTGCAAGCAGTAACAGTAACGCACTGTAAACCGTTAAATTGTCTTTTTTCCTAAATCCACCAATCAATAAACTCAGAGCGGCTATCAGATAAACCAGTGCAAAGATGAAAGAAACATCTAAAAAATCAAGATAAACCAGCGTACCATGATAAAATGCTATCAGGTAAATCACCAGTGCTATTCTCAACAACCACTTTGAAAATTGAATCCCCGATTTCAATGGTTTCATACCAAGCGCCCCAAATTAGGTGATTAAAACAAAAATATTCATTTTTGTCAGTAAACCGCAATTTTATAAAAAAAATTTCAATTTTATATATGATTTTCAATTTCTTACTTGTAGAACCTGCAAGTCCTGCCAATGTAGGAGCTGCTGCCAGGGCCATTAAAACCATGGGCTTTAAACACCTACGTTTAATTAATCCCTGTGACTATTTATGCGACGAAGCCCGATGGCTTGCCCATGCTTCCAACGATATCCTTGAGTCGGCAACCGTTTATGGCAGCCTTGAAGAAGCCACAGCCGATCTCGATTTTGTTGTGGGCACCACGGCCAAACAACGCAGTGTGAAAGAAGACTACCTTCCCCTTAAGCTGCTTAAACCGTCGATCGACAGCAAAAGTGGCTCAATAAACAAATTGGGAATTGTGTTTGGACGCGAAGACAGCGGACTGCGAAACCATGAGCTGAAACGCTGCGATCTGGTAAGTACCGTGCCGCTCGTCAAGCCCTACCCTTCGCTGAACCTGGCTCAGGCTGTCATGCTGTACGCCTACGAATTATCCACCATTCAACAAGCTGAAACAATCAATCTTCAAAGCGAAGCAGCAAGCTTTCAACAATTGAAAAAGAAAATTGAGCGCTTGCTTCATCAAATAGGAATGAAGGAAGAAAGCAATATTTTTCCACGAATCATCGAACGCCTGAACCTGCTTAGCGATACCGATGTTCATTTATTGCATTCTATCAGCAATAAAATCTTAGAAAATTCAGAAAAATAATTCAATCGAAAAGATTTTTAATCATCGCGCTCGTGAACTGTAACATTTAAAAAACACTTCCGTCAATAAGGCGAACGATCAAAAGTATGGAAGACCAATTACTAGCCCATATCATCGAAGAGTGTAAAAAAGGCAGGCGACAGGCACAATTAGAACTTTACCAACGCTACTACAAAGGAATGTACAGCGTGAGCAGAAGAATATTAAAGCACCCTGCCGAAGCCGAAGATGCCATGCAGGAAGCCTTTCTGGCTGCCTTTAAGCAGCTGCACACGTTCAGGGGCGAAGTAAGTTTTGGCAGCTGGCTGAAACGCATCGTCGTCAACCGTTCAATTGATCTGCTCCGACAAAGAAAAGTACATTACGACGACTTGTCGAAGCTGGCCGACAGGGCCGACGATGCTGAAGCCAACGAGGTGGAAGGTCTTAATCCGCACATGGTCAGAAATGCCATCGATCAACTGCCCGACAACTACCGTGTGGTGCTGTCGCTTTTTTTAATCGAAGGCTACGACCATGATGAAATTGCGGAAATACTTAAAATCTCAAACGGTTCGTCGCGTACTATTTATCACAGAGCCAAAGCAAAGCTAAAAGAGGCCCTGCTTGAAATGAAAACAACTTTAAACGAAGCATAAGATGGATCAACTGGAAAAGATAATTGGAGGAATGAAGGAAGCGCTTCACGACGAACAGCCACACGAGGGACACCTCGAGCGCTTTCGGATGAAGCTGGATGCCAGGGGCCAAAAGAAGCGCTGGTTTCAAAACAAATACCTGCTGTCGGCCGTCAGCGCTGCAGCGGCGGTGGCTCTCCTACTACTGCTTGTACCAAGGGAACAGGATACGCAAAATACCATGACCCTGGGCAGCATTTCGCCGCAATATGCCGATGTGGAATACTATTATACCAGTTCGATTGACAAACAGGCAGAAAAACTGGAAGCACTCAACCAGCAAATGGGAGGAGATCAGGGACTTGAGCTGCTAATTAACGAAGTAAAGCAATACGACCAGGTATATCAGCAACTTTGCGCCGACCTGAATACAACACCCAACGACCAAAGGGTGATCAATGCACTGATTACCTATTATCAGACCAAACTTGAGCTCATTAATAAAATTTTAAATGAATTGAATGCACAACAACAAAACAACGATAATCATGAAAACATCAACATTTAAACTGCTTTTGGCCCTTATTTTATTCACACCATTTTTAAGCAGGGCCACTTATGTGAAACAAATTCACAAGGGTTGGGACATCAACAAGGTGGAAGCACTTCAGATTGAGAATAAATTCGGACACATCAACTTTGTTCATACCCGCGACGATTCGGTGGTCATCGATGTCGTCATCGAAATTGAAAACCTGGCCGACAGCAGAGCTGCCGCACTGGCCGATGAGATCAATTTCAATTTTTCATTCGCCGACGGAACCATCAAGGCCCAGACCAGTTTTAGTCCTCAGTTTAAAACCACGCAGGATTTTAGCATACAATACACCATTAATATTCCAGCCGACCGCAACCTGCGGGTAGATAACCGTTATGGAAATGTAAGTCTGAACGACCTGAATGCACACGGAGACTTCAGAATTCATTATGGAAACTTCCAGGCCCAGGATCTGCTCAGCCCCGACGGTCAGCCCATCCGTTTCGAAATAAAATATGGAAATGCCAATTTCTCCAAGGCCAGTTTGATCGATGTACAAATTGCCTACGGAAAAATTAACGCCTTCCAAATCGGTAAAGGCCGTTTCGATTCAAAATATTCGGTAATAAAAATCGACGAGACCCAACAGCTGAAAGCAGTGTCGCAATACGACCATTACGAAATAGAACGCTGCGAAATCCTGATGGCTGATTCAAAATTTACAGGATGGAACATTGACCAGCTGAACCGTCACCTTGAAATGGAAACCCAGTATGGCGATATTAAAGTGGATGAAGTAGCCGGGAACTTTGAACTGATTTCAATCATTAACCGATACGGAAACATTCGCATCAACATCCCCGAATCCGTCTCGTATCAGCTCGAAAGTGAATGTTATTACTGCAGGGTGAAACATCCCGAAGCCACCATTCTTCAAAAAAGAGATGAAAACAATTACAGCCTGATCAGAGCCTGCATAGGAGATGAAAATGCAAAAGCCTCCGTTAAAATTGAATCGCGCTATGGGAAAGTAAATCTGATGGATTAATGCTGATCCTCACCAAAAATTGCTGCCAAATTTGAAGATTTGGATGAATAATTACTAATTTGCAGCGCTTAAAGCAAGACAGGTGATGGAGAAAAAACTAGCTGGATTAATAATATTTATAATTATAACCCTCGGAAGCAAAGCCGGGGGTTATCGCATTGCAGTAGAGTGGACAGGATTGCGCGACACCTCGGTCTTCCTGGCTCATTACTACGACTCAAACATTTACATCAACGACACCCTGCGTCTCGACGCCACGGGCAAAGGAGTTTTCACAGGCGATTCGCTCCTGAACGAAGGGCTGTACATGCTCTATTTAAATGGGAACAACTATTTCGATTTTCTATTGGGCAGCGATCAGGAATTTTCATTAAAAACTGTCAACAATCACCTGCTTGATTCCTTAAGAATTACCGGTGCAGCCACAACAGAAAAATTTCTTGCTTATCAGCAACACATCCGCAAACAAAGTGAGCGCAAAAAGCAGCTGACAGAAAAAATAAAAACCGATGACGCCCAAATGGCAGCCCGGGCACGCCAGGAACTCAATGAGCTGGATCAAAACATGCAAAGCTACATGACAGCGCAAACCAAGCAGGAAGACAACAGCATGTATGGTTTGTTCCTGAGAGCTGCCAATCCGGTTGAAGTCCCTGCCCCACCAGTCGAACGCGATCATCCCCGCTTCGACTCCATTGCCTGGTTTCATCAATATTTTTTCCAGCGCGACCATTACCTCGACGGCATCGATTTCGGCGATCAGCGCATACTGAATACCCCGCTGGTAAAGCCAAAACTCGAGAACTACTTCAACAAAGTACTCATTCAGTCGCCCGACTCCATCATTCCACAGGCTATAAAGCTTTTAAAAAGGGCCGAATCCAATGTAAATACCTATCAGTATGTTACACAATTTCTGATCAACAACAGTTCCGCATCAAAAATAATGGGCATGGATGCTGTATTTGTAGCGGTTGCCGACGAAGTTTATCTCAAAGGAAAAGCAACTTGGGCCGACTCCACCACCCTGAGAAAAATAGCCGAAGAAGCCTATCTTTCGCGACCCAACCTGATCGGGAAAAAAGCACCTGAACTTATCATGGAAAGTCGCGAAGGCGAACCAAAGAGCCTTCACCAGCTCCAGGCCGACTTTACCCTGCTTTTGTTTTATGAAACCGATTGCGGACACTGTAAGAAAGAAGTTCCCAAAATTTACAACGATTTCTATCTGAAAAATCTCGACCACAACATCGAAGTATACGCCGTTTGTATGGACGACAAACGGGAAACCTGGGAAAACTTCATCGATGAACACGAGCTGGCAGGCTGGAATCACGTTTGGGATCCGCAGCATCAAAGTCGCTTCCGGATCAAATACAATGTAAAAACTACTCCCATGATTTATCTGCTAGATAAGGACAAAATGATCAAGGCTAAAAAAATTGATATTGAAAATTTATCTAAGCTAATCTCAATATTGCTCAACGAAAATTAGACTTTAATCAAAATTTTGCTTTTTAATTTGAGATATTGTTAAATTAGTTTTTCATTTAGGACGAGAAATAACAGATCATTATATGGGGCAATTAATAGATTTCAATGGGATACCTGTGCCGCTACTTTTGCTTAATACCAGCAGCGGAGACATACGGCCCAATCGATATTTCATGCACGAATTCGATCATTCACCAACACAGCTCGATGCAATCAAAAAGAGCGTGCTTGATCACAATGAATTTCCAAATCCTCCCGAATCACCCCTCACAATCAACACCTTGGGAAAAGACGCCACCGGATACCAGGTGGGCATTCAGCTGAAAGTAATACAATTCGAAAAGCAGCAATTGCTAATTACAGTCCAGTCAACCAGCCCCTCTGCCAGAGAGCTTTTCAACGATACCAATTTTAAAAGTCTTTACAACGACATCCCCCTGGGAATCATTATTAAGCAAAGCGACACCAACGAAACCTTTTTTGTTTCCCAATACCTGGTTGACAAAATCGGCTACAGTTTTGAGGAAATTGCATCCAAACCCTGGAAATCGTTTACCTACAAGGATGACATTCCCATGCAGGAAAGCATCATGGAGGATTCGAAAGAAAATGAGACAGCAACCCTGGTTTTTGAAAAGCGAATTGTTTCAAAATCAGGCAAGCTTTATTGGTTCGGACAGTATATACGAAATTTTACCAGCAGGGGGAAACCCTACCAGGCCATTGTTTTGCGCGACATAACCCGCGAGAAGGAAACCGAAGCTGAATTGCACCGCGCCAAACACATTGTGGAGGACGCCGAGCGTTTAAAGTCGGCCTTCCTCGACAACATGCCCCACGAAATCCGGACTCCGCTGCATGCCATTACCGGTTTTACCAGTTTGCTGAGCGATTCTGACTTGTCACACGATGAACGCCTCGAATATGTTAAGTTCATTCAGGACAGCAGCAACGACATACTGAACCTGATGGACAACATCATCGAAATTGCCAAACTCGAAACCAACCAGGTGAAACCCCGAAAAGAAAAGTGTTACATCAACAGCATCATCGACAAGCTGTATGCCGACATTCTTTCAAAACAAAGCATTCTGGAAAAAGAGCATCTCGACATCATCATGAAAAAGGACAACAACGATCCGTTATTCATGATTATTTCCGATCCCGAACGCATCTATCAGATCATTTCGCATTTGCTAAACAACGCATTGAAATTTACCGATCAGGGAGAAATCGAATTTGGTTACCGGCTCCAAAGTAAAAACCGGATTGAATTTTTTGTGCGCGATACGGGTATTGGCATAGAACCACGAGAAAGGGAAATCATTTTCAAGAAATTTGGAAAATCGGGCAACATCAACACCAATAAAAACAGGGGCAGCGGTTTGGGGCTCACCCTTTCGAAAAAACTGATTGAGTTGTTGAACGGTGAAATCACACTCGAATCGGAGAAAAACAAGGGAAGCACCTTCCGTTTTCACATTCCCATCGAAAATGAACCGAAAATATCGATCACCAAACCTTCGGTTTCGGGCGACATCAACTGGAGCAGCAAAACCATACTGATTGCTGAAGATACCGAGTCAAACTATTTCTTTATTGAAGCCTTTCTCGAGCGGACGCATGTGAATCTGTTGTGGGCACAGGATGGAGAAGAAGCTGTTCAAATGTTCAAAGACAATCATGTAAATCTGGTACTGATGGACATTATGATGCCTGAAAAAGACGGATACGATGCCACACGCGAAATCAAGGCCATCAATCCCGACATACCGGTCATTGCACAAACTGCGTTGGCCCTGCCCGATGATGAAGAAAAATGTTACAACGTAGGTTGCGACTATGTGCTGGTTAAACCCATCAACAGCGAAGACCTGATTGCGACCATTAAACGCTTTATAGCTTAGTAACTCCCGGTAAACAGGAGTTGCTGAGCAGATGGAATCCCGTCGCTAATAAGCTGTACCATATAGATTCCAGGATGAAACCCTCTTAAATCGATGCTGGCATAGTGCCGGCCACCATACACTTCATGGTACAATAAGCGACCGGTACGATCGTATATTTTCACCTGCTGATCAGCTGCAGTTTCATTAAAAGCCAAAGTTATACTTTCCGAAGCCGGATTAGGATAAACGATGAATCCCTGCTGATGGTCATCGATGGTGTCGACCGAATTGACAAAAGTTGCTCCACACACGGTGGCCTCCATCAGCAAAGAAGCCCCTCCTTCATCATTTTCTGAAGCCATTTCCCATGTACCATCACGTAAAAGAAACAGGCTGGCATTGGAAGGCAGATTTCTGTAGGAAGAATGATAAAAATACAGGCTGTCCTTCGGACTCACCGGATGTACCGATACAAAGAAATTGCCTTTAAGATGGAGTGTTTCACCCAGATCGAAGTAATTCATGGCTTTCAAAGTCAGCTCATTCATCTGGAAAACATAACTTTTCTCCAGCACAGTGGGCAGCTCATTGCCGGTATAAATAGAAATTTCAAACTGTGGATTGACAGAGTGTGCTGCATAGCTGTGAATTCCGAGCGAAATACCCGACAACCAGGCTTCATCCAACTGGCCAAACAACTCAGCTACAGCATCACTTTCCCGCACAACGAGCACATTGCCTGAATTTTTCAACTCATCCTCAATCAGAAAATTGGAAATCAAAGTACAGCTTTCATCTCCCGAAGAATAGGGATCGTAGCCATTCAGTTCAAGAATGCCCGAATTCAACGGATCGAGCCAGTATTTCAGTTGATGTTCCTTCTCTTTACGGTAGTTCCACATTTTATCGAATCGTCCAAAAGCGTCGTACGACAAGTTGGTACACGAAGCATAGCCCCCCGACAAGGTGCCGGTTAACTGCAGTTTTCGGTTAAAGAGTCCGGCACCCGACGAACCAGCCTCGGTGGTTCCTTCCTCCCAGTTACCCACCTTCCAGTGACCATTCTTAATCAGATAGCGCGAAAATGAAAGGGAATCACCGACTCCTTCATCGGTCGATATCTTTTTGGTATCACCATTGGGATGATGAATACTGCGGCTGTATTGTGGTACTTCACCACTTGCATTCCATCCTGCATAATAAGGACGGTAATTGGCCGGGGGCACCCTGCTCAATTCTACCAGCATAAAATCGAGACTGTCGAACCAGGCCACCGCTGTGGCTCCGCTCACCGATTGCAGATCGTAACCATCTATTTCGGAACAATAAGGACTTTCATAGTTAAAATCGAAAAGCGTGAGCTCGGCATTGGCGGGTTTGTCAAAAATATGATACGCCGAAATCAGGTAGGGTTTACCATTTTCCGAGCTGTTATTTAAAAGGGTGGCAGTTCCCAGTTCATCATCCGACAAAATGCGGCAAACTGCCCGTTGCTGAAGCTGCATTCCATACGAAGGTTCACAATTAATATCGACGTTACACGGGCCCGATATTCGGCGTGTCCAACGGTTTTTGTAGGGTGGAACGATGCCCAGGAAATCGTGATTCACCTTTCCTATTTCCAGTTCAGCTTCAAAAGCGGCATCGAGGGGTTCTTCATACTGAATTAGAAGTGTTTCACCGGCCAGCGGATAAGTGGCCAATTTCTTAAAGGGTTTATTGTTGGCAGCAGTGAAAGCACCAAGTACCGTTTCCTGCGAAGGATCGGAAAGAAACAGGCGTGCCCCTTCGGGCAGGTGGAACTTTGTAAAGATGACATTCAGCGATTTGGCACCTTCCGATCGGATCAAAAGCTGCCAAATCCGGTATCCCTCCTGCTCCATCATCCTTCCTGAATTTTCGGGAGTCAGTTTTACCTCAAACGAATGGGCATATTTGATGCTTTTCCAGGGAGTCAGATCAGGCGGATTCAAGGCTTCCTCATGCAATTCAAAGGCCGGCATTAAAACAAGCTGTTTTTCAACACGCAGTGATTTCAGCGGCTCCAAAGACATGGGACGGCCACCGGTACTGATCTGGGCCCTGACCGAAAATCCCGACACAAGCAGTGTAACAGACAGCAATAGCCCGAAAAGTCGAATCGACTGCCGAATAATATTTGTTAGCAATGGCTTCATTAATCAACGTTATACTTTTTCTTAAGCAGCTCTTTCAACCTGAACATTTCATCACGGTATTGCGCCGCCTGAATAAAGTCAAGCTCTTTGGCACTCTTCTGCATTTCCTTTTTTACCTTCTCGATGGTTTTTTGAAGGGCTTCGCGACTCATGTACTGCACCACCGGATCGGCAGCTACATCGGGTTCCCCTCCACCGGCATAAGCCCTGTTTTCTTCGGCCTGTCTGGCTGCTTTCCGTCTGCTCTCCACCCCAATAATTTCCCTGCTCGCCTTAACAATCGCAGTGGGAGTAATTCCGTTGTCCTGATTGTATTTGAGCTGCTTCTCGCGTCGTAAATTGGTGGCATCAATGGTGAGTTGCATCGAACGGGTAATGGTGTCGGCATACATAATCACCAAACCATTCAGGTTGCGCGCTGCACGCCCCGCCGTTTGAACCAGCGCACGCTCCGAACGCAAAAAGCCTTCCTTATCGGCATCCAGTATCGCCACCAGTGAAACTTCGGGCAGGTCAAGTCCTTCGCGCAGCAGGTTAATCCCCACCAGCACATTAAATTCTCCGTTGCGTAAACCCTCCAAAATTTCAACGCGTTCAATGGTCACTACATCCGAATGAATGTAGCGCGTTTTGATGCCCATGCGAATCAGATAACTTGAAAGTTCTTCCGCCATTCTTTTGGTAAGCGTGGTCACCAGTGTTCGTTCATTTTTTTCGATCCTCACCTGAATTTCATGCATCAGATCGTCAATTTGATTCTGACTGGGACGTACTTCAATCAGGGGATCCAGCAAACCGGTTGGCCGGATGATCTGCTCCACAATGATCCCCTCCGATTTTTCCAGTTCGTAATCGGCAGGCGTGGCACTTACAAAAATCACCTGATTGATCATGCTTTCCCATTCTTCAAACTTTAGCGGACGGTTGTCAATGGCTGCCGGCAGGCGAAAGCCAAATTCCACCAGGGTTTGCTTTCTCGACCGGTCACCACCATACATCGCCCTGATTTGAGGAATGGTTACATGACTCTCATCAACCACCATCAGGTAATCGTCGGGAAAATAATCGAGCAGACAAAATGGACGCGTTCCAGGCAAACGACCATCGAAATAACGGGAGTAATTTTCAATACCCGGACAGTAGCCCAGTTCCTTCATCATCTCCATGTCATACTCTACACGCTCTTCAATCCTTTTGGCTTCGAGCGGCTTTCCGATTTCCTTAAAATATTCAACCTGCTTTACCAGATCATCCTGAATTTCTCTGATGGCAGTCTGAATGCGGGCCTGTGTAGTGATAAAGATGCTGGCAGGATAAATAAGCACCTGTTCCATGGTTTCGAGTACACGGCCTGTTTCAGGATCAAAACTTTGAATTTCTTCAATCTCATCACCCCAGAAAACCACACGAACAGCCGTGTCGGCATAGGCAGGAAAAATATCAATGGTATCGCCCTTCACCCTGAAATTGCCCCGGTTGAATTCCACTTCGTTGCGCGAATACAGACCATCGACCAGCTTGCGTAAAAATGCATTCCGGGCCATCATCTGACCTGTTTTCACTTCAACCAGGTTGGCATGAAAATCTTCAGGATTTCCAATACCATACAAACACGAAACCGATGAAACCACAATAACGTCGCGCCGGCCCGACAAAAGTGCCGAAGTAGTACTCAGTCGCAGCTTTTCCAGTTCGTCATTAATCGAAAGGTCTTTTTCGATGTAAGTATCCGTTATCGGCAAATAGGCCTCGGGCTGATAATAATCGTAATACGAAACAAAATATTCAACTGCATTGTCAGGAAAAAACTGCTTCAATTCACTGTAAAGCTGGGCTGCCAGCGTTTTATTGTGACTCAACACCAGCGTAGGCCGCTTTACCTCTTCGATGACCTTGGCCACCGTAAAGGTCTTACCCGACCCGGTCACTCCGAGCAAAGTCTGGGCAATCTGGTCGGCTTCGATTCCCTTTGCCAGTTGATCGATGGCCTGCGGTTGATCGCCGGTAGGCTGGTAGCCCGATATTACTTTAAACTCCATGATCGCTTGTAATGCTTTTACCAATATCCATCCCAATTAGATTCACTTCGGGGCTTAAGCGGATACCAAATTTGTTGTAAACCGATTTTTGAATTTTCTCTGCCAGATCGATGATTTCTTCACCTGTTGCCGATCCATAATTCACCAACACCAGGGCCTGTTTAGGATGTACTCCTGCATCGCCTTTCCGAAAGCCCTTCCAGCCACATTGTTCAATCAGCCAGCCGGCTGCCACCTTCATCACCGAGGCATTTACAGTAGCATAAACGGGCATTGCTGGATATTGTTTTTGCAACTGCAGGGCAAATGCTTCCTCCAGTTCGGGATTTTTAAAGAAACTGCCCGCATTGCCTGTAAGTGCCGGATCAGGAAGTTTCGAATTCCGGATACTAATCACCGCCTCGCGCACCTTTTCGAGGCTTGCTTCACCGAGCCTGGTCACTTCTTCTTTCAAAGCTCCATATTCAAGATGAAACTCCGGAAATTTATCCAGCTTAAAAACAACCGATGTCACCACTACTTTGTTTCTCAATTCATTCTTAAAGACAGAATTTCGATAGGCAAAATGACATGCTTCGTTAGAAAATTCAACTCTTTCACCGGTTTCAAGCGATATTCCCCTCACCTTAACAATCCGTTCGCCCACCTCAACACCATAGGCACCAATGTTCTGAACCGGCGCAGCTCCTACTTTTCCCGGTATCAGCGAAAGGTTCTCAAGTCCGCCCAGCTGATAGCTCACCGAAAGACGCACCAGCTCATCCCATTCCACCCCGGCACCGGCTTCGAGGTACACGTAATTCCGGTCTTCATCCTCTTCAAGCAGACCGGGAATATTCGGGTGAATAATCAATCCGCCATAGTCTCCGGCAAAAAGCAGATTGCTACCGCCTCCCATAACAAGATAATCGTCGGGCAGTGGATGACGGGACAAAAAAGTGATCAGCTCTTCCGATTCGGTAAATTCAAAAAAAGATGCTGCCTTTGCCTTTATTCCAAAGGTGTTGTATCTGCTTAAATCAAAATCGTTGTGCAGGCGTATCATATAAACGTTTCTTCAGTTAAAAATTTCCGGTGAAAGTGCCTTTGATTATTCATCAGGACATTTCAACAAAAGCAATCATGCTTCCAAGCAACTGCTTTGCTGTATATTAACATCAAGCTGTTTTTACACCGGATGATTAAAACTCCAAATATCGAAAAAATCCCTTAGTTTTGTTAGCATTAACAAGCATTTATGGATCATCCGCATGAAATGACAGCGACCCTCAAAAAAAGGATCGTACTTACGGTAATTAACGACATTGCCACCGACAACCGGGTACAAAAAGTTGCTTACACCCTGAACAACATGGGTTTTGAAGTCACCATCGCCGGACGGATACTGCCCCACAGCCTTCCGCTTACTGCCGGTCATTTTAAATACCGTCGCTTCAGGTTCTTAATTAACAAAGGTCCTTTGTTTTATGCACTTTTCAACATCCGCCTGTTTTTCTATCTTCTTTTTAAGCCACTCGACCTGTTGTGTGCCAATGACCTGGACACCCTCCCGGCAGCCTGGCTGGCCGGCAAAATCCGTCGCTTACCGCTGGTTTACGACAGCCATGAACTGTTTACCGAATTGCCTGAACTAGTTGAACGACCATTTACTCAAAAAATATGGAAAAGCATTGAATCTTCAATTGTTCCCAGGCTTAAAAACTGCTACACCGTTTGCGACAGCATTGCACAGCACTATCGGCAGGAGTACGGAACTTCATTCAAAGTCGTTCGGAATCTGCCCCAGAAAGACGATGGGAAAAATGAAGAAAACAAGGAGCAGTCCTTTGCTGTTGAGCAGCCTTTTCTCCTGTATCAGGGTGCCGTTAATTTGGGTAGAGGAGTTGAAGAGGCCATTCTTGCCATGCACGAACTTCCTGACTTACAACTGGTGATTGCAGGCGATGGCGACCAGCTGAAAGCATGCAGGCAACTGGTTTCGGAGCAACAACTTACCAGGCGGGTTATTTTTACAGGAAGACTGGCCTACCCCGAACTGAAAAAAATTACCCGAAGGGCGCTGATTGGTTTGTCGCTTGAAAAAGACCTCGGCCTGAATTATCGCTATGCCCTTCCCAACAAACTATTCGATTACATTCAGGCCGGGGTGCCGGTGCTGGCTGCTGACCTTCCCGAGATGTCAAAAATTATTAAGCAATACGGCGTTGGGTACACCATCAGTTCAAGCACTCCGCAAAACATTGCTCAGGGAATTCGGTACATGCTTGAAGCCGACGAGCAATTTGCCGAATGGAAGAAAAATTGCCTGGCTGCAGGACAGCTCTTGTGCTGGGAAGAAGAAGAAATAATTCTTAAAGAAATTTATAATGGCTACCTGGAACCTGGAACAAAATAAAGGCAAAGAGCGCAGGTTTGAATTGCTGCGCTCTTTGGTGCCCTTTTAAAAATTTCGCTCAGCTTATTGCTTCAAAGCTGCCTTGCTAAACAGGTAATCCGGAATCTCAACATTGAATTGGATGGAATTAATAATCATTTCCGTACCATCACCGTCTTTAAGCATGTCCTTATAAACCATCGAATGCGGGAACCAGCGTCCATCAATTTTTTTCACATCCTTCATGGTCATTCTTTTCAGTAATTGCCCGCTTTTAGCGTACATTTCCTGTTTTAAGGGAACAAAACGTTCAGCATCTACCCACATTTTCTGAACGGGATAGGCCACATCGTTTACTTTGGCATCGAGTCGAATCAGGTACACATCCCGCCCATCGAGCACGGTGTTGCTTTCAACCGTGGCATTATAGGTCTCAGTCAGTTTACGGTCGTCCATCATGTCTTCATACGACATGTCGGAGCCCATTACTGACTGGCGCAACATGTGCCCGGCAATCTGGATGGTACGGTCGGTCGACGGGGAATAAATCCACAGCTGATCTTCCAGTTTCAGCATCTTGGTTCCCTGCTCCCTGGCCGGCGACAGGTATTCGGTAAACGACTGCCGGTCGCCTACTACATACGATTTCGAAGTAAGGGTACGGCTTATCCGTTTCCCATGAATCACAGTGGTCGATTCCATGACCCTGTTTTCCGACGAAAGATTACGATCCACCTTTTCAAGGAGGACGTCGGCATCGACAGCAGGCTGCCCCATGGCTGCCTGCACGACCAATAGCAATAGCAGTATTGTTTTCATGTGTTTTATTTTTTCATATTGAAAGAGAATATTTCTGCATTATGCTTCCAGCTCTTTAAACAACTGGGAAGTCTTTCTCCGATAGATGCCGATTCCTGCCAGTGCTGCTCCGATAAGCGTTGACACAATGCCCGGAATGAAGCCAATGTAAAAATCGACCGGAGTAATCCGGGCCCTGATTACCGTTGGAAGCATCATCGATGAACCCTTCATCGAATCACCCAGGTTGAGTCCGTACTCCTGCATGAGCCAGGCAAAAAACAGTCCAAACACAGTCCCCACCACCGATCCGGCAATACCAATCATCACCGATTCATAAAGCAGGGTGCGGTACACATGTTTCTTCTCTTCACCCATGGCCAGTCGCACGCCAAATTCACCATAACGACGAATGCCCCCCAGCAATCCGGCATTCCAAAGCACCAGCGCCATGGCTAGCATAAAAATAATGGTGATAATACTTCCCATGGTGCCCGACAATTCGACAAACTGTCCCATGTTCCCCTGATCTTTCAGCGAAAGTACAATCGGAGCATATTCATCATCGGGATCAGGACTGAAAGCCTGTGCAAATTCTTTCTTAACCTTTTCAGCCTCTGCAGATGAAAAATAACCTTGTTCGAAAAAACCCACAATTTCGGTAGCTGCATCGGGCATATCAAGCGCCAGCCGCACATCTTCAATGTCAGCTATAACGGTTCCTTTATCCAGCACCTGAACACCAAACGAAACAGTACCTGATACAATGAAATTGTAATAGCTCATGCCACCATACATGGTTGAACCAATCAGGGTAATTTCATCACCCGGTTTCACTTCCAGTTTTTGTGCAAACTCATCGCTTAGCAACACTTCGCCACGGGCATCGGGCAGTTCGCCCTGAACCAGCGAACGGGCCAAACCAATGCGTTCTGACTCTTTCGATGCTGACGAAAGCAAATCGATGCCCATGCCCATCGAAGGTCCCTGCGCACGCGTTTCGCCGTTCTCGTCGGGAACATCGATCAAACCGCCGAACTGAATGCGTGCTGCCCAGTCCATATCGGGAAAGTGTAGCGAAAGCTCCTCTTGCAGCGAAGTGATTTCAAGCAAGGCAAGGTCGGTTGGCATTTGTGAAATATTATCGGCAAATGCGCGGGTTACCACCTTCACATGTCCATTGCTCATGCGGGCATTCATTTCGATTGAATCATTCATCAATCCGGTAATGTAGGCATGCAGAAAAACGCTCAGCATCACACCTGCTGCCACAATCATGATGGGAACACGACTACGGCTCTTGTCCCGCAGCAATCCTTTTAGTAAAAATCTGATCATTGTATTTTCCCCCTTAATGCTTCAGTTGGATTCATTTTTGCAATACGGCGCGATGGCCAGTAACTTACCACGGCAGTGGTTAAGAGAACAATGAGTGTGGTCGAAACAATCAGTCCGACGGTATAAACCGGATACATGGTGGGTGAAATGGCCATTCCAAATTCACTGGTATCCATCGGAACGGTAAAGCCCACCTTTGCCTGCCAGATGAAAAACGGAATTCCGTAAATGGCGGCCAGTCCGGCAGCCAGCAGCGCATGCATGGCTCCTTCGACGGTAAAAAGTGCGACCACCTGTCTGCGTGTATATCCCAAAGCCACATAAGTTCCAATCTCCTTCTGCCGACGAAAAATGGAAAGTATCTGCGTGTCGAAAATAGCCAGCATGGCCAGTAACAGCAGAATGATGTAGAAAACCGACTGACCACTTGATTTGGTCTGAATCATGGCATCAATTTCGGCTGTCAGCACTTCGGCAGGTTTCAGCACAAAAGCACCCACCGAATCGGCCTCAAATTCAGTATCAGCCAGCGAAAACAAACTGGCTTCGTTGGGCAGGAGCATCATTTCGCGCATGCGCTCCAGGGCAATCCACACCTGGGCTGCATCCACCGTAGGAACGGTAGTATTAAAGATGTCGGCAATTTCGATCTCAACCGCATCGAATACCCCTTTGCTGTCGCGCCAACGCATAATTACCCGATCTCCCTTTTCGAGGTGGGCCGCACGTGCCATGCCCGAACCAATGATGGCAGGAACTGCATCGCTTAGACTATCAAGACGCTGAGTGGGTAGTTTCAAAAGATTTTGCCCGGCAGGAATGCCCTTGATGGTAATCGGAAGCATTCGTCCCTGCGGATAGATGGTTCCCTGTGCCAAAAGAATAGGAACCATTCGCTGTTGATCAATGGCCTCCTGAAATTGTTCAGGAACCGGAGCATGACTGTCATCAATGGTGAATGCATCGTACTCATCGTAGGCATGATGCCAGTATTGTCCTTTACCGATTTCCCACTGTTCCATGTCGGTCTTGGCCTGACGGTCCCAGCCAACCAATATTCCTTTCATCCAGATAATAATGACGAAGGAAAAGGACAGGACAATCACGTTCAGCCAGGTGCGTAATCCGGCTCCGATCAAATTACGATAGGCCAGTTTTAAAGCTAATTTCATGATTTTCCGTTTGATGGGTTTGCTGTTTCTTCATGATCAATTCTTCCATCTTTCATGAAAATTTTTCTTTTCAAATAAGCAATCACCTTCTCGTCGTGTGTTGCAAACAGGAAGGTGGTATTCAGTTCACGGTTCAACTCTTCCATGGTACGCAATATGTTGTGCGAATTTTCTGCATCGAGGTTGGCTGTTGGTTCGTCGGCCAGTACCAGCGAAGGCTTTTTCACCATGGCCCTTGCAATGGCTACACGCTGACATTCGCCACCCGATAGTTTGGGCGGTTTGGAATTCACCTTATCGGTAAGGCCCACCCATTCGAGGGCATCCATTACCATGCGTTTGCGCTCTGCCGCAGTGAAATCGAGCAACAGCAGTGGAAACTCCACATTTTCGAATACTGTATGAACCTGTAAGAGATTGTAACTTTGAAAGATAAATCCGAGGCGCTCCTTTCTTAAGCGGGCTGCCTGTTTCGCATTCATTGTACTCACAGGATGACCGAGCACCAATGCTTCTCCCTCCGACGGGGAGTCGAGCGAGCCGACAATGTTTAATAGCGTTGTTTTGCCCGATCCGCTGGGACCGATCAATCCGGCAAACTCACCGGCATTCATTGTGAGATCAATTCCCTTTAGCGCGGTAAATTCACCCTTGCCCATCGGGAACTTCTTGACTAATCCATCGATCCGGATAATTGATGTTTGTTCCATGACTTGCTTGTATTAATGGTTGTTTAAATGGTTGCTCGTTGCTGGTTACTCGTTACTGGTTACTCGTTACTGGTTACTCGTTGCTGGTTACTCGTTGCTGGTTGCTCGATACTGGTTGCTCGATACTGGTTAATCTTCCTTATTCCTTGTTCCATGTTCCTTGTTCCTTGTTCCTTGTTCAATGTTCCTTATTCCTTATTCCTTGTTCAATGTTCCTTATTCCTTATTCCTTATTCCTTATTCCTTGTTCCTTGTTCCATGTTCAATGTTCCTTATTCCTTATTCCTTGTTCCTTGTTCAATGTTCCTTATTCCTTATTCCTTATTCCTTGTTCCGTGTTCCGTGCTCCTTGCTCCTCAATGATTCACCACTATCATCAGCTGCACGCCCGTGCCGCCAAATAAATTCATCTCGCCCGTGCTGAGAGGAAGCTGATAGTTTTTGGGGTTATTATAGCCCATCACGTAGAAAGTAAATACTGGCAACTGATAATTCCAGGTAAGTAACTTGTAAAAACCCTGGTTGGTCCAGTCGTAATAAAACATGGTGCTTAAACGGCCACTCAAACCCAGCGGATAATTCACCGACAGGGTACTGAAAAGAAAATGCTGGTCAAAACGAAAGGGATCCTCATTGAAGGCAAAAAACAATTGTTCGGCAGTGACATTCAATCCGCTTCCCAGCCCAAAGGTATAGTCGGTGCCGGCACTGGCAATCATCTGATTGGTAAAGTCTCCGTAAGCCCTGCTTTTGCCGATCCACACGGCTTCGAACCAAAGTCCGGCTCCCAGATCCCATTTACCGTCAAGCCCCAGTCTGCTTTCACCAAAGGGATCCACAGGGGGCATTCCAGGTAGTAAATTACCAGGATCAACCAGGCGATGATGGCCCGAAAGTGCCAGTTCACCCTTGCCGAGCGGCCATTGTATGCGTCCGCCCCATTCGGGCTGCAGCTGACATGTTGCCCCGATTTCCCAGGTTTTGGCCGTTTCATTTCCATAAAGCAACCACAACCAGATGTTGGCATTGTTTAAAAAATAATAACGCCCCAGCAGGCCCCACACACCATCGGTCAGTTGCAAGGGGTCACGCGGATCGAGCTGATCGAACCACATGAGTGGCCGGATCATCGATGCGGAACCAAAATTGATTTTCTGTAAACCGGCTCTCAACTCCAGTTGCTGTGTTGCAAAACGCAGCCAGGCGCGGTAAGGCTTAATTTGCCCCTTGCGGTAAAGGGTATCAAAAGGAAGCGTGGCCACGGTACCATTCACATTGGCCGAAAGCTCCAGGTCGATCAATCCCTTTGAAACATTGCCCTTGGCAGCATTCAACTGTGGCAAATAACGCACTCCGTTCCAGCTCTTCAGTTCAAGGCTGCGGTTGTAGTTGGTCCAGGCCGATGCCTGTCCGCTAAAACGCAGCTCCTGAGCCCACAGGCTTCCAGACAGAAAGCAGAAAACCAATCCTGAAAGAAAGCCAAGAACCATTGGAGACGTCAATACTACCCTATTTTGGAAAGCTCGTTTCATGTGTACAATTATTTTCTGGGAGAGATTCCGTAAGCCGAGAAATTGGTAATTTCCATCACCAGATCTTCCGGGTTATCGTAAAGTTGAAGCAGATAGGGATCGGTGATCAGATCGGTGTATTTTCGTGTGAAGTAAAGAAAGAACTCAATCTTCATGTCCTTTCTGATCAGCCCTTTTTGCTGCAATAGTTTAAAATCAATCAGCATCTCATTCCATACTTCGGCCGTTTTCTGATCGATGTAATCTTTCAGCCCCAATTCAGGATTTGCGTAAAAATCAGCCAAAAACTCCTTGCTGATTTCATGAATGCCGTCCTTTTTCATCTGCATCATTTGCTGCATCAGGTCGGAGGCATCGCTGGCAGTCTCAACCAGGTCCTTAAACTGCGCCACATTTCTTTCAACCACCCGGTCAAACACTGTTTTGGCTATCTCCTGCTTGTTGCCGAAAAACTTATAAAAAGTCATCTTGCTGCTCCCTGCTTCCCTGCAAATCTCTTCTACGGTTACCTTCTTAAACCCATATTTCCAGAAAAGCTGCTGAGCTGCATCCACCAGCGCCACCCACTTTTTATTTTTACTCTTATCTGACATAAACCATATTATTTTACTTTTCTGGTTCAAATATACGTTTTTATTTCTTTTTACCAACATTCGTACGTTTATTTTTATTTCGTAACAAAAAAGAACAGTCAGTAGTTAGAAAGTCATTGAGAAAAAAGAAAGACTGCGGGTCTTGTGCTGGCATTTCCATGCTAATATTGGAAGGCTGATTCAAATTATTTGCTGGCTTCATGCGGAAATGTTTTTTGTAAGCAAATAACTGAGGCAAAATGAATGCAAATGGCTAAGAGCTCAAAATGAATTACAACAGCGATCGGTCTGCTCTGTGCTTTAAATCTGTTTTCTTTTCTTTATCTTTGAACTATGCGACTTCAACCAGAAATCATACATTTTTTGAAAAAAGCTGCAACGGATTATTTCGATGACAATCCGCTCTATCTTTTTGGCTCCCGGATCAACGATCACGCAAAAGGAGGAGATATTGATCTTTTTGTTCTTTCTGAGGAAAAAATCCCTTTATCTGTAATACGAAAATTCAAAGTAGACTTCTATCTAAACTTCGGGTGGCAAAAAATAGATCTGATTAATTTTACTTATAACGAAGAAAGTACTTTTAAAACCATTGCTTCAGATAATGCAATGTTAATTAACGATATAATTTCCGACTAAGCTGATAATTATGAACGATCAAATTCATAAAAAACTTTTGCAGGAAGAAATTAAGTTGCTTCAAAAATCGTTGGAAACACTTCAGCTATCTGTTGAGAAGTGCATGAAAATCGGTCAAAAAGATGCCTATTCCTTCGAAGAAATGGAATCATTTGATTCATTAACATCCGAGTTTGGAAGAACAGCAGATATTTACACACAAAAAGTTATTCGTACCAGCTGGATGCTGCTGCATGAGCCTTTTTTACCGTTTATTGATTGTTACATAATGCTGAAAAAATAAATCTCGTACACTCAGCATAATCATTGATTGAAATACGTGACCTTCGTAACCAGATCACCCATGAATACATCCATGAAGCAATTACAGGGCTGGTGCCTGATGTAATCGAACTCACCCGACTACTAAAGCAAAACATTGATGAAACCTATCGGTTTTTAATTCAACATCGATGGATTGCAGATGAAATTTCTTTTTAATGACACGTGATAATATTCCCGAGATATTTCGGAATTGCTCTGGGTTTTTACCATATTGTTCTTCACAACCAGCACAAACCGACTGTTTTTCAATACATAAAAAAGTAGTAGGGAACGGTTGTATTCACCTCGTTATGGCTCATCTCGTACAAATACTTGGTCGCGTACGCCAACAATTCAATCTCCGATTCTTTGTCATAAATCGTTATTTCAAAATCAGCGTTATTTCCTTTTAACCGATAAAGTGCATCAACAACGGTGCTTCCTGCTTCATTCGACAATATCAGCTGATGGGCCTTTCTTGTGACAACATTGAATTTCAATCCATTGGAAAACTCAATCGTCGATTTCGATTCACTTAATTTAATTGAATCGCCCTTTACAATTAACTGGTATTCCTTGTTCTTAATTTTAATCAATTGGAAATCACGACCTGCATTAAAATCAAGGTCTTTCTTTTCGATGGATACCGAGAGCGTGTCGTTGGGCGAAATCAAAGAAAATATTTTGTCTTTTTGATTTAAATTCAGTTCACCAACATAAGTAGTCTGTGCGAATAGCACTTATCCTGCAAACATGCAAAACAAGAAAAACAGGGCTGTTTTTTTCATAATCAGGGTTTTTGTTATTTATCGATCAATTTACAAACAATATTCACAGCTTATTCATTTACTATCAGTTTTTTTTAATAAGAAAAAACTTACATGCTATTATGCTGTTCACCACCCTGTTTATAAAAGACTATTGTTGTTTAAGACTTTTTCTCATCACATAATAATCATCGTGTTCCTTTGCAATCTTGAAATCGTTTTTTTCATACAAATGGATGGGGCCCCGGTAAGATCTTTCGCATGACAAATTTCTTCTACGCATTAATCAACGATTACCCTTTTGTCTTTGGGATATTTGACCGAATATTTAATAATCAGCTCCTTATTTTCATTAGGGCTCAGCGAAAGATCCCATGCTACTTTTCCTGTTTCGCTGTCCGCTTTACCATCTGATACATCCAAAGTTTCAACCTGAATTTCCTTCGTTGTTGAAATAGGAATTTGGTCATAAACCAAAATGGATACCGGGTAGCTTTTATTATTCCTGAGTGATATTTTATAGGCGATGGTTTCGGTACGATTCGAACCAATAAATTGATTTGCTGTAAATTCCGACAATTTTTCGCGCTGTATGCTGATATTATTGTCGATGCCAAACGAAACTTCCAGGGTATCGCTGAACTGTGCTGTATTGATTTTCGACTGGCCAACATACGAATGCTCAAGGTAAACATTCACTTCGCCATCGCTTAGCTCCGCCTTGTACCAATCGTTAATTCTCCCGATCAGGAACACATTTTCCGACAACTTGGGAATTGCCTGGTATACAAAATCGGCTTCAATTTCAGCTTCCCTGAAACTCACCGTAGTCGTTTTGTTGTTCGAAGGTATGGTTTGTGAAGCATCAAGCAGGTACTCATTCGAAGTCTCTCTTTTCGATGTAATTGTTAAGGGAAGCGATGATTGGTCGCCGGCTGATTTTGTGCTAATCAGCACCACCCCGTTTGCCCCCCGGCTACCGTACAAGGCAGTTGCTGCTGCATCCTTCAACACATCAATTTTTGCAATATGATCCGGGTCGATGGAAGAAATATCATTTTGCAGCCTTCCATCAACGATGTACAAGGGATTGGCAAGTCCTGACACAGCGCCGACTCCTCTTATCCTGATTTCAGAATTGGCTTCAGGAGCATCGGCTTTTTCGGACAGCTGCACACCTGCCACTCTTCCCTGCAGAACATCTGCCATTTCGGGATAATGAAACTGCAGATAGAACGGACTCAATGCGGGTATGCTGGCCGAAAGATCGGTTTGGGCCGTTGAAAGAACCAGGCTTACATCCTTCCAGTCAATCCCGGTATTCTGACGGATATTGGCTTTATAGCTAATGTTCAGGTCCTGGTCAAATCCGAGAAACCTCATATCATACGAAGGATACCAGGCTGCATTGTCGACCAGATAATTGAAAGAAATCACGGTGGTTTTTGCTTGCTTCGCTTCAAGGGCAAGCACAATGGTTCCCGATGGCAGGTTCGATTTACTGTTGATCGAACTTTCTTGTCTCTTCAGTTTTGCCAACTCCTTTTTATGGTCCGAGATATTTCTTTGCCTTTGAAGTAAATTAAGGTAAAGTGTCTCAACACTTTCACCATAAA
The DNA here is from genome assembly GCF_050433125.1 of Roseimarinus sediminis. Taxonomy (NCBI): domain Bacteria; kingdom Pseudomonadati; phylum Bacteroidota; class Bacteroidia; order Marinilabiliales; family Prolixibacteraceae; genus Roseimarinus; species Roseimarinus sediminis. The sequence goes on along the minus strand of NZ_JBNPXV010000005.1, from coordinate 7,970 downwards.
TTGCGTTCAACAACCTGAATGTTTCGGGGTTAATACTTTGTTCTTTGCCGTTGACTTCTTTGTTGGCATGCAGAAAATTCAGTTGGTCTTCGATTATTTTTATCCGGGTTTCTTCCTCCTCCATCTTCATTTGAATGGCTTCAATCTGATTTTTGAGCGTCTCAAGTTCTTTGTTTTTTTCCAACTCATTCAAATAATCGTTTTGATGCTGAACGGTCAAGATCGTATAGGAGCCATCACCATCAATCCGGATGCTTTTCTTATTAATATACGGCGAGAGGCCCGTTAACTTTAAAATCATTGGCCCTTCCTGTAACGAAAGCCTTGCTTCCCTTTCTATTTGAGCACCTTTTGTAAAAACAGTAACGCGTTTAATCTCCGAGCTTATTTCTTTCTCATACTGCCCGAATGCAAAAACCGAAAGGCAAATTGCCAGGCCAATTAATGGAAGTCTTTTATTCATCGTTATTAGGTTTGGTTTTTTATTCATGAACGGTTTTCTGCTTCGGTATTTCCGGAAAACTTTTCAATACAATTTTACTGCTTATTAATCGATTTATAAAGCATTTCTTTTCAACAAGTTCCGAAGGAACGATTCATTTGATAACGCTGGATTTCAATCCAGAATAAACGGATAGAAACAATGCCGGGAGTTTCGCAGGAACGAAACATTTAAATTAAAACCGATGGCTAATTCTTATTCTCAAATTTACATCCAGTGCGTTTTTGCAGTAAAATATCGGGCTGCAATAATGCACAAAGATCAAAACACTAATTCATTTCAATCTCTTTTGTCCATGTTGCCTCCTGGTCATCATTTTCATATACATGAAGATAGATGGTACCGGTGCTGTCACTACGACTTCCAAATGCTAGCTCAAAATCAATTTCACCTGTCCTTGTTGCAGTAAATATTCGGGAATTTTCCGAAGGATTAATAGGAGAGAATTCCCAACCTGTATTATCCTGAAATGCCGGGAAATACCAATTTTGACCTCCAAGCTTGACCTTTAAATTCGTTCCTTCGGGCAATACTGCTTTCATTGAATAAGTACCCGGGCTATAATTACTTTCTTCTCTGTCAAGAATATTTTTCCCGTACTTTCCTGTTGCAGGGTATTCAATGAATCCGGTAAACACAAAATCTGTATTCTCAATAAATTGATTGACATAGCTTTCAAAATCAGGTACTGAAATATTTAAACCAAGGAGCTCATACCTGCTTTCGAGCATGCTTCGAATAGCAGCCAAATTAATAGTTTTGGCATTGTTGATTAATGTAGAACCTAAGGCCTGACTGTTCAACTGCCCGTCATCCCGAATGTCGGTACTGATATTCGCCAACAATTCAGACAACTCCGAAACTGACAGATAGCCTTGAAGGATGACTGAAACAGCCAGCAATATGGCGTTATCATCACCTGGTTTCGAAATGTCCAGTTGCTCCGATTCTCCAATCTCTTCTTTGTCTATTTCAAAAATGGAAAGAATTTCATGTTGCGCCATTTTCTTCGCATCAGAAAAGCTTTCCCCCTGAGAAGTAAGATAATAAACACGATTCTTTTCCAAAGAAGAAAGAACATTAACATTTAGGCTACTCTTATTCGATAAATCGGATAGCGCGAGTAAAGTCAGCCGGGCAGACGAATTTGCATTTTTTACTTCATTGAAATAAAATCCATCGGCCATTAACTCAACATATTGGGAAGTTAATTCGACATTCCTTATCTCAAAAGAACCTTTATTATCCAGAATCTGCGATGTAAATATTTTTCCACTTGGGGACAAATCACTGTTCAGCTCCGCGATGCTTATGGTCGTTCCGTTCAGGTAGGGGCCTTTCTGTACAAAACCTTCAATTTTTTCAAAATTCAGCTGAGGTGCCATGTCATTGTCTTCTCCACAGGAGAAGAACATCAGCATAATCACTGCAAGAAGGATTGGATATAATTTTTTCATGATTCGGTTTTTTTATTATAATCAATTTAATAACAACCAATTACACTTTAAGGTTCGTAAAGTTCTTCTTTTTCAACAGGCGATTAGTTTTCCGGCTCAAATCGTTTTAAAATCAGTTCAGCAGGCACCAAAATACGTTTCGATACTTCTTCAATACTCATTCCCTGCTGATGAGATGTTTTATTATCTGGCCTCAAAACCCCATCAGTTTACGCACGTCGCCAGCATTCTCCGTGCTTGTCAGGATCTCAAGCAACAATAAGGCTACACTCATCGCTGTAGATGGATTCCAGGAGCTAATTATTTGATCATCCATCACAATAGACTGGTTGATCACATTGGCACCAAATTCTTTCAATGCATCCCGACTATTTGCACTGGCATAGGTGGTCGCTTTTTTGCCTTTTAAAACCCCGCTTTTCCCCAATGGCAAAGCACCAACACAAATTGAAGCGATCACTTTATCATCGGCCCTGAACCTGCGAATTAATTCAAGAAATGTGTCATTGTACGCATCGTTATAATACCCATAAAGTTTAAATCCTCCCGGAATTGCCAATGCGTCAAAATCGCTGCTTTCAATTTCGCTGACCAAATAATCAACAATAAATTTCTGATCGAATGAACTTTTAATTTCCTTTCTCAGGCCGCATGTAAACAGCTGAGTAGAACCATCTCCATGTACCAGATTCCAGCCGATGACATCAATGAAAACACTTGCTTCAAACACCTCAAATCCTTCGGCTAATAACAACAATACTTTCTTCATAACTGATCCATATTGGCTGTCTTCCTGTTAATAAAACCAACGATGCCCTGGCTATTGGTCATGAGAAAGTAGCCAATAAGTGCCTTCACAGCATAAAAGATGATCCAGCTGACCTGAGGGTTTTCCACAAATAAGGCTTTCTTCTGAATAAGGGTGAACAGCTGTTTTCCCAGCATGGGCAAAGCATCAACGAAAATAAGTCCTCCTATAACAATGGTCGCGATGGTGAGCACCGTTTTCAGCGAAATAGCCAGGTCTAATCTTTCTTCCCCGAATCCCTTGTCCAGCTTTAATTTATCGATGACCCGGTCTGAATTAAAAACCAGCAATTTCAGTACGACAAAATACAGACCAACCGTCAGCAGCATTATAACGATTACAAGAATTACCACTAGTAGATTTTCCTGCGGATTGTCTCCAAAAAAGGTGAATGCACTAATAAACTGAGGGATCACAGTCAAGCCGCTTAATACCAGCCAAATCCCAAGAATCTTAAGAAATAGTGTCCAAAAAGTTCTGATTGTCATGTTGTTTGGTTTTATTTATTACTCTGTAAGTGTATAATAGACTTCCAATTTGGGTCGTAAGCTTTTATCCTGATTATCACTTGATGCGAATAGTAATCGCTTATATACCGCTTCATTTTCTAATTTTAGCATAAGTCCATAACTGTTGTCTTTATTTTCAATTACATCTCTGATTAGTGTTGTAATATCAATATCAGTAAAATCTTGTGCTGTATCAATCGATCCATCTACACTTACCCGATGAGTTGTTATAGTGCCTGGTTCAGTGTCCCACGAAACGGTCGATTCATCCCAGGCTGAAGTTATTCGTTGAATAATAAAACGGTTATCCCCGCTATGTTCGTTACCATATCGAGAGTTTTTATTAAAATATAACGACAAAAATGCACGATCTATTTGTGCATCTGTTGGTATTGAAGATAAATCAAAATCAATTACCACTCTATTCACATTCAGCATTCCATCCTGAGTCCATGCATACAGATGAATATCTTCTAACTCACCAAAATTTTTGTCCGGAACAATCTTACTTATAACAGCATCTTTCCCTTGATTTCCATCGGGTTGTAATGTTAAAACAAGCTGCTTTTCTATCTCATCTTTCTCACACGATGTAATTAGTATCAAAGTCAGAATCGCCATTAAAATTAAATTCGTCTTGCTCATTGTTATTGATTTTATTTGGGTGGATATTCTCGAAATGTTCCTTAATTTAATTAGCTTCCTTTGGAGTTTGTTTCGTTAAATTGTGAATGGCTTGCAGTGGCTTGGTGAGCTGCATGGCGTTTTGTTTTTGGTGCTACAATTTAATAAAATATTTTATTGTACTATGCATCAAAAGCCAAAACATGCTGTAAAATACATAGAAGGAAAGAGTCAGTAAGTCAGAAAGTCACTCATCACAAAGTTATTGGTCAGAAAGACAATGAGGAAGGCCTTGACCAGCCTGGCTTAGCCAAAGGAATATTTACACTTACAAAACCTGCAACGACTTATTCACTCACTCGTTTCCGCTGCGCTCAAAAAAGTGGGAGAACGAAACCGGCAATTAAATATGGCATTCCATACCGCCAGTTCTAAAGTTTCTCTTTGTAATGCGCTTCTAAATCTAATGTTTCCAATGCTTTATTAACTTCATCAAGATTCATCCCAGCTTTAATTGCGTCGGAATAGAATAATTTAATGAGTCTTTTGTCTTGGATATATAACCCGGTTGGTGGCTCAGCAGAATTGGCATTGAAAAGGCTTCTTCTTGAATCAACTACTCCCAATAGCCCTAGCGATTTGATAAACAGTCTTTTAATATTATAAACGCCACGATCATTAGTTTTGGTTTTAGAAGTCACGATACAGAAACTTGAAAAAAGAAGTTGATTTTGCTTATTGTAACGCCTGCTCGACCAATAGTCAAAATTGTCATTCAGCAATAGCTCACTTTTGTAGGACATATTGTATTTATTAAAATAATCGATAAGCTCTCCAAAATATAATTGGATGTCTGCTTCAGCCGGATTCGCTGTTTCTACAATGAGCATTCCAACCAGCATACCTACCTCATTTACAAATACATTCCAGCTTTTTTCAGAAATGAAATCCATCTTGCCTTCAATGTGATACTTAAGGGTATCTTTGTTTTCCCATTTCACAATAAAGAATGTCTGATTGTTTACTGAAAGGAATGCACTTTGGATAAACTCATCACACATTCTGTCAACCCGCTTAGATTGAGCGTAAGTTTCTATAGAAATTAGAAGTATGAGTAGGGAGCCAAAAATTATTTTTTTAGTCATCTTATTTCTTTAATCGGAGGTCAATTTTCAAGAATTAGTCTAATATATTTACTGCCAATAACATTTGTGTTACTTCTGTTGGCTGACTGATATAGCTATGTATCACCCTAAAAGTGGGTGGATATTACCGAAATCTGAATGTTAAAAGATTGGCAATATCTTAGTCAATACTGTCTGAACGTCAATTTCCTTAACTTTTGAATCGACCATATAAATGCAAAAACGCACAGAAGCATTCCAAGAATTAAAACAGCATTAATGGTTTTTAGTCTTTTTATAACTACATCATTTTCGTCAGATTCAATCCGATTTGCTTTCTTGATTGACTCAAGCCTGTTCAGCAATACAATCATTTCTCCAAGATTTAATTGTCGCTGTATTTTCTCTCCATTTAAATTTGTTCTTTCTATTTGTAGTCGATCTTCCGAATACGGTTTGATGTATTTGTGATAAACTCCGCTTGAAAAACCGATGATGGAGATGGTCAGGACAATTATAAACAAGCCTTTGGTATTCACGTTTTAGTTGTTTGTTTTTTAGTGGACTGCCAATCTGAATCTCAAAGCAGCTTATCGACAAAATGTCAATACACAATGTCCCGGATCAGTCTCATTAAGCAGCAATTGCAATATAATAATAATTATTATTTTATTAATAATGTATTCAAACTAAAATCGGATACTTCATCGTGCGTTTTTTGTATGTCGAATTTTCCGTTTTTAGCATAAGGCCATATTCTTAATAATTTTGTGAAATATTTTTTCTATAACCTGATCCGAAAAAAATCATCTTTGCCGTCTTTATTCACAATTAATTCCTCAGCAACAGTCACTTTACCAGTTTTTTATCTGCAAGGTATAATTCACTGTCGAATCAGGTACAATTACGGGCATAGTCGAAAAGCCCTGAGGGTAAAGACAGGGCATTTGGTCAAATGTTGATGTTGCAATATCGACTGAAAAATAATCTTGTCCATTTTTTGCTTCGATCTTTGACAAATCAGGGTGAAATTGGAAGCGTTGAAGTATTGAGTCGCTTAACAAGTCATACGAATCTTTATTTTCATAAAAAGACAAGATTGTTAAATCACTGATTTGCGACAACTTCATTAATGCAGTATCGATCTGAAACCGCTTACGTTGGACTTGACTAGCAGCTTGAGAATAACCCGAAAGATAATATCCGATCGTCAAAATTGTCAATAAAAGGATCTTCTTCATCATTACTTAGTTTTTAATTAGCCGGGCTTATTGCCTTTGTATTTACATCACCACGCGATGAACCAAGTCCCGCCAATGTGGAAAAGCTGATTAAAAATACAGAATTCTACTTTAAATCAGCAGACCCTAAGTACAGCACACCGTAGCGGGATAGATGTAGTTCAATCCGCCAGTTGGCTGAAATCATCGCTGGGCGCTGCGCGTCGCTCATATTCCTGTTTATTGTAGCTTTGGTATTTTCATGTCAACCATTTTTCGAAGTTGTCTTTGTTTATTACTTCAAATGAAGAATCAGGATAAGCATTTTTCCATTGTGTTGGAATCTTAACTTTTGCTTCTTTCCATTTAAATTCATAACCAAAAAGAGAACCATCTCTTTCTTCCACCCAGTCTACCTCTTGTTGCTGATAGGTTCTCCAGAAATAATTATTAGATGACAGTCTATTGTATTCCTGATATTTGAGCCGTTCGCTAATCATATAGTTTTCCCAAAGTGCTCCAATATCATTTCGTGATTCAATTGGATTAAAGTTTGCAATCACAGCATTTCTTATTCCATTGTCAAGAAAGTACCATCGGGAATTTTTTGTAATTTCTTTTCTTAAGTTTCGACTAAATCCTTCTACTTTGTGAAGGATGAAAACTTTACTTAGTAAATCAAGATACTTTTCTACAGTATTTTTGCTTATTCCAAGTTGTTTCCCTAATTCTTGCAATGACACTTCTCCTCCAATTTGAAATGCGATTAATCGTAAGAGGTTGAATATTTTTTGAGAATTCTTTATGTTTTCATAAACCAGGATATCTTTTAGAAGATATGAACTGACCATTTCATTCAGGTAGTCTATTTTGTCTTCTCGGTCAGGCAGTTGCAGTAGTTCAGGGTAATTGCCAAAAATTAACCGTTCCCTTACTTTGTCAATTTTTTCAATTTTATTTTCAACCTGATTGAATTCATTCTCAGAAAGTGCAAAAAGGTTGAATGAGTATTTTCTTCCAGTCAACGGCTCTCCAGCATCTTTATGAATGTCAAAAGAAGAAGAGCCTGAGATGATTACTTTCAAGTCTTCAATTTCGTCAATCATAAGTTTTAGTTTTAAGCCAATCTCCGGAATTTTTTGAGCTTCGTCAATGTAAATAAATTTGTATGAACCTAAAAGTTGCTTGTAATTCTCAACACTTCTAATTGCAAGTTTGTCGTGTACATTAATATCCTCGCCATTTAAAGAAAGCACAGGTTCGTCAATTTTTTTAAGTAACTCTTTTACAAGAACAGTTTTTCCAACTCTTCGAGCGCCGAAAACTATTACAACTTTGTTGGATTGTAACTTCCTGATAATATTCTCCGATAAGTCTCTGACTAAATAATTCATAATACCGTCATTTATATGACGCAATTTATGCTAATTTCGGCAATTTGTCAAATTCGAATTCGGTTTTTTAATATTAAAGCGTAGAGTAGAGCCTGATAGCTTACTCAAAATTAGTACCGATAAATGTACGTATTCTGGATAAACTATCAGTGCCCCCTGCATCAAACCGTACGTGAACTATTCGCTCATACGGCTTACCGATAGAGTTCTTCCTGTAGCTTTCGCATGGAACTTCATGCTCGCATATTTTTCGATATCCAATAAGTGTTTGTACTTGACAAGATTCTCGAAAGGACGCTGGCGAAGCGTTTTATGGGCTTTCCGTCCTTTGC
>NZ_JBNPXV010000004.1:371643-375209 GCF_050433125.1 Roseimarinus sediminis | reverse complement strand
TAATGAAAGATCTAATTATTGAAAAAAAGAAAGGAAAACAAACACACTGTCAGGTATTTAAACAAGCCCTGTCTTCCTTAGGTTAACGGCTATGGCCAGCTGGCGGAAAATCTTTGCTGGGCGCTGCGCGCCGCTCAAATTCCTATTTATTATAAAGCGTTTTTCTTGTTTCATTTCAATTTGTCTTTCGAAATAAAGTGCTCATACATTAATCTTACCTTTATTTTTTCATCTTCATCTTTAGCCTTATCTAAAATCCTTTGAAATAGTCCAGTATTAAGATAATGTGTTTCATTTCCAGTATAGAAATAATCTCTGATGAAATCATCACTAAGCTCGATTACTTGTTTTATTTCATTTAGTGAGTCGGGTTGAAAAAGAATCACAGTTGAATCGTCTGGATTATCGTCGTACTTTACAAATTGTTCTTTAAAGTCGCCAGGAATAGATTCTACATGATTCACAATTTTTGCAAGTGGGTCAATAATCTGAGCTTGAAAAAGTGTGTCATTATGATTCTTCTCAAACATTGTGTCAATTAGTCTTAAATGTAAGTCAGATATTTTATGACTGTGTGGTGTTTGGCAACCGTTCAATGACAAATATCCCTTGAATAATACTTCAACATAAAATAAAAGATTATGAAATAATGCAGGGGACAATTCACTTAAAACGCCAAAGTTATAACCATCAACATCATATACTTTCTCATCAGAACAAATTTCAATTGCCTTGTCCAATAATAAGGATACAGTAGTGTACTGATTAACACAAGCATTAACTGCCTTATTTGTTGTTGATTTATCCTTTGCTATTAATCCGTATGTGCTAATCCATACATATTTAAATTCACTCTCTGATATATGTAGTTGTCGATGCTTGTCATAATAATAATATGTTTTGGTGAATTCTTCATAATCAATTTTTAACGCTTCAAATAGAGCAATGAAATAATCCCTTTCAGTAAATTTAAATTCATGAGCAACCAATGGACCATTATTAATCCTCTTTATCAGGTAATCTAAATCAGCTTGATTAGATATATAAATGTATTTATCCTCATTGTCGGTCATATTTTCTCACTATTCATAATGTTCACGGGCAGTTTAAATGCTTTATAACAGCAGAATAAACGCAATTGCGTTTATTCCTTTTATATCGTGACTAATTTATGAATAATTATTGTTAATCAACAAGGCTTTTATTGTTTTGATCTTGTTGGTGGCCAGATGGGTATAAAATGCATGTGAATGGGGGCTAGCGCAAAGGGCGGAGAGCCGAGGGCTCACGTTTCGAAGGGATTTTCAATTAATAAAATCATTCTACCCCTTCATCAACTGTTTAATTTCCGGTGCGTTGCACCTCTCTTCCTGTGTCGTACTTTTCTGCTATAAACATTATCGCGGCGCTGCCGCTTTGGATAATTGCGGAGGGTGGAGCGCAGAGTGCAGAGAGCATGGAGTAGGGAACATGGAGCCGGGAGCAAAGGGCAAAGCGGTTCGAACGGGGTTTCAATTCATCATTATTGGAATCTGTCATGCCTGTATACATTAAAATGCGCGAGTCGGAGCTAGCGCCTCCCAACACGGTACGAATCAGCAGAAATGACTCATTGACCAATGACTTACTGACTTCCTAACTTTTTGTCTTGTGTCTTGATACCTGATACATGATTCCATTTTTCCATCTTCCTTCTTCCTTCTTCCATTTTCCTTTTCCTCAATGACTCTATTAATCTTCCATCTGAAAATGGTACTGCCTATGAAAAAAGGGAAATGCTTTCGTTAATTGTCAGTGCCTGAAAAACGTTGACCAAAAAAAAGGTTGACAAATGAAACAAATTGGATTTTTTAATGATGAACAACATCTAAAGCAATGCCGATATTTTAGTGCTGATTTCAAGAAGAAACGAGTTCAAGAACTGGAAAAAAATCTGGTTAGTATTTCTGATATTTGTAAGGTTCACAAAGTAAGCAGGACTTCTGTTTACAAGTGGCTTTATAAATATTCTAATATGGCAAAGAGGCAAGAAAGACAAGTGGTTGAATCCAAAAGCGACACAAAAAAAATTAGCAATCTGGAAGATCGGATAAAAGAGCTTGAGCGGGTTGTTGGTCAGAAGCAGTTGTTGATTGATTTTCAGGACAAGATGATTGAAATTGCTGAGAGCACGTATAAAGTAGATATTAAAAAAAAATTCGGTTCGCAACCCTCCTCTGGTATTGGAGCTCCAGGGAAAAACTTGGGATCAAAATGAGCCATCTTTTTAGTGCAATATCAGTAAAAAAGCAGTCATTTTATCAAATGTTACAGCGTCAGGAAGCACACTTGGGGTATACGGAACAGGTATTAATGCTGGTCAACAAAATTCGGGAAGATCACCCATGTATGGGCGTTCGTGAGATTTACTTCAAGCTAAATCCACAAGGCATGGGAAGGGACAAATTTGAGCAATTCTGTTTTGAACGAGGCTACCGGGTAAGGAAACAAAAGAACTTCCGGATAACCACAGATAGCAGAGGAGTGACCCGTTTCCCTAATTTGATTAAAGGGATTGAGGTTACAGCTGTAAACCAGGTTTTGGTGAGTGACATCACCTATTATGAAATGCATGGAAAGTTCTATTACATCACCTTGATCATGGATTTGTTCAACCGGGAAATAGTTGGATCTTGTGCGAGCATAAGTTTGCGAACGGAAGACACCACCTTGCCGGCCCTGTTGCAGGTAAAAAAGAATCGCGGACAAGCCGCCCTTGCAGGAGCGATCATCCATTCCGACGGAGGCGGACAGTATTATAGCACCGAATTTAAAAAGCTTACGAAAAAGCTGAAAATGAGCAACTCAATGACTGAAGAAAGTGTGTTTGAAAATCCACATGCTGAAAGGTTAAACGGAACTATTAAAAACAGTTATCTTTATTCATATGCGCCCGAAACATTCGAAGAACTAAAAAAACAGCTTAAAAGAGCCGAACATATGTACAATAATGAAAAGCCACATAAGGCTTTAAAAGGAATGACACCGGTTCAATATCGAACGGCCTATTCTATTGACTTTGAGAATAACTCTTCAAAAGTTCAGAGTTATTTCCCAAAGTCAACAGAAAATAAACATCATCAGTTAGATTTGATGAATAAGAAAAAGAATAAAATTACGTCTAATTCGGTCAACGTTATTTAGGCATGGACAAATCGTCAATCGTTAATCTTCAATCGTTAATCGTTAATCTTCAATCGTTGATCGTTAATCTTTAATCTTCAATCGTTGATCGTTAATCTTCAATCGTTGATCGTTAATCTTCAATCTCTTTAAAAGCCCATCAACATGCTTCGCAGTGCATTTTCGACTGCTCATCGGGGCCAACATGAAAAAAGTTTCAGGATAATGTTTCTTTTTGCGTCGACGCAAGCACGAGCGCGCTGTCAGCATGTTTTTTTGCTGTCAATAAGTTTTGTCATGGCTGTCAAAACGTTTTTTTGACCAATTTTTTTTTCTTCGGACCTGTAAAAACGTTTTTTCGGCTTCAACAAGTCTTGTAATGACTGTAAAAACATTTTTTTTGC